>NZ_JBYLHY010000059.1:0-20915 GCF_057749925.1 Paenibacillus sp. sgz302191
GAGCTTCAGCGCAACATCGTCCCCATAGTGAAGGATCGCTCTTTCAAACGGAACAAACAGACAAAAGCTAACAAATTCACGAAGACCAAGCGGCGGGGGCTATAACCGCTTAACCTGACAACATTGGTTTGGCTCAAGCCCCGAAGATACTCCCACACTATAGCAAGCTGCTCCTCCCAAACAGGCGGTTTCCGTTGAAAAAGCTGCGCTTTCCAGTGTGCCCGAGCAAGAATCACGACATTCTATTTAGGCGGCTGGAAGGGATTGCATGTGGTTGAACACCCTCATGCGACACCACACCGTGCGATGGGAGCTGCGTTCGCAACATGTTTCGTTTAGCCGCCAAAAAGATGGCATGGCCATCGTTGAAACGGCTTGGCAACCCGAAAAGCCTGCGAAAGTGCAGGCTTTTTCCACGGCAGCGGCCCGTTTTTGGGAAAAACCTGCAAATGTGCAGGAATTTCCGGTTAAAACGGGCCTGAGTCAGCATATGAGCTAAAAAGCCTGCACATTTGCAGGAATTTTTCGCCACAAGCGTATCTACGAGCAAAAAACTGCATTTTTGCAGGTTTTCTTCGCCTGCCAAGTAAATGTGTGCCTCTAGCGAGCGAGTTTTGTGGATACGTGGCACTTTTGGCGGTTTGCGGAAGCAATGTGCTTTCAGCCACTTGCGGTAGCATAGCGCTTGCGGGGGACGTGGCGCGTATCACCAATCGCCTCACGCAGCCCGCGGTACATGGGCAGTGGCGCATTACTTCACGCAGCCCACTGCGCACGGGGCGGTGGCGCTTTTCCTCCGCAGCCCACAGCTCACGGGGCGGTGGCGAGGGCGGTCCTGCCCCGCTTCCGGCGGCAGCATTTTCGATGGCTGCCACCATTCGCGATGACGCCGGCCACGTCATAGCGGCCGTTCCCCTGGCAGCCCCGTTCCCGTGCATGCGCGAGCGGCATTCCAACGCAGCATGCCGGCCCCACATCCGCTCCTCCTCGTCAGCCCTTCACCGCCCCGGCTGTCATGCCCGCCACAATCCGCTTGTTGAAGAATAGAAACAAGATGAGCGGAGGCAGCGAAATCAGCACAATATCGGCAAACAGCAAATGCCAGTCGGTGTTGTACATGCTCGTAAAATTGTAAAGCGTCAGCTGCACTGTCGCATTTTCCGACCCGGGGAAAAAATACAGCGGATTGACAAAGTCGTTGAAAACGCCGATGGAAGTAAGGACGACGATCGTCGAGGTGACCGGCTTCAACAGCGGGAAAATAATGTTGAAAAACAACCGGGTCCCCCCGCACCCGTCCATAAAAGCGCTCTCGTCGATTTCCCGTGGAAGCGTCGCTGTAAAAGCCTTGTACAGGACCGCGGCAAACGGGAAGTGCAGCGCCACTTCGACCAGCGTAATGCCGGCCAGCGTTTTGAACATGCCGATCGTGTTCAGCACCCAGATCGTCGGCACGATCGCCGGCGGGATCATCAGGCCCGCAAGAATTACGAAATTGATCGCCGGCGAAGCTTTGCTTCCCTCTCGGCGCTGCAAAACGAACCCGGCCATGGCGCTGACGACAACCAGCACGAGGATGGACAAAACGGTAAGGAGCGTGCTGTTGTAAAACGCCCGGAGCAGCATGTTGTCCGAAGCCGTCAGCACCTCCTTGTAATTGGCCAGGAAATGAAACGATGTCGGCCAGGCCATGGACATTTCCGCAGCTTCGGCCCTGGTTTTCAACGATGTAATAATGACGAAGTAGAACGGTATCCAAAAAATCAGTGTCGTCAGCAATAGCGCCGTGAGCCCGATCGCAATCCGTCTCATGCTTGCGGTCATAAGTCCACCTCGCTTTTGGTCAATAACCTGTACAGCGGAAACGCAAGCGCCGATACGCCGATGAACAGGATGACATTGCCCGCCGTGGCAAGGCCGTAAAAGCCGGCCTGATACTGCTTGTAAATGATCGAAGCGATCAGGTCCGTCGTGAAGCCCGGCCCTCCCTTCGTCATCGCCCAGATCAAGTCGAAGGAGCGCAGGCCGCCGATGAACGCCAGGATGATGACCGAATTCATCGCCGGCCGGCTTAACGGCAGGGTGATGTGCCAAAAGGCGGACTTGGCGCTGCCGCCATCGATTTTCAGCGCTTCATAGTACTCCTGGGGGATCGCCATAATGCCTGCGATATAAATTACGGTCGCGATGCCGACGCCTTTCCAGACATCGACGGCTGCCACCGACAAAAGGGCAAGCCTGGTGTCCCCGAGCCAATCCGGACCGGTAATGCCGAATCCGGCGAGAGCCGTGTTGATCACCCCCTGCGAAGGATGCATCATCGTGGAAAAAGCGATCCCGACCGCAATCGTACTGAGCAAAGTCGGAAAAAAAACGACCGACCGCAGGTAGCTTTTAAACAATATCCGCGATGTTAGAAAAGCGCCGAGCAGCAAGCCGAGCAGCACTTTCAGCCCGCAGGTCGCTACCGCGTAAACGAGTGTGTTTCTAAAACCGATGCTGAGCGACGTCTCAGAAAAAAAGGCGACATAATTATCGAGTCCGATAAATTCCCAATCCGTCAGCGTCCATCTTGTCATGCTGAAAAAGAACGACAAGACCGTAGGCAGCAAATACAGCACGAAGTAAATAATGCCGGCCGGCAATAAAAAAGCGAACGAGTACATCTTCGCGTATGATCTCGTCATCGGATTCTCCCCTTCTTCTTTACCACCCCGGAAGCTTCAACTGCTGCGCCTGCTTCTGCACGTCTTTATCGTAGTCTTCCGCGCCTTTCTTCGCCGTGCTGATGCCGCTGCCTACCGAGACGGTTATATTTTCCAGGCTGGGCCCTTTGACCGGAGACAGGAACTCCAGCGCCGGAGCCGTTTTCCCCGAATCGAACAGCGGCTGCAAGTCCTTGATCGCCTGGAACGAGTCTTTGGGCAGTTCCACGCCTTTGATCACATAGGGGCCGGTAGCTTTCGCCGCCGCCGAATATACGGCCTGGCCTTCCGCGGATGCGAACCAGGCTATCCATTTTTTCGCCGCATCCAGCTTTTTGCTTTCCTTGTTGATATAAAGAGCTCCGGGCATCCATACCGTCAAACCGTTGATGTCGGCGCTGTCGCTCGGAATCGGAAATATGCCGATGTCGTTAACTTTATCGGGATACGATTTGCTGATGGCCTCGACGCCGTAAGAAAGCATCGGATAATGCGCACCTGTGCCTTCGGCCAGCATTTTCAGGCCGGTATCGTACGTAGTGGCGAGAAAATCTTTATTCATGTAGCCTTTTTTGTAGACGTCCTCGATTTTTTCAAAGCCCCGGAGAGCCGCAGGCGTCGTGACGTATTTGACCTTGTTGCCCGTATAGTCCGCCGCAAAGTTTGGAACCGCCGTCTGGACGTTGTAAAAATCGCCCAGCACGAACAGCTGCGAAGTCCACGTATCTTTGAAGGTGGAAATGACCGCCGTTTTGCCTGCCGCTTTAATTTTTTCGTTGTTGGCCATGAATTGCTCCCACGTTTTGGGGACTGACAAGCCGAGATCGGCGTACACTTTTTTGTTGTAAAGCATGGCGCCGACCGCGGACGACCCGACGGGAACCCCGAAAACTTTGCCGTTCGCGCTCACCGTCGATTTAAAAGAATCCATGACGTTCACCATGTAGGACTCATTCGTCAAATCCACGAAATTTTTCTCCGGGTTAATCGCTTGCAGCAGCGAGCCCGAATTGTACGAAAGCAGGTCGGACATGTCGCCGGTCGCAAGGCGCGTCTTGACGAGGTTGTCGCCTTCGGTGCCGCCCGGTTTAATATCCCAGTCGATAGCGATGTTCAGCTTTTTCTCGGCTTCGGCAGCTACGGCTTTGAGCGTTTCAAGCGTCGTGCCCGTGTTGCTGACCATCATTTTGATGGTCGTCTTGCCTGCGGGCGGCATTTCTTTCGAGCCGCTCCCGGTGGTTGGGGCTGCGCCCGGCGCAGCGGAACCGCCGCTTGATGCAGGCGCAGGCGCCGCACCGCCGCCGCCGCATCCCGCCAGCATGGCCAGCGACAGCAGCGCGCAAGCAGCGAGTTGACTCGTCTTGCTTCTTTTTGGACTCATTCCCATAACATCCTCCCCTTTGTTCTCGCGTGGACACCGCATGCCTGTACTTTTACCCGTTTTCCCGGGCAGCTCATGTATGCGTTTCCATAACTCTAAGTCTAATTCACGCGTCCATGCGGCACTACCTGTGTCCTTGTCTTTTTTAGGGGGGCGTATTTTCTTTTTGAACTTCGACAAGCAACTTTAGTGGCTGGGATCAGATCGTTGGGCTTTAAGACGTTAAAACGGCATTTGTGTTCATGCGGACGCCAAACGGCCAGGCAAACATAGAGCTAATCAAGTATTATAAGCCCGACAAGAATCCGTACCGATTTAGGTTATGGACTTATCGGTTCAGAATGGGTATACTAGGACCAGGAGGTGACATCCGTATGGCCCGCCCGCGGAACTTCGATGAAGACGATGTGTTTTCTTCATTATGGACCGATGCGTCCATAACTAAAATGCACGGACAAGCTTCTTGCTTTTTTTGTTTATTATGGACCATTAGGTCCGCAATAAAAACATACACGGGAAAGAGGAATGGAACATGAATGCTCAATACGAGCCTCTATTTGCATCGTTTCGTCTGCCTTCGGGCGTAAGGTTAAACAATCGGGTGATGATGGCGCCGATGGGCATTGGGGCATCCAGTCCAAACGGAGAAGTAACGGATGCAGAACTGGCTTATTATCGGGCTCGCGCTCAAGGAGCTGGCACTATCATTACAGCTAGCGCGCTCGTGTCGCAAAACGGAAAGTTCATCCAACATGGATTCGGCATCGATCACGACGAGCTGCTGCCCGGATTGAAAAAGCTGGCGGCTGTCATTCAGGAACACGGGGCCAAAGCGATTGTGCAACTTTATCATGGCGGTCGGCTGAGCAATCCGGCGATGGTTCCAAGCGGTCATGTGCTGAGCCCCAGTACGATCGCGGCAGAGCGTGAAGGAGCGGCCGTCCCCAAGGCGATGACGGAAGCGGAAATCGAAACGGCGATCGAAGAGTTCGCGCAGGCGACCCGCAGGGCAATCGAAGCCGGCTTTGACGGGGTTGAAATTCACGGTGCCAACGGGTTGCTGATCCATCAGTTCTTTTCCCCGCATGCGAACCGAAGGGAAGACAAGTGGGGTGGAACGTTGGAAAATCGGATGGCCTTCCCGCTCGCAGTCGTGAAACGCGTCCAAAAAACCGTTGCGGCGCATGCAACGTCGCCATTTGCAGTCGGGTACCGCATTTCGCCGGAGGAAAAAGAAACGCCGGGAATCACCATGGCCGATACGCTTCATTTTGTCGACGTGCTGGCGGAACAAAACCTGGATTACATCCATCTTTCCGTGGAACACTTCTGGCAGAGTCCGAGAACGGACGACAAGATCGCAAAGCCGCGAATCGTGATGGTGCAGGAACTCGTCGGCGACCGCGTCCCCGTTATCGGTGTCGGAGGACTGTGGACCCCCGATGATGTCGTGGAAGCTCTGAGCACGGGCGTTCCATTGATCTCGCTTGGCCATGCCATGATTATTAATCCGGAATGGGTAGCCCTGGTCCAAAACGGACGGGAGGAGGAAATCAAAACGACGCTTTCGCGTTCCGCGCAGGAGAAACTTGCGATTCCCGACGGAATATGGGGCAGGATCATGAGTATACCTGGCTGGTTCCAAGTGGTGGATGAAGAGGGTACGGAAGGTTAAGGCATTGGCGAATCGATGCGAAGGAGAGGCTATCCGGAATGATGCCGGAGAAGCCTCTTCAAGGCATTTTTGAAGGCAGCGCTCCGCTGTAGAGCAGTATTATTGAAACAACTACATGTTCTGTACTTACTGGTCCGGCATGTATATAATATGTTCGGGAGGGGGTACACATATGGTACGGCCGCGCAATTTCGATGAAAACGAAGTTTTAAAAAAAGCAATGGCTCTATTTTGGGCCAAAGGATATGAAGCATCGTCTCTAAGCGATTTGTTACAAGCGACGGGGCTCAGTAAAAGCAGTTTATACGAAACGTTCGGCAGCAAGCACGATCTATTTATTCGAGCATTCCAGATCTACCGGACCAAACGTATGAAGGGGTTAATGGATCATTTGAGCGACGCGAACGTTTACCGGGGGATTGAATCTGCATTACATGCGCTCTTTGACGGTACCGGCAGTCCATTGGGCTGCATGACGTCCAATGGTGCGATCGAATTGGCTCCGCATGACAAGATGATCCAGAAGCTGGTCGAAAGCGACTTTGATGATGTCGAGCTTGCTTTTTTCCATGCGATCGAAAGAGGAAAAAGCAATGGCTCTATCCAAACCGAAACAGAGTCCCTGGAACTTGCACGTTTTCTCACCGTCTCCTTTCATGGAATCAACGTCATGGTGCGGGCAAAATCCAAGCGGGAAAGAATCGAGGGTGCCGTCTCCATTATTTTGGATCGGTTGAAATGACTAGAGCGTTCAGCTCGCTTTCTTCATCCCTGTTATGGACCGCTTGGTCTTTGTTGAACGAAAAGGGGACAGATCCGGCGATCCATCTACGTCTGCGCGTTGATTTTACGACGGAAAATGTCGCTTCTGTGGTCATGGAGGCACGATTTTGATTACCGCACCAGTAAAGTCGGCACCAGAGAAATCGTAAATGAAAGCTTCGCCTACAATTTAATCAACACTTCCGTGCCGTCCTGAGCCTGGACATCGACCAGAACCGTCCCTTTGCAACGTTGCAACTCCTTGATGAGCTGCCTGATCGCTTGCTTCGTGTTTCGGTTTTCGAGAAGCGACAGCACCAGTTCAATCCCGAACCGGATGCTGCCCGAATCGAAATCATGCTTCCGGCTCGAGTACCCACCCTCATGTCCGCCGTGCTTGTTCAGCCAATCCTTCATTTTGCGCTGGACTAAATTGGAAGTCAGGATACCACTCCCCATGCGCAATACGGCATAAGGGACCGGAATCGTAAAAGCGTACTCCTTGCTCTTAACCTTCACAATCATCATGACCCATCACTCAATCACTACGGTGACGGTATCCTTTTCACCGGATCGGACGTCAACGATTTGCCCGTCAAGCTCGTTCTCGATTGCATCGATCAGCAGGTCGATATCGATATCCTTTACATATTTCGCAGCCTGCGGAATATTGGACGCGATGCTGTGCCCCGCTCCGAGAACAGCCTTCACCAGTTTAATCGGCAAATTGATGTTGACATTATCGTTTTCTTGGGATGTTACCCGTATTTTCAACGTTTTGTCTAAATAACCGCCGGATGCCGATGACAGTTTCTTCGAATAGTCGGGTTTCCCCAGCACCTGCACGGCTTGCGATGTATGAGCCGTTTGCTTCTCCTTTAGCGCAGCAATCAACTCCGAAGCCTTGTCTGAATCAATTTTGCCTTCCTGCATCATGGACAGCACTTTGCTGATTTCTTCTTTCATCGTTTCTTCCTCCTTATTCATCCTTCAACATTTTGACCGCTTCATCCGCGGTGATTTCGCCATTCTCCAGCATGGAAATGACCTTCTTCTCATCGACTTCCGGCTTCTTCCGCGTATCGTATCCGAGGGCCGTAATGATATCATTGAGCTTGCCGCGCACCGTCGGGTAAGATATGCCGAGCTCTTTCTCCACTTCCTTTATGTTGCCCCTGTTCACTAGAAAGGTGATCACAAAATGGAGCTGTTCGGGCGAGAGTAGAGCCAGCTTTGATAATTCAAACGTGTTCTCAATCGTCGTCCGGCAATGTCCGCATTCCAGTTTGACGGCGTGCAGCGGATGGTCGCATACAGGACACTGTGTGATGATGGGATATTTCATACTCTACTCCTTTCTTTTTTTAAATTATAAATCAAAATATTCAATTTGTAAATTCATAAAATTAATTATTTTAATTCAATTATTAATTTTATTGATTTTCCAGGTTATTATATTGAATATTTTAAAATGCTCTATTTAAAAAAAGAAAGCCTCGGATGACGATAGCGCGCGGCGGTGGATCCGATCCATCGCCGATTTGCGTTGCCGTCAGACTTCGTTCAACAAACTGGCAGATTAATGCTATTGCAGGATATGGAAAAGGGTGTGAGGAATTATGTTCTAAAAACTTATATGTGGAAAGTTGATGATCGAATTGAACATGGATGCTCCGAGAAAAATTCATATTATAGGTTCCGTTGGCAGCGGTAAAACAACTTTAGCTAGAACCCTATCTTTGAAATTGAAAATTCCACATTACGAATTGGATAATGTTGTATGGAAGCGAAGCAATCCAAGCGACATTAAAAGAACTATTGAAGAACGGGATCACATATTGAGTACATGTATTCAGTCCGATGCTTGGATTATTGAGGGTGCTCATTACAACGAATGGGTGTTCCCGAGTTTTAATAATGCTGACTTGATCATTTTTTTAGATACCGGCTATTCCAAACGAAATTATCGAATAGTCAGAAGATTTATATTGCAGTTACTCAGAATCGAAAAATCAAACTATAGACCATCCTTTAAAATATTTAGAAACATGTTTATCTGGAATGATAATTTCGAAAGACGAATTAAACCGAAATTATTAGAAAAATTGAAACTGTATGATTCCAAGTCCATAACACTAAAGGATAATATTGAAATTACTAACCACTTCAACTAGCAAAAACGCTTGTAAAGCTTTATCTGAAAAGAAGATTAAGATATGCAAAAAAACCACGCAGCAGCGTGGATTTCAAAAGTAATTATGTTTAATACCTTCGATTTTTACTATAACCTTCTAGATAATGATTCATTGTTGCAATAACATCTTGCTTAAAGTCACGTTTGAGTCCATGCAGTCCGTTCTTTTCGATAATGTCAATAACCTCCGCAGGCAAGGTGGCAGATAGTTTGCATCCGGTAATAATCGATGCCTCCATTTGAAGAATTTCCATTACATCCTCTTGAGTTAATGCATTATTTTCACAAATTATGAACACCAAATCCGTCATTAACTTATATAAATTCAGTTTCTGGATTAACATTGTTTCCGCGTCTACATTTTTTTCAAATACAGCCGTACGCATGGATTCCAGTTTTATATACAGGGGATTATCGTCAACCAGTTCTGTAAGCTCATTCATGACAAGATTTTGGAAATCATTGAAATTCCTGATTGGCGTTTCTTTCGCCATTTCGGTCAGACATGCAACTCTTTTCTCATACTCTCGACAAAGCAGGCTAAAGAACAAAGCCTCTTTAGTTTTAAAATACACAAACAGAATGCCATTAGACATGCCCATCTGCTTGGCAATATCGGACATTTTAATTTTTTCGTATTCGGATGAAAGAAACATTTCAGACGCTTTATCAAGAATAGCCTGAGCTTTTAAAGCCTTTGCTTCAGGAGTCATTGCACGTTTTGCCATAACCTCATCACTCCATTTCGATTAATTTTATTCCATTATCGATTTGGAGTCAAAATTGAACTCTAGAGCCACGATGTTTATCGTGAGTGCATCATCTCCACCCTTATTAACCGAACATTCTGATAATTCTGTCGTAAGCGCGGTCTCCAAAAACATTTTTTATGAACACCATAGGCTTTGCCATAAAACCGACAAGATATCGTGTTTTCGGTCTTTTAACTGTTACAGCTCTTCCAATGGTGCGTGCAATTAGTTCAGGCTTTGACAATTGATTGCCCGTATAATTTTTGATCATGCCATCGGCTGCTTTACTGGCGGCCTGGGCATACGGCCCCTTGGCAGATACTTTTTTTAGATTCTCAGCGGCAATAATACCCCAGTCCGTTTTGATTCCGCCTGGTTCCACCACGATGACATCAATGCCAAACGGTGCCAACTCCAAGCGAAGGCAATCTGAAAGACCTTCCACCGCAAACTTTGTCGCATGATACCAGCCACCGAAATTCGTCCAAATTTTACCTCCCATTGAAGAAACATTAACAACTTTACCGAATTTATTTTTTCTCATACTCGGCACCACAAGCTGGATCATTCTCGCAAGTCCGAATACATTCACTTCTACTTGACGCCGGGCTTCTTCCATTGGAACGTCTTCTATTGCTCCATACGAACCATATCCTGCATTATTGATCAGGACGTCAATTCTGCCTTCTTTTTTTAGAATCTCATTAACGCATTGAATCATGGATGCGTCATTGGTTACATCCAAAGAAATTGGATGAATCCCTTTTGCCGCGAGATCTTGCATTTTATCTATGCGCCGGGCGGCTGCATAAACAGTAAAACCCTTATTTTTTAGCTCGATGGCTGCTTCTTTACCTATGCCGGAAGATGCACCTGTAATCAAAACAACTTTTTGACTCATAAACAAAACCTCCATACAAATAATTGATTTTGAGTCAATTATAAGTGACTCTAAGTCAATTGTCAACTAGTCATGCATAATGAAGTAAGAAAAGGCCAACCTTATAACTTCAACTAACGGGACTAGATAGTTGAATATGCAAAAGAGACGCGGCTGTCGGCATAAATCGACAGCCGCGTTGTACTAAAGGGCAAGTTTTTCGCGACACTCGGTTAGGGCTACGGGAAACAGGGAACCCTAATTTGAGGGACAGCCGCTTTTTCCGGGCGCTACCTCTCCTTGTGAGGTTGCAGAACAGAACATATTGGGCAGGGAGGCATCGTGGTAGGGAAAAACCTGCACAATTGCAGGAATTGTTCGTGGCCAGCGATCAAGAACGCAAATTCATGTATTTTTGCAGGTTTTCTTCGTGCAGCCGGGCAGATTGTGGTTATCGCCTCTGACGCGGGGCGCTTACGGGTTATTTATGAAAAAGGGGCTTGTTTGCGTTTTCCGTAAGCTGCGGGAGTTTCGCCGACTATTTTTTTAAACAGCTGGCTAAAATGTTTCGTGTCTTCGTAGCCGACAAGGCTGCTGACATCGGCGAGCCGGTCAACCCCTTCCGTCAGCAGCGTCTGCGCTTTGCCGATGCGGTAGCGGATCAAATATTCGGAGAACGTGCAGCCCGTCTGGGATTTGAACAGTCTGGACAAATAGCTCAGGCTGACATGGTGCTCGGCGGCGAACTGCTGCAAGCAAATATCGCGCTGATAATTGTTGTGAATCCAATTCATCAAGACGGGAGCGAGACTTTTCGGCTTTAATTCCTTCGGCTCGTGCTTGCAAAACAAGCTGACGATTCGGTCTTCCAGCCAGTCCGACAATTCGCGGTAAGTCGTTATTTGCTCAAAAATTTTCATATCCTCCTGCCAATGACCGGACTTTATATCGGCTCCCGCCGCGGATTGCAGATTGTAGGTCAAAGAGTACAGCATGTCGCCTACGAACAGCAGCAGCTGTTTCATGGTGATGTCCTTCTGCTGCAGCTCGCCTACGATTTTATAAACGGTTTGTTTGGCTTTCACGATACCACCCTGCAGCAAGCAGCTTTGCAGCACTCTGACCTTGTCCCACACTCCGCCCAAATCGGCTTCCGCGGCTTGCGTCCCGGGAGCAATGAACGAAGAAACGCCAAGCTTCATATGCTCTTCCAACTGTTTGTTTACAAAAGCGAAGCATTTGTGAAGGGGCTCCTTTTCCCTTTTGAACACGTAGCTGAGATGGACGCGGTTGCCGGTCTGCTGCAGCTCATGATGCAGCGAGACGAGGCTCGCAATGATGCCCCCTGCATGGGAACCGGCGTGAGCCGGGATCAGGACGGCCTTGCGCTGCGAGTCGATATCGATGCAGTGGATGCTTTGCTCCTGAAAGGTACCGTCCAGGAACGGCCGTTTGATGTCGCCGCTGCTGACGCTTGTCTCCTTCCAGCCTCTTGCCGACGCCCGGTTCTCCAGCAAAAGAAGCGCCAGGCACCAGGGCCGGCGGTCCAAAGCGGCGGAAAGCTCGTTTTCCGGAAAAGAGGAAGCGAGCAGCATCTGCACGACGGACCAGTTGATGCGTTCCGCCTTTTGCCTCTCATCGCTTTCGATGGCTTGAATCGCCCTGTCGATCGTTTTGTATAAAACATCTTTTTTGACGGGCTTCAGCAAATAATCGGCCGCCCCGAGCTGCATCCCCTTCTGTGCATACGCAAACTGATCGTGCACGCTCAAAATAATGCCTTTGACCGGATGCTCCGCAAGGTTCAGGCGGGCGATCAATTCCAGGCCGTCCATACCGGGCATATTGATGTCCGTCAGCACCAAATGCGGGCTTGTATGACTCGCGGCCGCCAAAGCGTCTTCGCCATTCTCAAAAGCGAATATGCGATGCTGCGGTTCATACGCTTTGAACAGCTCGACCAGTTCCGCCAACGCCCATCTTTCATCCTCAACCAGGTAAATGTTCATCTGCCGCCATTCCCTTCCCCTTTTTCGCGTCCGTCACGTCCGCCCGTGTACGATGAACGGAAATTCCAATTTCAAAGTTGTTCCCGCACCCGGACGGCTGCAAAGCCCTATCCGATAGTTCCCGCCATAAAACAGCTGCATGCGCTGGCGGATGTTGAGCAGCCCGATCCCTTCCGTTTCATTGTAAAGCTCCTTGATCCGGTTGGACTCGCCGAGCAGGCTTTGCAGTTCCAGCAGCTTCCTGCCCTCGATGCCCTTGCCGTTATCGCTGACCTCGATGATCAGGAGACCTTCCCTTTGGCAGGCGCGCAGTTCGATGCGGCCGCCCGACTTCATTTTGCCGAGCCCGTGAATGACCGCGTTTTCAATCAAGGGCTGAACGGTCAGCTTCAACACGGAAGCTTGCAGCAGTTCGTCCGGAATGCCGATGTGCAGCTCGAACCTGCCGCCGAAGCGGTGCTGCTGGATGTTCATATAATTTTTAATATGCTCCAATTCCTCCCGTAGCGGCACCGGATGCTGCAAGTTTCTCATGCTGTATTGAAACAGCTCGGCCAGCGATTCGGACATTTCGGCGACCTCCTCGATTCCCCTGATCCGGCTGATCGATTTCATAATGTTGAGCGTATTGTACAAAAAATGCGGATTGATTTGCGCCTGCAAAGCCGACAGCTGGGCGTTCTTCTCCGCCAGTTTCGATTCGTAGACTTCGCTGATCAAGCGGGATATGCTGTCCAGCATGTTGTTGTAAATGCGGCTCAAGCGGCCGATTTCGTTATTTCCGGCGAACTCCATGCGCTGACTGAAATCGCCCAGTTCCACCCGGTTCATCTTCTTCATCATATGACGCAGAGGAAGGGTGATATGATGGGACAGCATGTAGGAGACGACGGCGATGAGCAGTGTCGCCAGAAGGCCGACGACAAACACGATATATTGCGACCGCTTTTGTTTGGACAGCAAATAATCGTTCGGAATGAGAATAATCGTATTCCAATTCGTATAGTCCGATTTTTCGAACGTGTACACGTACGGCCGCCCGTTCCAATCGACGTCCCCGGAGCGGCCGTTCCGCCTAAAAATCGATGGGTCCAGCCGAATGTCGGGCGAGCCGGTCAGTTCGTTCCGGTTGTCGTAGACGACATGGCCGTCATCCGTAATAATAAATACGCGCATATGGTTTTCGATTTCGTTGCTATCCGGTTGGACCAGCATATTTTTAAACACATCGGCGTTGATATTGATTTTCATGAACCCGATAATTTCCCGGTTCGGAATTCGGTTGATGTTGCGCACAAAG
This sequence comes from Paenibacillus sp. sgz302191, assembly GCF_057749925.1. NCBI lineage: Bacteria > Bacillati > Bacillota > Bacilli > Caryophanales > Paenibacillaceae > Paenibacillus > Paenibacillus sp. sgz302191. The sequence continues at coordinate 13,659 of NZ_JBYLHY010000059.1, forward strand.
GAGATGACGTTATCCCCTTCGTCCGCGACCGAAACTTCTTTTGCGGTAGGCAGCAAAAAGAACTTGTTTTTATACGTGTAGTCGTTCATTTCGTACCACGATTCGTTTTGCAAATACAAGGATTCGCCGCCGAGGCTGCTGTTCGCTTTCAGGCTTTTCCCCTTGGACACGTAGTAGACGCTGTTGTCGGTCGTGAAGATGAAAATGCTCTGCATATAAGGCCGCGCGCTCAAGTACGTGCTGAGCTGGTTGTTGATCGCCAATTCGATTCTGTTCTGCTCGACCGAATTCGCGGTTTCGTAATGGTCCAGCAAGTTCCGTTGAACGATCGGATCTCCGAATATCGATGCCGAGAGCTTCTCAATGTCTTGAATGTATAGCTCGACCGTGCGGCTGAACTGCCTCGTTATCGTATTCGAAAGCGAAAGCGTCTGCGTTTTGATATCGCTTACATTTTTATAATAAAAAATAAGGCAGGTCAAAACGACAATAAACAAAGAGACGGCCGAAAACGTAACAAACATTTTGGTTTTGAGCATGTAATCGTTCCATCTCTTCATGCCGCATGCAGCCCCTTTTCCGAGGATATCCCTATTCCTGATTATAAAAGGATCTTTTCCGCGAATAAAGGTTCAAAACATAGGAGTCGGGGCATCTCCCGCCGTTTGTCGGGGAGAACTTGAATTGGAGGGATTCGGAAAGGATACGTCGAAATGGAAAACTGAATCGTGCGCAGTTAGTCGATACTGGGGATGACGACATGAATCTTTTTAAAGAAATTATTCTTCAGCTCTTTTTTGCTCTTATTCCTTTCGTCGCATTTAATATTTACTACCGGGACAAAAACAGAAATTACAGCCGTTCTTTCATTCTCCTGACAAGCACGGTCTGTTTGCTCCTATCGATGATTTTCGCTTCCAGAGTAGTAGACGGGATTTTTTTCGATATCCGCTATGTCATTTTGCTTTTCGGCCTTTATTACGGCGGCATCCGGACAGGTGTGATCCTGCTCGTTGAATTTGCCGTTTACCGGTTCTATGTGGGCGGCGATGGCAAGTGGATCGCTATGATCATATTGGCGGTTATTTTTGTTTTATCGATTTTATTTTACAAATTTTTCAAAACCACTTCCCGCAAACCGCTGGTCATTTTTGGAGCCGGGCTCGTTTTCTCGATGATTCCGCTTGCGCTCACGTACGCATATTTCCCGCACTCTATAATCCGGCATTTGGGTTGTCATATTTTCATCATTCCCTTGCAAAATTCGCTCGGCATTTGGCTGCTGATGTCTTTGTTCGGCAAATCCGTTGCGGAAAAGGATATGTTCATCCGGCACAGGCTGCACGAAAAAATGGATACGATGAACCACGTGGCGGCTTCTCTCGCTCATGAAGTTCGCAACCCGCTTACGGCCGTGCAGGGCTTCCTGAAATTGATTCAAAAAAACCCCGCCAACTACAAAAAGATCGAGCAATATATCCAGATCAGTCTGGAGGAAATACAGCGAACCGAATCCATCCTGTCCGAGTATCTCACCGTCTCCAAGCCTCCTGCAAATCACCTGGAGCTTTTTAACTTTTCCGGACAGCTGCCCCTTATTGCAGAAGCGATGCGCCCGCTTGCGGGTACGTACGGCGTAAAGCTTGAAATTCATGCCCCCGCCCCCGAAATCCCGGTGAACATATGGGCCCACACGGATGAACTGAAGCAGGCGCTTGCCCATTTTATCAAAAATGCCATCGAGGCGTGTTCGCAGGTGCCGGACGGCAAAGTCGTGCTCAGACTTGTGCCCGCAGAAAAAAATGCCGTATTTTCCATTACGGATAATGGAATCGGCATGAATGAAGAGCAAATGAACCGCTTGGGCTCGATTTATTTTTCGACGAAATCCAACGGAACGGGACTTGGACTTACCTACTCGTACCAAGTGATTCATTCCCTCGGGGGCACGATATCGGTTGCAAGCAAAGTGAAGTCGGGCACGAAATTCACCATCGCATTCCCTTACGATCCCCCCGGCAAATGAGCTACATCGTATCCAAAATAATGCCGGCCGTCTCCTCGATCGCTTTTTCCGTCACATCGATTACGCTGCAGCCGAGCTGTTTGTACAAATCCAGGGCGAATTCGATCTCCTCCGCCACCCTTTCCAAAGAAGCATATTTGGCGCCAAAAGGAAGCCCGACCGCTCTCAAACGCTCGGCGCGAATCTTGATCAGCTGCTCCGCATTCATCGTCAGCCCGATCAGCTTGCTCTTGTTCAAGGAAAATAACGTTGCAGGCGGCTTCACTTCCGGCACCAGCGGATAGTTGGCCACTTTATAGCCCTTATGCGCCAAATAGATGCTGAGCGGCGTCTTCGACGTTCTGGACACGCCCAGAAGCACGATATGCGCATGTTTGAAAGCGCTCGTATCTTTGCCGTCGTCATACTTGACGGCGAACTCGATGGCTTCGACCCGTTTATAGTAATCTTCGTCCATCTGATGCAGGAGGCCCGCTTTCCTTTTGGGCGAATCTTTGAAAGTGTCTATGAAAGCTTGCATGACAGGACCCAAGATATCGATCGCGCTCACGTTCAAGCGAATCGATTCTTGGCGCATCATCTCTCTTAATTCCGGAAGAACGAGCGTGTAGACAACAAATCCTCCGAGACGCGAGACTTCTTCCATCATGCTGCGAATTTCTTCTTCTGTTCGTACGGACCCGAAGCGTCTTATGTTGACGCGGCTGGCGTTAAATTGACGAATTGTCGCCTGAACGACCGTATTTGCCGTTTCCCCCACCGAATCCGAACAAACGAAAATCGTTTGGACTTTATCCTCCACCCGCAAATTCCTCCTATTTACTCCCCTTGAGCCGCTTCCAGCAGTAATTTGGTCATGGTCGTCTTCGTAATTCTTCCGACCACCTCGTCCTGCTCCTGCTCGGTCCCCATCTTAACGACCGGAAGACTATCGACTTGATGAGCGATCATTTTCCGGGCCGCATCAAGCACATCGTCCTCTGGGCCGACTTTTACAATATTCGGGTTCCTCGTCATCACCAGACTAATCGGCATCGACGTGGCCGAAGCATTGCCCAGCGTAACCTTCAACAGATCTTTCCGCGAGACGATGCCGACCAGCGAGCCGCTGGCATTTACGATGATCAGGGTCCCGACATTTTCCAGAAAAAGGGAAACCACAGCATCGCTGACAGTTGCCGTTTCACGCAAAACGACAGGAATTCCCATAACTTCTTTGACTTTCATCCCGTCTAATTTTTTGTACCGTGATTCTTCCTGGATCGCTTCCTTTCCAAGAAAATAACCGACCTTGGGCTTGGCATCGATATATCCGAGCATAACAAGCAAAGCCAGATCGGACCGAATCGTAGGACGGCTGATTCCGAGCATCTCGGCAATGCGCTCTCCGGTAATCGGGGCATGCTGTTTGACCAATTCGATGATTTCCATTTGGCGGGATGTAAGCTCTATAATGTTTCCCTCCCCAAATCTTCGTTCTCATCCTTATTGTAGCCTATCTGCCCGTCGTGTCAAACCGCTCATTATCGCTTTGCCGGCATTCCGCCGTATTGCACAGGCCGTAAATCTTGGCGACACCGCTAGTCGGAACCGAAGTAATGATTCTATTGCAGTTTTTGCAAATAACGACACCAAGATCATACCTGTGAATGGCTGCCAAATGCACATAAGAATTGTCAGACATACGCTTTCCTCCCTCGCTCTAAAAAAGTGCGCACAAACGATATTTGATATGTATTAAATATATAATAAATTGATTTATATCACAATAAATAAAGAGAAATTCGTTGCAAATGCGGATAAATGATGTAATAAATGCTGGATTTATAGAAAATTTCGTTATCGATCATAGGACGAAGCGTCCGTAGCATACGCTTTTAAATAACTAATCACGAGGTGATCAGCATGATTCATGAGTCCATGACGCTCGGGCAATTCATGGAAAGACCGCAAAAACAAAGCCGCCGCAGATCTGTCCTGCTCATAAGAATACCGGGAGGTAAAAAGACGGCGCGGTTCATTCGCTATGTTTTCAATTAAAACCGGCGCCCGTTCGAGGCGCTCCGTCAAAAAAGCTTAGCCCCTTTTACTGCCCTGTGCAGGAATGGGACTAAGCTTTTTTTCATCGTATCCCGCCGGATTTGGGCTGCGTACCATATTGCTGCTTGCTTCGAGAGGCAAACATACGTACTATTATCGTAAGTACCTCTCGAAGACTATACTGTTCTCGAATTACGCATAGAGGTACCGTTTAAGGAGGTCTTTTTTATTTTACAGAAAACGCACAGCGTGGCGGGACTCGTAGCCGCCGAAATCGTAATCATTCATCAAGACGTGCCTTTTTTGTCCTGGGAGGCTGCCGGCGCGCTCCTGCTCGGTTGTTTGGCCGGTACTTTGGCCGATGTGGACAAGCCGGGTTCGACGATGGCCAAGGTGCTGTTTCCGCTGTCGGCGCTGCTTCAAATTCTTAAAGTACGTCACAGAACCGTTACGCACTCCATCCTTTTTACCCTCGCATTGGCCGGATTTACTTCCGCATTGCCCGCTTTGTACTTCTGGGTGTTCGTTACGGCTTATGCTTCGCATCCGCTTATCGATCTGCTTAACGAGAAGGGCGTGCAGCTGCTTTGGCCGTTGAAGTGGAAAATTCGCGTTCTGCCCAAATTTCTTGCGGTGGACACAGGCTCGATGAGCGAAACGGTATTTCAATGGCTGCTGCTCGCCGTCAGCTTATGGATTCCTTTCTCGACGATCAAGTTCTAAAACACATCTGAGCCGAACGGCTCTTTTTTTATGCAAAAAGGTATGGAAGGCCTGCAGCACGGTACCAAAAGCCTGCAAAAGTGCAGGCTTTTTCGCTGAAAGCGGCTCGTTTGGAGGAAAAACCTGCGATTGTGCAGGAATTTTCGACCGTTGGGGAGCTGGGCAGGAGTTTGGGCGGAAATTCCTGCACTTTTGCAGGAATTCTTCGCTGCAGGCGGATCGAGGTGCAAAAAGCTGCACTTTTGCAGGAATTTTTCGCTGTGGGCGGATCAGGTCGCAAAAAAACCGTACGTTTGCAGGTGGTGCCCGCGCGCGATGCGAAGCAGACAAGCTGCTTCCAGTGTGCGGTTTTTCAATAGTCTCAAAATTTACAAATTGTTCTGACCGAATACGCTGGGTTTCCTCTCATTTTACATATATACTAGATGATAGGTCATATTGAACTCAAAATCGCTGCGGGCTTCGAATTCTATACTTTATGAGTTTCCCGAACTCACTACCCTGTCAAGAGAGGATGGATTGTAAATTGAATAAATCCATAGAACAAAGATATGTTCCTCATTCGCAATTACTCTCATTGCATAGAGGAAACCTGCACTACGGAGAAGACGTGTCCTTGCGCAGGCCGGTTATATTATTTACCGCCGAATACGGGAGCACACAGTCGGCCGAAGCTTATATCCAAAAATTCAGAAAAACCGCTTCCTTTAATCATGATGGATTTCACCATATACTTGATACTTTTTTTGCGGAAAGTTCGGTGCTGATCGTGCTTCAATTCAGACCGGGCAGACTGCTGCGCGAGGAACTTGACAAAAAGCGCTGGACATTTCCGGAAGCTGTCAACCTCGTTGCCGACCTCGGCGTCTCGATGCTGGATGCTATGGAAGAGCAGATTACAGGTTTTTCTATCGGCGCCGACAATTTGTGGCTGAGCGAGGACGGACGGCTCTCCGTGATTAATTATTGGGAAGAAGGGGAACCGCAAACGCAAGGAGCAATCGGTCTGTGCCGCTTGTTTACCCGGCTGTTGTCAGGCTCTGCGGAAATACCCGGCCCGTTCGAAGCGCTGCACACGCACCTTGAACGAACCCGCATCCCCATGGCGACGCCGGAGCAAAAAGACGCTTTGGTAAAACTGATCAAGCGCGTTTCCCAGGGGCAGGCGTCTTTATCGTCGCTTGTTTTCGAACTTCGCGGCCTGCCGGCCGCAAACGCAAATAAACCCGACAACGAGGAAATAAAAGCTCCTCCCGTTCGGGAAGCCGTGCCTGTGGATGACGACGAAACGGATGAAGAGCCCACCCGTCCGGGCGGCAAAAGGCTCGGTCTAAGCCTTGGAGCGGTCGCCTTTTTGGCGGCTGTGGCCGTCGTCTGGGCACTGTGGCCATCCGCCAAATCGAAAGAGCACGTAACCGTGCCGCCAAGCGCTTCGGCCAAACCGACTGCGTCCCCTTCCCCGGCCCATACGCCGGAACTCGGACAAAAGCAGACGACCGCAGGAACAGGCAACCGCAGCGACGGAATGGGACAAACCGAGGAAGTGCTCATACCGAATCTGGTAGGAATGACGCAGGCGGATGCCGAAAGTCAGGCATTGTCCTCCGGCCTGCACTACAAATTTTACCTGGAAGCCAGCGACAAAGCCGACGGTTCCGTCTTCAAACAGGACCCGCCGGCAGGAACCAAAGCTTACAAAGGCGACAACATTACGTTCTGGATCAGCAAAAACAGCCAATAGCTTACAGCAAAGTGGGGAATCTTTGCCTTGCTTTGCTTTTCCGTGCTCTTAAAACCGCCGGGTAATCGGCCGTTTTAGAAGGGGACCAACTACATTCAAATTCTGGGTTGATGCGCAAACCGGCAATCTTTTGGAATTGGAAGAGACTAACGAAAAAATGAGATTACAAGCAGCGTTAAAGTTCTGGAAATCAAAATGAATGCCGTAGTGGATCGACCAGATTTAAGGTTGAAGAACCGAACGGATCAAAAAAAGGAACCAAGTATACTTGACCTTGAATTCCTTTTTTTGCATTACAGATAATTTGAGTGTACTATGTGAGGCAAGCAATGTGATGGATAGATTTCGCGGCCGAGTTCAGTGGCAAGCCCATTCGCCGAAACGGCACAGGCGTCTAAACTAAACAGTCCGACTTGCGAAAAAGGGCGGGGTGCCCGGACGTTTCCATCACCTGGTTCGGCGGAAGCCCCGGCAGTCGGTAGACACCGCCCTAAAAGCTGCTCGCTTAGGCGTCACTGAAGCGCTAAGGTACAAAAAGCCTGCAAAAATACAGGTATTTTCACATTTGATGCGCTCTGCTCGGAAATTCCTGCAAATGTACCACTAGCTTTGCAAACAAATGTAACAAACCATATTTTTTAAATGTTATTTAACAAAAAAGGTAAATTAATGTTGAAATTTTGCATAAAAAAACCTATTCTAATGGTCAGATCATCTAGGCGTGTTA
>NZ_JBYLHY010000006.1:0-365584 GCF_057749925.1 Paenibacillus sp. sgz302191
ACGTTACAGCGCCGTCCACAAAACCTGTTGTACGGTCATAATTTCCCATTGCATCCATAGTCAGCTTTGGCACCTTGACCTCATTACCGCCGCTGTATTGAACAAGGCCAGCGTTTGGCTCCATCCAACCGGATGTTGCTTGCGCTACGATCTGCTTATCCAGCGCCGTTTGAAAAATCTTCGCGTATTCTAAAATGTTGGGAATAGCCATATCCTATAGTCCTCCTAAAATGTTTTGTTCAATGATCGATTGTGCCGAAGGGGCACCGCCGCCGCCACTACCTTCGGCAGGGTTCGTGCCTCTAAATGTTGTGCTTGGCGGTTGTTTCTCTGCGAACAAGTCCTTATAACTCGTTTTCAGCTCGGTAATCTGATCCTCCAAACCTTTGACCGTACCGTCTTGCAGCAGCTCCAGCTTCGTTTTGTCGATCTTCCCAAGCAGCAGCTCAGGAAATTTTGCCTGAGCACCATTGAGCGCTTTTTCGATAGCAGATGTGACGGAAAGGTCTTTCAGCTTCGCCTGGTGCTCATCGGATTGCTTTTTGTTTGTTTCCTGCAGCGTCTCGATTTGCTTTTTAAGGTCCTCGTTGTCGCCAGCAGACTTTTTCAGGTCCGTGAGCTGCTTATCGCGGTCCTTCAAGGTATCCTCTGCCTGTTTCTTGGCCTCGTTTACCTCGTTGAACTTTTCTTTAGGAATCCATGAACCATCAGAAACAAGCGCGATTTTGTGCTTATCACCCGCCTTTGCAACGACCTGGTTATACAGTTCCTCGCCTAATAGTTCTTTCAAATCCATCGTGACACACTCCCAATTGGTTTTTATGGCGCAACCCCGCCGCGGGCGGCCGTGATGCTCCGGCCAACGAGCAGAGGCCCCGGCAGTCTCAGCCGGAGCCCAAATAAAAAGACACCCTCAATTATTGAGAGTGCCGCTTATGATTTCCGTAATGTCATTTGCCCGTCTTTCTCTAATTGCGATTTCAATTTGTCATACAAAGGCAATACTTCTTCCGGGGCTCCTGGCTTTAGGATGACCGTATCATTGCCGAATTCGATCCATGGAGCCAATTTCGGGGGGATAAATGGAATCACTGCATGCCAGCCTCCTTTAACTTTCTTTTCAATATCTTCATAACTTCCAAAGCGAGCGGACGCGGATTTGATGATCCCAAAGCTTCCGCAAAGGCTTCCGCCAAAAATTCTTTTGTATTTTTGTTCGCGTAATTACTCAGCTCGTCGGTGATATTTTTCGGAGTATTGGCAATGCCCAGATTTGACAAGGCTTCTGCCATGATTGACTGCGAAAGTATCCCCTTATTAATGCGGGACCAAATCACCTCTGCGTCATCAATCGTCAGCGCCGCCCCTGTCCAGGCCCCCATGACTTTCATCGCGTGGGCGTACTCAAGCAAATGACCAAACTCGTGAATAAAGAGCGATTCCTTTGTAGAGCCCGCCGGCCAGTGCTTGGCGTCCACAGATGCCTTGATTATATCATCAATATCAGACGAATTGTAATAATGTGAAGAAATATTCAGATTGGCAATGGCCATGCCGTTCGCATAAGCCAAACCGGCTTGAGCAACGAAATCTTCGGTGTTTACGGCAGTTATTTCCTTCGCGAATCCTTTTATGCCCGGGAACTCCTGCATGGCCTTATCGATTGCTCTATTCATGGCATTTGCGCTTTCTAAATCCAAGCCGCTGTAATCCGCGACTTCAAAGCCATAATCCCGCTTGGCAGCAGCTTCCGCTTCTTTCAACGTCTTTGCTGGGACGAAAGGAGCCGGTAACACAGAGCCATTATCCGGCGGCGGCGTATTGGCATCCTTGGGAGCATGTTTCTTTGCCCATTCCTCATATCTCATGTCGCCGGGGACATCGTAGGTCTTACCATCATCCCCCCGCGCAGCTCTTTCTTTCACGTTGTCCTCGAAATGCGGAATATCGACGGTCCGGCAGCGGCCATGAAATGGAGCACAGTTCACGCCCGGCTGCGCCTCCGACACCTTGAACACAGTACCGTCCATAGTCCGGCAAATTGTCGAAGTGTATTTATCAAGCGTGGCTACGTTTTTAAATTCCAAAACGTCCAGTTCCACATATGCAGCCCGCCGGGACGATCCAGAGAAAAAGGCAGATTCGGTGAGTACCAGGTTTTCAGCACGCGACCTTGAAACGCCCATTCGTTCGGAAAGCGCTGAAATCATCTTCTCCGAAGAATCCCCGCGGATTAAGCCTTGTGTAAGTGTGGTCTGCAACTCACGGACAAGCTTTTCACGGTCTGCCCATATCCTGGAACTGAAATTGCGGCCGTCCGGTGCCCAAGGTGTCGAAAGCAAACTATCAAGTTGCCGTTGATCCAGTTTTGAAAAGCTGGAACCGAGCCCTACGCCCTTCTGTAGCTCAAATATGCTGCGGTAGTAGTTATCCCTATAAATACCACTTAGAAGCTCGCGTGTGCCTGTCTGACGCTTCGCTGTGAGCACTTCGATGTGTTGCCGCATTTGTGTCTGCAAAGCTTCCAGCCTGCTAATATGAACCTTAGCGCTCGCGTTCTCAAGTTCTTTCATCCAGCGCTGATCAACTGCATTCTCCCGGCCCGCCTTGATGTACTCGTCAACGGTCCATTTGAATTCTTTCAGTTCCCCAGCTTTCAGTATTCGTCGCGCTTCGACCAAACTTACCCCGTTATTCTTGGCTAAACGCTGATACCAGGCGTCAACATCCTTTTGGATCTTGGCTATTGCCTTTTGGTACTCAACATTTGTTTGCCGAATGAATGCTTCGCCCTTGGCGAGCTGCGCCTCGTTCAATATTTCCATCCGCTGGGCCCAGTACGCGTCAGACTTCATACGCTCCCAGCTCCACCGGCTTGCTGATCGTTTGGATTAGCTCCAATACCGCCGTAATTCTGAGCTTCCTCCATAGCAGCCGTTTTTTGTGCGTCAAGGCGCTCCATCTCCTTCTTCGCATCTGTAACCCATGGATGATTCGCAACAATCGTTTCATCGGATATAATGCCGACACTGTTCTTTGCGTTTGTGATCGTGTCCGTTTCATTGATCAGGATGTCCCGATTAAAAATAAAATCAACGGATTCATTCGCGAAGTCGCCAGCGCCGCTGTTGGCAAGGTGAACATCAATAAACCATCGAAGCTGCTCAAGGCTCGCTTGGAACTCTGTTTCGATGCTATTGGCATCCATATCCAAATCGGCGTATAGGAATTTCAGTGATACGCCGCTCGGGCTGCTGCCGAATTCTTTCGACTGCGTGTCCACGCCGCGCCCAAATTCGTATATATCCTTCCGATTCATTTCCATATGCGTTTTGTAGGCTTCGGTATCGATTGTAAGGCTGATCGTGTCTACCCCGCCCTCGCCTGTGACGAATACAACGCGATACTGAGTTATGTTTTTCCTGAACTCGCTGCCGTTTGTGCCGTTGTGGTCTTTCACCACGTATATGCTGTTTGGCAAATCCTCAAGATTGTTGCTGTTATCGCTTTTCCGCTTGTCGTAGTCATCAACGAGCGATTTCAAGAACTGAATGAGCGGCAATTCTTCGTCATTGTACTTGAAGCAAATGAAGGGGATCCGCTGCCAGTTATAAGGCTTTTCGACGCCGCCTCCTTCAATCACAAAAAAATGCGCCTGACTCTCGGGCGCTTCAACGTCATCGATAAGCTGGCCATTCGTGTAATCATATCGCTTCACGCCTTCGAGACTCCAAAATTCAACCTTCGTAAGAATTTTCTTGATAGTTCCTTCGTAGGCTGTGACATTGTATACCCGAATCATGGCGTCGAGCTCGGTATGTGCAGCATCCCGCCAAAGTGGAATACACTCCTCGGATGGGATGCGCTTGAATGAGAGCGTGCCTTCTGTATTGTAGTATACGTGCAGCCAGCCTTTGCCTTTGTTCACGGCATCTTTGCCTAGATTTTTTAGCAACCGCATCATTGCGCCATTGAAGAATCCATTTAGCTGTTTGTGGTATCCCTCGTTGTCGGCCTGTATGTTCAAAGCCTTGCTCAAGAGGTAACCAACCTTCTGATCCGTCAATTTCCGAACGAAATTATGAACCAGTTTGTTATTTGCAAGATGCTCAACCGGCTTCGGCCGGCCACCTTCCCCGATAACTGTCCGTGTTCTGTGAAGGATATCCGTATTGCCGGTGTAATAGCGTTCCCCTTCGATCATCTGAAATCGGAGCGGAGAGGAAAGCCAGTCACTGACTTCTTGCCGGATGATTTGCTCAATGGTCATTGCAGAAGCGGCGCCAGTTTCGAGTATGGCCGTAATTTCCTTCATTGCCGGGGTCATGTGCTCCCTCCTTTCTAACCGAATGAAATGCTCGGTGCCTTCATGTCGCTCTCCAAAGCGTAACGCGTCATGTCAATACTGTGGTTGTCCCTGTCCGGATAACCAGCTTTCCAGCCGCCGTTTCCATCCGGATCCAGCTCGTAGCCGTCAAACTCCCTGGATGTATTCGGGCATCGAACCGGATCGATAATGATCTCGTCCAAGTCCTCCAAGAACTTCATCCCATGGTCAACCGAGTCCGGCCCTTTCTTGGCCCCGGCCACTTTCAACCCGAGATTGCGCAGCTCAGAAATCGTTCGCGGTTCTGCGCTGTCCGCCGTGACAATTCTATTACTGGTATTCTCGGCCTTGATCCCCTCGGCAAGCTTTCGAGTGGACAGCCCGACCTTGTGAATCTCATAAAATATAAAAAGACGCCTACGCGTGCTATCGAAATGCATAACGCCGTAATGCGTCGGATGTGAGGCAAAACCAAAGTCCAGGCCACGCTTGATACGATCAAAGCTCTCAATCTCTTCGTCCGAGATTCGGCGCAATGTGAGGTTGCGGAACACCTCGCCGCCGGTGCCGGTATCCTCTCCGAGATATTCATGCCGGTATGCCAGCTCGTTGCGCTGCTGCAAGCTCTCCGCCTCAAGAAAAAATTGTTCACCAAGCCAGTGCCGCGGAACGCTGCGGTAATCACTGTGATGCGTCAGCCAGCCTGTAGGCGGGTTTTTTCGATACTCGTGAACCCATGCCTTGCGCCTTTTCGGCGGGTTATACGAATAAAACACGCGATACCCGTCACCGCCGCGCAGCAACGTCTGATTGATCGAACGAATGTCCTCGACGGCAAATTCGTCGGCTTCCTCGTACCACACATATTTAAAAAAGCCCCTGCGGAGCCGCAATGACTTGATCTTGATCGGATTATCGGCGCCTCGAAATATGATCCGCTGGCCGGTTGGCTTGTAGACTATTTGCATTGGAGATATGCGGCAGTCGAAGAAATGCGCCACCCCGAGCTTGTCAATCGCCCAGACAAACGATTCGTACACAGACTCCCTCAGCGTATCCTTGACCTTACGGAGTGCAATAGCGTTAGCGTTCGGATCAGCAATTAGCCCAAGGATAATCTCGGTCGGTGTGAATGACGATTTAGTCGATCCCCGACCGCCGCCCAAAAGGAAATGTGTGGCCGTTCCTTGCTTAACCGCATGATGTACGTCGTAGAAGCTCGGCGCGACCAGGTCGGTCAACCGAACCGCCGTCATCCAGTGTCACGGTCTTTCGGCGGCACATCATCCACAATCTGCACGGCTCCCTGGACATCTATCTGCTGCTTATCGATCCACATACCGTATCGCTTGCCAAGTAGCTCAAGCGCTTTTATCTTATCTGCAAATCGCACCTCACGTTCGACCATCTCAACATCGCCTTTCATGGTCTTGACCTTGACGGAGGCTATTGCAGCCCGATCGTCAGCGTTCGCATCGTCCTCAATTTCGCCTGAATCCATATTGATCAGTTGCGTCGGGTCGAGAAAGGCAATCCGAGCAAGCTCGCGGAGGATTCGTTCCTGATTGACGCCTGTTCGCCGTGAGAGCTCGGCCATTCGCTCATCGATGTACGCGCGAATCTGAGGTTTCGTTAAATTCTCACAGCCTATCTCTGCTGCCGTTTTAGTACTGTATCCCGCTCGAATAGCCGCCTGTGTGGCATTGAGGTCGATCAGGTATTCATCCGCGAATTTTTGCTGTTTGGCCGTCAATGCCATAACAGTCAGCTCCTTTCAAGAAAATCATAAAAATAGCCGCCTCCAAAGAGACGACTGGCAAGATGGAAAATTTTAGTAAAAATAAAGCAGCCACGCTATATGTTTTGAGACATAGCCGGCTGCTTATTACTGGCACACTAACATAATAACACGGAAAATGACGTCAAAAGTATCATGATAGTATCAATTTCATCGCCAGCCGATTTTTTCAGCGATCGCTTGAATAATTTGGCCCCTCCAGCGCATTGCTGTTATCCGGCTTACTTCCAATTGCATCGCAATGCCATCCCAAGTTAAATGTTGCGGTCTCGTCCAGTATCTCAATTTTACAAGGTGTCTATGCTTTTCCGGAAGCCTTTCGACAACTGATTCAATAGCGTCAGCGATATTCTGTAGCTGCTCCAGCTTTTTATGTGTTGTAAGTAGCACCGCCGTCCGCCCTGTCGGATCGCCCGGCAGATTACTTCGGCCGCCGCCGACATTTTCGTCCTCGCTCGGCTCGCCGTGAAGGATTTCATTCTTTAGTCTTACGATTTCTCTACGGGTATCGTGATAGGCGTAGATTTCGCTTTCAATGTGCTGGAACGTTCCCCGTTTAAGTTTAATCATGCGCTGCCCTCCTGTATGCGTCTAATTCTCGTCAACCCGAGCTTATTGACTTGCCCTGTCACTGTCGTAATTGGTATGCCAAGATACTCAGCAATCTCCCCAGTTTCATGAGTCGGATACATCCTGACCAAATCCAGCAGCATGTCCGGCGTAAATTGCCTAGCTTGTAGCTCCCTGGCCGCCTCGTAACGCAAATCTAGCGGCACACCTTCGTCTGTTGCGATCGCATTCAGTTGCTTCTTTGTCGCCAGTGCAAGGTCCATTGCGCCCTCAACTCTTTTCATGGCCGTTACTAAGACCCTCTGAGAATTCTTCCATCCATTCGACTAGCATCATCATTTGCTTGATGACCAATCGATTCTCCTGATATTTCTGGCAGATTGCACCGCACGAATCAGCGACCCATGTCCAAAAGTCCGCGCTCCCCATCCCATGCCGGGAAGCCGCCTGGTTGGCTTGCTGGATCCACTCCAGCACATCCGCGAAAAACGCTTTATAGTCCATCGGCTACAGCTCCTCGATTTTGACGTAGATCCCCGGCCGAGCTGCCCAAAATTTCTCAATGATCTCGCTGGCCACAATGGCATCATCCTTCCAGAAACCCAAGTCCGTCATGATATCGAACGGGAGCTTGTTCAGGTTGTGAGTGTCGGGCTTGGTTATTTTCCACTCTCCGTCGTAATGCTTGCTTCCGGCTGGAATTGGAAACAGCCATTTCACAATCACCCGCAGGGCTCCGGTATATTTTTTCTCAGGCACATGTTGCCCGAGGTGTGCCGTCAGCTTCGCCCGAGCCGCCTTCAAGTCGTCCGGCTCGTAGAAGACTGGCTTTCCACTCGTACAAGCGACCTGCTTCTCTTGGTGCGTTGCAGTCGGCGGTTTCATCGGCATGAAGAATTCAGTCGTCATGTTGGTTCGCCTCGTGCATCTCTTCCCAATCGTCGATCATCGTCCGCAGGTAACCAGCAGCTACATCATCAGAAAACAGAGCATCCCGATCCAAAACATACTTCACCTGGAATATTTCTTCGCCGGCCTTGTTCTTGAATTTTGTCCCAAACTGCAACTTGCCGGCTTTGTCATAGCACCGCATGAAATTCCCGTTTCCGAACTCTATCGTTTCAGGGATTTCCGTTTCCCAATATTTGTTATCGTATTTTTTTGTCATCTCTTTTTTTCTCCTCTCGCGCGGAAGACTTTAAGGGGGAGGGAATGTCACGGGGAGGAGGGAGCGGAAGCGAACACTCCCTCCCCCATTACGTACATTCCCTCCCCAGTCTTATAGACTTACATAATCATGATTTAAGTCTTAAACATACTACTACGGGCGCGCGTTATATACGCGATATAATATATAGGGATTATCCGCAAGTTTTCGCGGATTTGCGGCATCGCGGCAATCATGATGCTTGCAACTTGCGGTAATCATAAATTTATGATTACCCCGCAACTTTCAGCGGATTGCGACCACCATAAAATTAAAGGTCGACGCCGCAATTCAATCGTCTTCTTCGTCTTCCTTTTTGACTATGCGGAAGCCAATTGAACGATCAATTTCATACCCGTATTTCTTGATCCAGTCTCTCACGGTGCGTTCAGCAACCTCTTTTCCGGTCGAACCATACCAAGCCATGACATCATTTAAAGTAGGCGGTTCGCCAAAATTGCAGTTATTAATTACATCTTCAAATTCCTCGGCCTTGCTTCTTCGCTCAGTTTTTGCCTTGCTCTTCCGTTTATTCGTAGCCTTCTGCCACGCTGGCGCTTCCCCTTCTGGCTCGATGTCTTTCAGGCTGCCTACTTCGTCCACACGATGAACCGGATATTGAAACCACATGTTGACCGGCTCAAACTTTGGATACTCCCGCAGCGTGCCTTCCACGCGCCAGGCCGAACGGATCCGGACGCTGTGGAGGGCCTTCTTGATCGTCTCCTGAGCGGCTGCCACCTGATCTGCATAAATAGCTCGCTTGGCATGATCCTCCATCTCCTTGGCACTCAGCAGGTCGTCCTGGGAGACGTGTTCCGCCAGATAAGCCGGGTTGTGCTGCTGGAAGTAGCGCTGATACACCGCGCATATGGCCTTGTTTTCCTCTTGCTTGAGTAACGCTTCTGTTATCTCAAGCTCCACAAGGTCGATCAGCGCGTCCGGATCCCGGGCGAATACGCCGCTGCCACTGGCCCGGTCCATAGACTTCTTGCCACCCTGAGACCCCTTTGAATGGTGATGACAGTAGATGACGCTCGCGCCGAGCTCCGTTGCGATCTTGTCGAACTGGTTCGTAAAGTGGGCCATCTGGTCCGCGCTGTTCTCGTCGCCCGTCAGGACCTTGTAAATCGGATCAATGATAATCGCAATGTAATTCTTCTTGGCCGCGCGCCGGATCAGTTTCGGCGCCAGTTTATCCATCGGCACAGACTTGCCGCGCAGGTTCCAAATGTCGATATTTCTGATGTTCTGCGGCTGCAGCCCGAGAGCCTGGTAAACATCGCGGAAGCGGTGCAGGCAGCTAGCTCGGTCCAGCTCAAGGTTGACGTACAACACTTTTCCTTGCGTGCAGGCCCAACTAAACCATTTAACTCCCTCGGCAATCGCAATACTAAGCTCTATCAGAGCGAAAGACTTGCCGGCTTTCGATGGCCCGGCCATGAGCATTTTATGCCCCTGCCGCAGCAGGCCCTCAATAAGAGGCGGCGCCAGGACCGGCATGTTATCCCAAGTTTCCGTCAGGCTCTCCGGATCCGGCAGGTCGTCGTTGACGCCTTCGATCCATTCGTGCCAATCATTCCAACTCGCTTTGCCGATGTTTGTGTCCACGATAAACTGCTTCTTACCATTCCGCTCGACGCCCGGCATGCGGGACAGCCTGGACGGATTTCGATTCTGGTTGTCGATGTTCAGCCCGTTCTTTTTGCAAACGTTATATAGATAATCCACACGCTTCCGGTACTCGTCGTAATTGGAAGCATCGACCCGAACAATAGCGTGCAGGCTTTTGCTGCCGCTGTAGACCATGACGGCGATCGGCAGCTCGAGCTCACGCATGATGGCGTTCTGCTTCTCAATGTCCATCGTGTCGGACTCAACCAGCGCATACCGGAACTCGGTCACATTCTCATTTTTGACGCCTTTGCCGTCCAGCGGATTGAAGCGGATCCAGGCTCCGGCTGTCGGGTTGTAGTCGCCCAAGACGGACCCTATGTCCCCATTGCATTGATTGAGCCGCTGAATCAGCTCGCCGGCAGTCCGGTCCCATGCCCCTTTTGTGGGCAGGTATTTCCCGTCTTCGTTTTGCCATGTGTCCACGACATAGCCGACGTTCTCGCTCGCTTCGAACAGCGTCTGCAAATACGTGGTCAACTGCTGCACCGGGTTCCAAACGGCCGGCTCGTGGATCTCCTTGCCCTCGATCCAGTTTTTATCCACGACAACGTAATCGCCGCCGGATATCTCGTCATCCCAGCCCAGCTCCCGGTCCTCGCGATCCGCAGACCGCGATACCCAGCCGTTCTCCTTCGCCATCTGCGTGATTGTGGCGCCGGTTACTGGCGTGCCGGAGCCTTCGAAGCTGGTCCATTTTTTGAAGCATTCGCCCGGATGGTATCGGGCCGGGTCCCGCTTGCTCCAATCGTCCCATTCGGCTGCCGTGTAGCCTTCGTATTTGAGGGCCATGCCCACGTTGACCCATTCTTGGTAACTCAGATAGGCCGGATCAACGTAGGCCAGTAAAGCAATGAGATCTATTTTATGCTCTGCCATCCGGCTCTACCTCCTCACGAAACTAGATATTCAAACTTGTCCGAAATCCTGGTGGACTCGCTCCCGATCGACCGTAACGTAAGTTCCACTTTCAATCTCGATAGTGACTTCGTTATTCCCGGCATCGGCTCCGATAACTCTGCCACTTACTCCTGCAAGTATCCCGTTAACGATGGCGGCTCCTTTGTTAATCCAAATCGGCTTCATACGGACCTCCCCATGTCCTTCGATATTCAGTCGGTGTTCATTCCTCGACTATTTCCCACGATGTATCAACATATTGAGCAGCGTCTTCCCAAACAAGCTCAGCAATTTTTTGGGTACGCTGATCTTCGGTCAATCTCTCTAATTCCTCGTCATCGATTTCTATTTCGCTTTCCATATCAGCCCCTGCATAGCCAAGAGTTACCTTATATTTAACTCGCATACTATGACCTCCATGTAATTGGATATTCAATTGCGTTACCACTCAAGGGACGATCCCGACTCCTCACGATATACTTTCGGATCGATACCTTCCGGCACGCGCCAGCCGTTGCCTGCGATCCGATCGATCAGACGCTTGGCCGTTTCAAATGACCATGTTCCGACGTGCTCGAACCCGCGCTGTTCAAGGAAGCGGATCTGCTTCGGCGTGGTCAACCCTTCCGTGCGCCGTTTATCCAAGCGTTCCAGCAGCTTCGTCGCCTTGCCGGCGTTATCGATTTCATCCGGCAGGATGCCCAGCTTCTCCAGCGTCTTGACTTGGGCCTCACTCGGCGGCGCCATTTCCCAGCCGAACGACGGCACATAGCTGGAAAGGTCCTCAGCCTGGATAGACATTTCAAACTGCAACGGATCCACCAGCGCGCGCTTCCGGCGTTTCATTTCGGCGAGTTGCTTCGCGAGAGCTTCTTCACGCTGCGCAACAACATCTTCCGCAGCCTGCTTCTCGACGGCTTCCAAATCCAGCGGGATGCCCGCCTCCTCGATCTGCTTGGTCATAGCTGCGGCGATTTCTTCGTTTTCGGCGATCAGATGCGCCGGGTGGCAGAGCTCATGCCGCTCGGTGTGCCAAAGAAAGTCAAGCAGCAACAATTCAGTTTTTCCGGGATGGAGCCGGGTACCTCGCCCGACCATCTGGCTGTATAAGCTGCGGACCTTTGTAGGCCGCAAGACGACAACGCAATCCACGCTGGGGCAGTCCCAGCCCTCCGTCAGCAACATCGAATTGCATAGGACGTTGTATTTGTCTTTGTCGAAGTCATCCAATATCTCCGCTCGGTCATGTGAATCCCCATTGACCTCCGCAGCCTTAAATCCAATTAAATTCAGAATATTCGTAAATTTCTGGCTAGTCTTAACCAATGGAAGGAAGACAACGATCTTTCTATCCTTGGCGACTTTCCACATCTCAGCCGCAATCGATTCGAGATACGGGTCCAATGCCGTGCCGAGATCCTGTGACTTGAAGTCGCCTGCCTGCTGCCCGACTGCCGACAAGTTGATCTGCAACGGAATCGTCATCGCCTTGATCGGGCTGAGATAGCCCGCCTTGATCGCCTTCGGCAGCGTGTATTCGTAGGCCAACGATTCGAAGTAGGCTCCCAGGTTGCGCATATCACCGCGGTCCGGAGTTGCCGTCACGCCCAGTACGTTAGCTGACTCGAAATACTGCAGCACGCGCTGGTAACTGTCCGATATACAATGGTGGGCCTCATCAATGATGATGGTGTCAAAATGGTCCGGAGCGAATTGCTGTAGTCGTTTTTCACGCATCAACGTCTGAATGCTGCCCACGACAACACGGAACCAACTACCGATTGATGTTTGCTCTGCCTTCTCCGTAGCGCATTTCAGTCCGGTTGATTTCTCCAACTTGTCGGCCGCCTGGTCCAACAGTTCGCCCCGGTGGGCCAGGACGAGCAAACGCTCGCCCAACCTTACACGGTCTTCGATGACTTTTGAAAACACGATCGTTTTACCACAGCCGGTCGGAAGCACGAGCAGCGTCCGCTTGACGCCCTTTTCCCACTCGTCTTGAATCGACTGGCGCGCCTCCTGTTGGTAAGGTCTAAGTTCCATAGCTACCTCCTAAAACTCGCCCGCCGACCAATTGCCGCTTTGCTGCTGGCCTGTTGGGAATGGCTGTTGATACTGTGGTTGCTGGTATGTCTGCTGTGAAGGCTGCTGATAGCTGTGCTGCGGTTGTGTCGGCTGAACCTCGTCGTAAGGATAGAAGGACTTGATTTGGTTGTTTGCTCGATCCTCGCCGTTATGTTTGTAATTCCGCACTTCAAGTTTCAAACGCCCCTTACGGCCCATGACGGCAGGCCAGTTCATTTTGAGCGGCTCACCTTTCTTTTTGAGTCCGATGCCGGCGAAGAAATTGGACAAAAGCCCCTCCGTCTTACTGTGCAGAAACAGGTTATGGAAAACCACGATATCCCCTTCTGGAGAGTGGACCGTGATCTCCAACTTCGCCTGGTTGCAGGCAGGCATTTTCTCGCTGCCATTGAACCGCCCGCGTTCAAATTTCGTTACCGTGAAATTGTAGTCTCCGGCCGGGAGCAAAACAAAGCCCCCGCCGTCCTTTTGAATCTCATCATCCCAACCAAGTTCTCGTTCAATATTTTGTGTCATATATGATTCCTCCAGTTATGAATTATGAAAATGGCAGATTTGCTTTAAATTCCCGGATCATGTTATGCACTTTAGGCCAAGCTCCTACCAGCACGCCCGCAATGAAATTAGGATCATAATTTTCAATAGGCGTATTCTCTGGATAGTAGCCTTTTTGGCTCACCACAATCTGAATGTCTGTCTCCGTGACTTGATGCTGCATCATCAGATCCCGCAGCGATTGAGGGATATTCGGATTCAATTGCTGCGACTCTGGCGGAGTAACTGCTGCTGCTGGTTGCTGCTGCGTCGACTGTCCCCCAGCCACCTGAGCCCCTGCCTGCACTGCGGTCTGTGAAGGGGTGCTGACTGCCGAATCCGGCGCAGGCGACGGTGACGACGTATGAGCAGCTTGAGCTGCTGGCACACTGGTAGAGCCGCTAAAGATATGAGCGATCCGGCTGTAATCCAGTGGAAACTCGTCCGGTAGGCCATGGCGGTTCTTCGCGTCCCAAGCCGGATGATGCGTCGCATAGACCGTCCGCACACCACCCTGCCCCTTGTGCTTGGTCCCTTTCTGATCGGCTGCCACCGAGAACGTTTTGTAATTGATAAACAACACCATGTCGGCCCACTCTTTGACGAGCGGTGCCGTCCTTGATCCAGTCTTTTGCCCAAGCTTCAGCTGGTAGCGGTCATAGGCGCCCAGTTCGTCGGGCTGCTCGAATTTGATGATCTGAGCATGTGCTGTCAGAACGACGTGGATACCAGATTCAACTACGTCGCTCAGGAGATTCAGGAAGCGCCCCAATTCCTCGGCAACGTAGATGTACCCTTTGCCGAATCCGAAGTCTTCCACGCCCTTTTTGTTGTGAGTCGCACAAACACTTTCGACGCACAGCATTTCTGCCCAGTCGATCGTATCGAGGACGAGCGTCCCGAATCGGCCCCCCTGCTGCTTGACCCACTCGACCTGCTGCCGGAGCATTTCCCAGCTCGTCGGCTTGGCCAGGCGGTCAACCTGCATTTCCGTGGTTGAACCCTCTGTATCGATGAAGATCGGTCGTGGGAACTGTGCAGCGAGCGAGGATTTACCGATTCCCTCGGGGCCATACAGAACCGCCTTCTTAGCTTTCTGAACTTTTCCGCTGATGACTTGCATCAGAATTCACCTGCTTTCCATGTTTTCGCTTCTTCCTGGCCTGGCTCCGTTGCAGTCTGCTCCTGCCCTGCGACATAGCCGTCTTCGATAATGATGGAACATTCCTCCCCGGTGCTGACCCGGGTTGCGATCGCCTGCAGCCCCTCCTGCTCCAGCCATTGGCCGAACTCTTGGAGCGTCTCGAGGTCCATCTGCTCCAGCTTGTCCAGCAAGATAAAGCCGCAATTCGGTTTCAACTTTCGGACAATGGCAGCAGATACCTTGAGCTGATCGGATCCGCTCATGTTGTCCCAGCGCTGGCCGTCATAGATCAGCTCGCCTGCATCGACGGACAGGCCCGGCAACGGCAGATTTGCGTTCGTCAGCAGGTCCGTCTTTTGCTCACGAATTGTATTGATTTCGGCGGTCAGCTTGTCGTACTCTACCCGGTATTCGCCTGCATCAGATTCAGCCTTGTCTTTGTCCAGATTGGCCCGCACCTTCCGATTGATCTCGTCGATCTGTTGGATGTTTGCTTCCAGCTCCGCGGTCGATTCGTCGCGTAGGTCGAGTGCGTCCTTTTGGGCAATCGCCAGGTCGTTCTGCAGCTGCCCGTATTTCTCCTGAGCGGCGTTGAGCATCGCCGTCAGACGGACCACTTCACGACCCTGCTGCTCGAACTCGGTCTGAATCTGCGTCACACGCTGCCGCTTACGCTGGTTCTCGCCATTCTTCGCCAGGATCTCCTGCTGCTGGCAGATCAACTCGGAGGCGGAAACCGGCTCCTTCGGGGCATCCGGGAAGTATGGCTGCTCTTTTGCAAACTTGGCTTTCTGGTCCGCAATCTGCCCGATGGCATGGCGCCGGTTATAGACTTCCTGTTCCTGCTTTTCCAGCTCGAAGAGTTTGTCGCCGACGCCGATGATGCGCAGCAGGATATTGGCCTTCTCCTTGCTTGTCGAGTGCATGAACTTCGGTAGATCGATCGCCAGTTCTTCGACGAAGCTGTCGAGAAGCTGCTGGCCGCCTTTCTGGCCGTTCGGATCAATAACCTTAAGGTCGCTGTTCTTACCCTTGCGCTCAACGATCAGCCCGTTTGACAGGACAATGTGCAGATAAGGCGGGACGGCCGATCCTTCCCGTTCAGCTTGGGAAGGGCGGTATTTGTTGCCGCCCAGTCCCCAAGCGATCGCATCCAAAACGCTCGTTTTACCTTGTTTGTTGTTGCCGCCAACAATCGTTAGTCCCGCGCTGGTCGGCTCGATTTTAACCGCCTTGACACGCTTGATGTTTTCGATTTCGAGCTTGTTGATTTTGATCATTGGTTTATCTCCGTCCATTCATTTTTTTAGTTTGACGCCATATAAGGGAGTCGATATTTCCGGACATTGTAATCATGATTTCCCCGTCTGTTGCCCTCAGCTTGTACCAGTTTCTGGCGACTCCCCAAGCATCAACGATGTCAGCCGCCTTACCCGATTTCGTTTTGACTTTATCGCCTTTCAAATAAAGATTCGTAGAAAAGAACCCTCCTTAAAGGTAAAATTTCAACAATGCCTTGAGGCCAGCGATTTCCTCAACTAACCGCGCATGTTCTTGCCTTTGTGCCTCTTCTACCCGTACCCAAAGGCCATCAAGTTGCTGTTTCACTTCGGCGTATTGGCTGTGCCAGTGATCGCGTTCAGCCCGCAGACTTTCCTTTTCCGAATCATTTGTAATTGGCGATACTTGAATATGAGCTGTTGACTGTGTGCTTTTGCAACTAGGAGTCGATGTTTTAGCAGCATTCACTTCATTCTTGTTACCTTGTTTCAATAAACCCCAGGCATTTTTTTTGCGGTAAATACTGCTTTTCCCTAAGCCAAACATAGAACTGATTTTTTCATCTGGTACGTTTTTCTTCTTTAATTCAAGATATTTTTCTTTGGTTAGTGCACCGTTCAATTCTGTTACCTCACTTCCTGAAAATCCCGAATATATTCGATATTTCTGAGCTAATGATTCAATTTGCTCAATGACAGTATCTTCCGAGCAGCCCAGGACCGAGCTGATTTCATAAAGGGTTAAGCCATCCAGCCGCATTTTTAAGCAGCACCGTTCATCACTATTGAGAGAAGTAAGAAATTCTTTCACGAAAATGCTCGATACGTCATCCTCTGTTTTCAATAGATCGAAAAGCGTTAACGACTCTTCCTCATTCTTCGAACCCATGTTGAGATCCATGGAAACAATCTGGGAATCCCGTAAATATTTAAGTGCCTCGTTGGCTTCCTTTGGGCTGCAATCTAATTGATTAGATATTTCAAAAGCAGATAAATGCCTTGCATCGTTTTTTATAATCCGTCCGGCCAAAGCATACATCCGCTGGCTTGCTCGGACAGACGTTCCCTTATCTCGAAGAAATCTGCGGATTTCTCCAATCATCATCGGTACTGCATAGGTTGAAAACTTCCGAACCATTCCGCCGAATTTGTCAGGGTTGAAGCGATCGAATGCTTTCATTAGCCCAATATAGGCTTCGCTGACGATATCTTCATATTCGATGCCGCCCCTTCCAATAGCCCAACGAAAACGCCGTGCGGTAGAGTGAACAAGGGGGATGCTTGCCTGAATTACTTCATTTTTCTCCCCCAAATAAGGATTAATATTTCGTATCATTTCAACAGTTTCCATTGTCAAATGATTGCCACTGTGATACCATTGGCACAATAATGTTTTTGATTTGCATTTTTCGATGGCCGCTGCTCGTAACAGTGGTCATCTTTCCTTTTATAGACTGATGTGCTTCCGCAATTTCCATTTCCAAACATTCAATCTCGGAAGCCAAAAACCAATCCCAAGTGCCGTCTTTAACTTGAGTTTTAGCCATCCGTCGGTACTGAGCGGTTAAGTACTGAATCCGATCGCGTGCAGCTTTGAAATTATAACCCTTCGCCAACTTCACACCTCCCCGCCTCCTTTACGTCCAATCGCTGTTCCAAAAAAATCCCGTTCCACAAAAACTCCTGTCAAAGCGTCTACCCACGCGTTGATTTTTTTATTACCAGCTATTCACGATTTCTTCGATTGCCTTCAAAGTAGGCTGTGCCAGCCACCAACGCTTACGTTTCTTCTTTCGCTCATGCATCCTGACTCTAGGGTCAGGTAAAATTTCGTCTTCGAGATAGCGAATAGACATCGACGTCAGATCGCTGAGCTTGTTGATGTCGACGAGCAGCAACTGCTGATTGATTTGTTTCTGCAATTCACGCTCAATGAAACTTGCTATTGCTTTTTCGTCGACTTCAATGTTGATTTTCGTTGTTTGCAACAATCAATTTCACCGCCTTTTGTCCTATGATTAGGCGATCAGTTTGAGACGACACCGCTCATAAAATTGCGTTAACGCTTGCTTGCGCTGTTCAAAATCCGGAATAGCAAGAAGCAAACCAATATCTGCGCGTTGCAGAGTTTCGACGGCTAGAATCTGCTTACTGTCAAGGTACGGACGAATCGATTGCCCTTTTGGTATATTGTGTAGCTCCCGAAATTGCTTCGCGCTCATTCCTAACACAATCCGGTTAATCATGTCTGCTTCATTGCTGAAGTGGTGGAACGCGACGTCTTTGCCCTGCACCTCTCTCGCGGTCTGGATCGCATTTGTGAACGCAGGGTGTTCCAACTTCGCCGTAATGACGGACTTAATGAAATCTTCCATTTCGTTGAATCGACGAATGTAGGATTCTTTGAAACGAGCAGCCTTCTTACCCCGGTATCCCATAACCAGAAAGGTAAAACCGTCTTTGGACATCAGATATTCGGGGAGTCTCCTACCGGTACTATCTTTATAACTACTGACCTCAAAATTGAGGGCAGTAAATTCAGGACTACAATCAAGTGCTTCAATGTCGCGAAGAACATTGTAATGTTCCTTTTCGAACTCTTCCGCCACCTGCCGGCTGCTGCAAAAAGCTTTCCCGTTTCGCTCGTACAGGCGATATTCCGGATTGAGGGTGAGCTTGCTCATGCGCATCCTCCTCTCATTGGTCTCTGTTCAGTTTTCATAAGCGGTACCTAGCAACCAGTTCGACTACTGAATGTAATTTCTAAATCCAGCGCGATGCACACTTTATCCATCGTCTCTTCATTCCAGCGCTTATCGCCTTTTAGTAAATCATGAATGTACTGTGGCGAATAACCGATCTTCCTAGCCAACTCAGAAGGATTCATCTTTCTTTCTGCTAAAATGTTTTTTACTTTGGTTGAGAATCCCATTTGCGTCACCTCCTGAAATAATATTAATCTATTGGATTAATTTAATCAAATAGCATAATTAATCAAATAGATTAAAATTCAATCATTTTGGAGGATTAATCATATAGTTTAATCGAAATGCTTCATTTAGCTCAAATTCGCTTGATTTTTCAGCTATTTGATTGTTGTGTTTTAATCTAATGGCTGATATAGTTTAATCAATAAGTTAAGGAGGATGTTTAAAGTGGTGTTTTCGGAGTATAGAATCAGGAGTATAAGGGAACAGAAAAATATGAGTGGTGTCGAAGTCGCAAATAAACTGGGAATTTCCCCTCAATATTATTACGACATTGAAAGAGGAAAGAAAAACTTGAGTGCAGATAATGCTGCAAAATTAGCAGGAATATTCGAAGTATCGCTTGAGTATCTTCTCGGTTTGGCACCCAACAATACGAATTTCGAAAGCGAAATCCCCTTGAGTCAAAACATCACAGAAGCTAATAGAGACAACATACGTAAGTTAATTCGACTCTACTCTTTAAAATATAAAGATTCTTTAAATAAGGAGCAGATCATTACTTGGGCAAATGAAGGTTTGAGGAAAGCAAATTCAAGTTTCAACCCGAATAAGGGGCTCAAATTCGAAACTTTTGCCGCAAGTTGCATTGAAAATGAAATCGCACTACAACTGCGTAAAGCTAATTTCTCCGATAATAACGGACATGTAGCAGATGCTACATCCCATCTTAGTATCAAAGAAGAACGCGACATCGCGAACGATTTGGAACGTATGATCAGTGATTTAGAATCGAAAGCTGCTTTGGCCTTTCATGGCGAACCTATGGATGATGAGACGAAAGAACTTATGAAAATATCACTTGAGAACTCTTTACGTCTAGCGAAGCAAATGGCAAAGCAGAAGTTCAGCCCTAACAAAAATAAATAAGGAGCGTGCTGGATGACGATTAAACGCTTAGTCAGTCAGCTGATCCGCAAGCACGGAACGAACAACCCCTTCACGATCGCAGCTCAGAAAAACATACTTGTTCTGTTCGAGCCCCTTGGCGGCATGATGGGCTACTTTAATACTTATAAACGTATACCAATGATTCACATTAATTCCGATCTGAATGAGACTGATCAGCGTTTCACATGTTCACATGAGCTTGGACATGCAATCCAGCATCCTAAGGTAAACACTCCGTTCCTGCGTCGGCACACATTGCAGTCCATTGATAAGATTGAACGAGAAGCTAACCAATTTGCGGTTGAACTCCTAATACTGGACAAGCTGTTATTGGAGGGTATGACGATCTATGAGGCCGCGGCAGCTTGTGGTGTTCCGGGAGAAGTTGCCTCCTTAAAGAAACCGCCACGAAAAGACTTCAGGAATGCTGAGTCACCATTAATAAATTTCTAACCTTACGTGCTTTCCAGCCTCAAGGCTGTTTACTGCGCGATTTAAATCGAACGTACGTTCCGAAATGTAGAGTATAAATTGAATTAGATTATTACTGAAAGGAGGTGTTGCTCAGCTTTTCCGTCCCCCAAGAGCGTCTACCCACGCAAAAGGATGGATATGGATGGAACTCCACAAAACGAAACATGACGAAGTGTACTACTATTATCTGAAAAACAGCGAGAAACGTTACATGTACCGACATAAGTATTACAACAATTTGGGAAAGCGGAAAGAGAAGAAAGAGAGTGCGTTTGTAACGGAGAAGGAAGCGCTCCAGGCGCTGATTGAAGTAAAAGCCGCGCTGCTGAACGGACAAGTAAAGCAAGTTGAGCATAGCCAGATGACCGTATCCCAATGGCTGGATATTTGGTATGAGACGTACAGCAACAGTTGGGAAGTCACGTCAAGAAAGCAGCGAGAAAATGCCATCAAGCACCAGATGAAGCCGCTTCTCGGCAAATACAAACTCAACTCTCTGGACAAGACGACGTATGTACGGGCGTACATCAATGTACTCAAGAAGAAATACAGCGACAGGACTGTAGCGTTATTTCATCGCTTATTTAAAATTGCGATTAATGCCGCCGTGGAGGATGAGATCATCCCCCGGAATCGTTTCCAAAAAGTCACCGTCGAGATCAACGACGAGTTGGAGAACGTTCTTACGGCACAGGAGTTGGATCTCTTTCTTCAAGCAGCCAAGCAGTATGAGAACATCACAAACTACACGCTCATCCTTTTACTTGCCTTTACCGGCCTTCGCAAAGGCGAAGCGCTTGGCTTGCGATGGCGGCATATTGACTTTGGCGAGAAAACTCTGACGGTTGAATGCACTCGCGACCGGCATGGGTGCAGAACGCCAAAGACAAAGAACAGCTATCGTACAATCCCGATTGATGAGGTGCTGGTTAATCAGTTGTCGACGTATCAGCGTTGGTGTGTAGAGACGAAATTTTCCTTCGGAATGAAAGTCGACAAGAAGGAAGACTTCATCTTCATTTCTTATCAGGATGGTACTCCGATCGCGGAGAACATGGCCTTCTATTCTTTCAAGCGCATACTCAAGATACTTGAAAAAGAAAAAACACCGATTAGAGAAATCAGCCCGCATGGTCTCCGCCATACACATGCAACCATTCTGATCAACCAAGGGATCCCAGTCAGGACGATCGCCGATCGGTTGGGCAATACGCCGGACATGATTCACAACGTGTACGCCCATTCGTTCAAGGAATACGAGCTGAAGGCGGTATCAGCTTTCAGTGGCAGTTTGACATTTGGTGGGGCAAGTGGGGCTGCAAGTGGGGCTAATTGACCGGGCAATGCCCGCCAGCCCTTATATACCGGGGATTTTTGTCGTCAACGAGTTCTACAGCCGTTAATAAACAACCCCTTAGGGACTTCCCTAAGGGGTTTCTTTGTTCATTGTGGGGCCGAAGCCTCTCAAGGACGCAAAGACGGCGGGGCCGTTCATGAACGGGTTGAGGCGCGTGAAACCTGCGAAAATACCCGAAAATGCAGGCTTTTACGCCGGGAAGAGCCATATTGGCAAAAAAGCCTGCGATTGTGCAGGCTGCCCGAGAAAGTCGCGCGCGCAGCTCCCAGCGCGCGGTGTTACGCTTCATGACGGCGGTCGGTCAACGCGACACTTTGTTTGGGCTCGGGGAACCAGAGTAGAGCCCACCGCAGCTTTTTCCCAACGTGTGCCCCTCCCGGTGCTGGCCGTGGAACTGCACAACTGGCAGGAGACAGCTTGGTTGGAGGAAAAACCTGCGAAAGTACAGGCTTTTCCTCCGGAATTGGCTTGTTTTAGCGAAAAACCTGCAAAAGTGCAGGAATTTTCGCTGAAAATGAGTCTGAGTCTATGTGTTCGGTGAAAAACCTGCACTTTTACAGGAATTGTTCGTAGCCAGCGATTAAGGCAGCAAATTCCTGTATTTTTGCAGGTTTTCTTCGTGCAGCCAGCCGGATGGGGGCTATAGCCTTTGACGCGAGGCTGGGCTCAGCCACCTTATGGGCGAGATTCCTGCGCAATCGCAGGCTGTTGAAACATCGCGGCGCAAATTCACGCACTTTCGGCTTTTGCAGGATTTCCGCGCGTCGGCTAGTGCCGGCGGTCTCCCTCCCAGCGCGCGGCGTTGCACTACATGACGGCGGTCGGTCGACCGCCTGCCATGAACGCCGTCGATCATTGCCGGCACAATCAGCCTGTGAACTGAGCCAAATAGTAGTTCTTTTTCCCGCGGCGAATAATAATGTACGAGCCGCCGAGCTTGCCAAGCTCGCTCGCCTTGGCTTCCAGCTGTGTGACCCGGACGCCGTTAACCGTCACCGCGCCGCTTTCGATATCCTGACGTGCCTGACGCTTCGACGGCGCAGCCTGCACCGCTACGAGCAGGTCGATCAGACCGATGTCTTCCTGATCCAGCGTCGTGGACGGCACGTCCTTGAACGCCTCTTCGATTTCCGCCCGCGACAGCTCCTGAATGTTGCCGCTGAACAGCGCAGCCGTAATGTTCAAGGAACTTTGCAGCGCCTCTTCCCCGTGTACCAGCTTCGTCACTTCGCTTGCCAGCACTTTTTGGGCCTCGCGTTTTTCCGGCTGCTGCTTCACGGCTTCTTCCAAACGGCCGATTTCCTCATGACTAATGAAAGTAAAATACTTCAGAAAACGCACGACGTCATTATCGTCGGTATTCACCCAGAACTGATAAAATTGGTAAGGTGACGTTTTGGCCGCATCGAGCCAGACGGCTCCGCCTTCCGTTTTGCCGAATTTTTGCCCGTCGCTTTTCGTAACCAGCGGCAAAGTCAGGCCGAAAGCGCGGTGATCGGTCGTTTTTCCGATAAGCTCCAGCCCTGCCGTAATGTTGCCCCATTGATCGCTGCCGCCGATTTGCAAAGAACAATTTTTCGTCTGGGCCAGCTTCAGGAAATCGTACGACTGCAAAATCATATAGCTGAATTCCGTAAAAGAAATCCCTTTGCTGATCCGGGAATCGACCGAATCTTTGGCCAGCATGTAATTGACCGTAAAATTTTTGCCGATGTCGCGAAGAAATTCAATCACATTCAGCGAACCGAGCCAATCGTAGTTGTTCACCAGCTCCGCGCTGTTGTCCAGCCCCTCCGAAAAATCCAAAAACCGCGAAAGCTGCGACTTGATGCTCTGCGACCATGCTTGTACCACTTCAGGACCGTTAAGCGTTCTTTCGTTCGCTTTGCCGCTCGGATCGCCGATCAATCCGGTGCCGCCGCCGACAAGCGCCAGCGGAATATGTCCCGCCTGCTGAAAGCGCCGCAAGGTCAAAATCGGAAGCAAGCTCCCGATATGCAGGCTGTCGGCCGTCGGATCGAAACCGCAGTACAAAACTACGCGCTCGGAGGAAAGCTTTTTATCTAAACCCTCCCGGTCCGTAACTTGCTGAAGCAATCCGCGAAACTCCAAATCCTGTAAAATATTCACTGCCATCCCTCTCCTTTGTCAAAATAAAAAAGCCTCGCCGTCCACAAAGGGACGAGAAGACTTCAACTCGCGGTACCACCCTGATTAAAACGGCTGATGCGTACTACTGCGTTAACCTGTACTAGCCATTTTCACTCACAGCCGATAACGGGGCTTCTCCGGCAAAAGCTACTTCCGGCGCACTCGCCGCAGATTCCCTTTTGCTGCTCCGGACCGTAATTCGCTAGCGTGCAGGTACCGATTCGCACCATCCATCGGCTCTCTGAAAGCATCCGCAAGCTGACTACTGCTGATCCATCTATGCATGTTGAATGTCGTATTCAACCCAATTTATAACACAAGCCTGCTGCGGTTGTCAAACCTCTCTGCCTCATTCATTTTACATCATTACCGAATAAGGCGCGATTATGGTATACTAGTAGCGTTCATGTTAGGAGGAAACTGGAACTTATGAGTAAATTTTTCACCAAACATCCCAGGTTAAGAACTACACTGAAAGTATGTTGGATAACTTTGAAGTGGACGATCATCACCGCCTTCCTGGCCGGATTATTGGGCGGATTTGCCGCATTCGGCTATGTCAGCGCGCTGGTCAAAAAAGATCCGGTACGCAGCGCGGATACGATCCGCCAGCAAATACAGGACAATGCCGTCACTGGCTTCGCCTACTTCAATGATGACGCGGTCATCGGGCAGCTGCGGACGGAGGAAGACAGGCGGCTCGCCACGCTTAACGACATTCCCCAAGTCGTGCTGGATGCGGTTCTAGCCATCGAGGATAAAGATTTTTACAATCATCGGGGCATCGATTTCCGCGGACTGTACCGCGCGGTTACCCAGAAGCTGCTGAATGAAGACGTACAGACGGGCGGCAGCACGATCACCCAACAGCTTGCCCGGCGCGTATTTTTGACGCTCGACCGGGACGACGGGCGCAAAGCCAGAGAGATTTTGCTGGCGCTGCGATTGGAACGCCTGATGTCGAAAGACGAAATTTTGCTCGCCTATTTAAATAAAATTCCTTACGGAAACGGCTATACCGGCTATAATCTGTACGGCATCAAAGCGGCGGCCAAAGGCTTGTTCAACATTGACGACCTCAACAAGCTGAACGTTGCCCAAGCGGCTTATCTGGCGGGACTTCCCCAGCTTCCTTCCCAGTACTCCGCTTATACGAGCAAGCCTGAATTCGATCCGGACGGATTCAAACGGGCTGTAACCCGTCAGCAATTAGTGCTCAAGCGAATGCTCGAGGAGCAAAAAATTACAAACGCTCAGTACCAGCAAGCTCTTAATTTCGATCTCAAATCAACGATGCCGCAACCGTCGCAAAAAGCGTACACGACATACCCTTATTTGATGATCGAAACCGAAAGAGAAGCTACCGAAATTTTGCTCAAGCTGCAAAAGCCCGACCTCGATCCCAAAAAAGATCAGGCCGCCTATAACGAAGCTTTCAAAGGCATGCAAGCGCAGCTGCTGCGCGGCGGCTACCAGATTTACACGACGATCGACAAGACCATCTACGATTCCATGCACGAAATTTCCGGCAACGACAAAAATTTCGCGCCGAAGGACAAAAGAGGCACGGAACAAGTTGGCGCCATCATGCTCGATAGCAAGACGGGCGCCATCAAAGGGATGATTGAAGGCCGCGACTTTTTCCAGGAGCAGCTGAATCATGCCACACAGGCGTTCCGGCAGCCCGGCTCCACCATGAAGCCGATCGCCGCATACATACCCGCCCTGGAGAGTGGCGCAATTCAACCGGCCAGCGTTATCGACGACGTGCCGATTATTCTCAAGGATGGCGTGAAAGGCTTCCATCTTCCGGAGAACTGGGATCACAAGTTCCACGGTTTGATGACGGCCCGGAGAGCTTTGAACCAATCGTACAACATTCCCGCCATCGATCTGTTCCTGAATAAGGTCGGCATCGACGAAGCCTGGGATTTTGCCAAAAAATTAGGCATTACTTCGCTGCAAAAAGAAGACTATTATGCGCAGACAGGCGTTATCGGCGGTTTAAGCCGCGGTACCTCGGTCAAAGAATTAACCGGCGCCTACGCTTCGGTTCCAAACAAAGGCGTATTTAATGAAACGTATATGATACGCGCAATCAAGGATTCCAACGGAAACACAATTTATGAACATAAGTCCGAGCCCGTAACCGCCTATTCCGAGCAGACGGCCTACCTGATTACCGATATGATGAAAACGGTCATTTCCCAAGGTACGGCGACGGATCTGATGAAAAAGTATAAATCGTACGGCAAAATCGAGATTTCCGGTAAAACCGGCTCGACGCAGGACGACGCCGACGCCTGGTTCATGGGCTTCACGCCGGACATTACGGTTGGCGTATGGATCGGCTACGATCAGCCGGTCAACAAATTGTCGGCGAAAACATTGCAGACCTACCATGCCAAAGATATTTGGGCGCTTATCATGAATAGTGCGATTGAGAAAAAACCGGAGCTCTTCCCGACCAAAACGTTCGAGAAGCCGAAAGGCATCGTCTCAGCAACTGTTTCCGACCTTTCCGGCAAGCTGCCTAGCGATCTGACCAGCAAAACCGGGCATCTGGTCACCGATATTTTCAATCAGAAATATGTGCCGTCAGAAACCGACGATGTTATGGTCAACGCGAGAATCAGCACTTACGACGGGCTTAACTACATTGCCCAGGAAAATACGCCGGCTGATTTCGTACAGGAAAAAACCGTAATCAAACGGCAAAAATCGATCAGCCAGCTGTTAAGAGAAGTTCAGGCCGCCATGAACAAGCTTCCTGAAAAAAGCAGGAAATCGATCGATAACTACAAGCCTGTCGATTACGATTCCGACGCGCCTTCCGAAGTCGACCCGCGCGTCGACGACGGCAAAGAACCGACCGCGCCGACCTCGGTTGTCGCCACCAAGTCCGGAGATACGGCTGTCATAACGTTCCAGGCCAGCCCTAATCCCGACCTTGTCGGTTATCGCATCTACCGTTCCGACAACCACGGCAAATTCCAGCTGCTCAGCGGAAAAGTCGTTATGGCAGGCGACGAGACGAAATTTGTAGACCAGGTTCCGGCCTCGGCTTTAATGGGCTATTACATCACCGCAGTCGATGTTGCCGGCAAGGAATCGCCGCCAAGCCGATCCGCCTACACGGATGGAAGCTCGCTGGATACGCTGTTCGTCCCTCCGACGGACGGCACCCAAATCCCCGGAAACCCCGGCGGCGAAACCGGCGGCGAGGGCAAGAACGGCGCTTCCCCTTCGCCGGGAGCGACAAGCGAGCCGGAAAGCTCGCCTAACGGCGGACAACAGGGCGGCAGCGCGAAAGACGTACCTTCCGCGCCGACAGGCTTGAAGGCCAAAGAGGACGCCAACGGTATCGTCATATCGTGGAAAGCCAACGCCGCCAAAGACAAAGTGAAGCAGTATATCGTCTACTACAGCGACAAAGAAAAAGGAACCTACACCAAGCTCGGTTCCGTGAAAGATGCTACCGAGTTTCACTACTTCGCCTCGTCGTACAACGGCTACTACAAAGTAGCCGCCGTCAACGAGGCAGGCGAATCCAAAGCGTCGGCTGCGATCGCTTATAACAATTAAAATGAAGAAAGACCCGGGAAAACCGGGTCTTTCTTCATTTTCAAGCGGGCGCGGCACGGGTCGCCGTGCTGCACGGAGGGCTGGCCGGGATGGGACGTTTGCCCGTATGGCACAGGCACGGGCCGCTAGGTTGCTCGGAGGGCTGCCGAGATGCGAGCTGACCCGCTAGCCCTTGCCGAGACGCTTGCTCTCTAACACAACAGCACGGCCGACAGGCTGCTCAGAGGCTGCCGAGATGTGGGCCGGCTGGTACCCCACGGGACGAGACGTTTGCTCTTCTGGCGCATCCACTGCAGTTACGCGCAGAAAGCCTGCAAATGTGCATCTTTTTGCTCCTTGTTACCCGTGCCGCGGGACTATTCCTGCAAATGTGCAGTTTTTTCGGCTGGAATTTGGGCTCGGCCCCATTTGGTCCAGGAAAGCCTGCAAAATTGCAGGCTTTTCCTCCAAACGGCCCGATACCGCCGAAAAAGCCTGTACTTTCGCAGGCTTTCCAGCGGCAGCCGGGCTGCTGACACGTGTCGAGACGCTTGCTCGTCTCGTTCCACTAGCAGTTGCGCGCAGAAAGCCTGCAAATGTGCATCTTTTTGCTCCTTGTTACCCGTGCCGGGGGACTATTCCTGCAAATGTGCAGTTTTTTCGGCTGAAATTTGGGCTCAGCCCCATTTGGCCTGGGAAAGCCTGCACATTTGCAGGCATTTCCTCCAAACGGCCCGATCCGGCCGAAAAAGCCTGCACTTTCGCAGGCTTTCCAGCGGCACCCAGGCTGCTGACTCGTGTCGAGACGCTTGTTCGTCTCGTTCCACTATCAGCAGGCTGCTTCACACACACATGGCTGCGCTCCCAACGACGCAGCCAATCCAATCAAAAAGCCCCTGTTCCACCGCTCGCTGCGGTGGAACAGGGGCTTTTCGCGATGATCAAGCTGAACCAACTAATCTTCGATTGTAGACAAATCGCCTGTCGGCAAGTTCAGCTCCCAAGCTTTTAACACGCGGCGCATAATTTTTCCGCTGCGGGTCTTCGGCAGCTTATCTTTAAATTCGATTTCACGGGGAGCCGCATGTGCGGACAGTCCTTCTTTTACGAATTTCGAAATGTCCGCTTTCAGCTCGTCGGATGGCGAGTAGCCTTCGCGCAGCGCGATGAACGCTTTAATGATTTCGCCGCGCATCGGGTCCGGCTTGCCGATTACGCCCGCTTCCGCTACCGCCGGATGCTCGACGAGCTTGCTTTCCACCTCGAATGGCCCTACGCGCTCGCCCGACGTGTTGATGACGTCATCGACGCGGCCCTGGAACCAGAAATAACCGTCCTCGTCCCGGTAAGCGGAATCGCCGGAAATGTACCAGCCGGCAATGCGGAAATATTCTTCGTATTTGGCCGGATTGTTCCAAATTTTGCGCATCATCGACGGCCAAGGCGTCTTGATGGCCAGATTGCCCATGCGATACGGCGGAAGCTCATTGCCCGCGTCATCCAGGATGGCAGCCTGAACGCCGGGGATGGGACGCCCCATCGATCCCGGTTTGATCGCCATGCTCGGATAGTTGCAAATGAGATGGCCGCCGGTCTCCGTCATCCACCATGTATCATGGATGCGCTGTCCGTATACTTTAAGTCCCCAGCGAACGACTTCCGGATTCAGCGGCTCGCCGACACTGAGAACATGGCGCAGCGACGACAGATCGAACTGCCCCACAACTTCGTCTCCCGCCCCCATCAGCATCCGGAAAGCGGTCGGAGCGCTGTACCATACGGTTACGCCGTACTTTTGAATCGTGTTGTACCAATCCTGCGGGCTGAACCGGCCGCCGCGGATCACATTGGTAGCCCCGTTCAACCATGGCGCGAAAATCCCGTAAGAAGTGCCGGTAACCCAGCCCGGGTCGGCCGTGCACCAGTACACGTCGTCTTCCTTCAAGTCAAGCACGATTTTACCTGTATAATAGTGCTGAATCATCGCGTTGTGAACATGAAACACGCCTTTCGGCTTTCCGGTAGATCCCGATGTATAATGAATGATGAGTCCGTCCTCGCGTTCGACCCATTCGATATCCAGCTCCATGGATGCGGTCGCCATTTGCGCGTAATAATCGACTTGGCCTTCGCCAAGCTCAACGTTCTCGCCGACGAGAATGACGTGCTTCAAATGAGGAAGCTGGCTCACCGGTACGCGAGACAACAAAGCCGGCGTCGTGACGATCGCCACTGCCGCGCTGTCTTCCAGCCGGTCCCTCACGGCGGTTTCCATAAAAGCCTCGAATAAAGGTCCGACAACCGCGCCTACTTTAATCGTGCCCAGCAAAGCGTAGTAAAGCTCGGGAGTCCGGGGCATGAAGATGAAAACCCGCTCACCCTTACCCACGCCCAAGCCGCGAAGCACGTTGCCGAACTGGTTTGATTTCGCTTTCATTTGCCCGAACGTAATCGCTTCTTCCCTTTGAGCGTCGCTGTAATACAAAGCGATTTTATCTTTCCTGGATGAATCCGCATGACGGTCGATCGCTTCGTAGGCCAAGTTCAGCTTTCCGGTTTCATGCCAAGAGAAGCTCTGCTCGATTTCCTTCCAGTCGAAAGCCTCATATGTCTGCTCGTAGCTGGTCATGTTGGGGTTCGTAGACACCGGTTCAATGAGTTCCGCTTTCATTTGCTCCATGATAAATAAAACCCTCCTCGCGCATCTTAAAACGCTTTCATTTAAATGAAATTTTCGCGCAAAATGTGATCAATTTTTGACTTATTCTATTATAACACAATGAAATTTTTTCGCCTACGCCAAATTGTTTGCGTTGCTGCTCTTTTATTCGGCCGGAAAGTCTGCTATAAGTTAACTATAACGACCTTCATCCGAAGAGAAATTTCACCATCATGCCGTTTTTTAAAAGGAGAGCCGAAGTTATGCAGCATATCAAACGGTATCACTCGCACAGCTTTCGCAACGCTCCGGATCAGCCCGAAATCGTCGTCGAAGGTCCCGTTTCACCGGGAAGCTTGCAGGAACTTGCGATGCATCCGAAGCTGGATGCGTTTCGCAGGCCGAAGGAACAACTTGAAGCGTTGATCGAAATCGCTCAATTGCCCGAAGGGCGGATTGTCCTCGCCCGGGACGGAACGACGATCGTCGGGTATGTGACCTTTCATTATCCGGATGAAATCGAGCGCTGGTCGGAAGGAAACATGCAGGATCTCATTGAGCTTGGCGCAATAGAAGTCGCGGACGATTACCGGTCTATGGGACTGGGTAAAAAACTGATCCGGCTAGCTTTTGAGGATGGCCAGCTTGAAAACGTCATATGCTTTACGACCGAATATTACTGGCATTGGGACCTCGAAAACAGCGGCCTGAGCGTTTGGGAGTATCGCCAAATGATGGAAAAATTGATGAAAAGCGTGGACATGATCTGGTTCGCCACCGACGATCCCGAAATTTGCTCGCATCCCGCCAACTGCCTTATGGTGCGCATCGGAAAGCAGGTTCCGCTTTCGTCCGTCGAGCAGTTTGACCGCATTCGCTTTCATCAGCGGTTCATGTATTAAATTTTGGACGCAAGCATGTGCCCAGGGGAGTAAACGATATGAAAAAGAACGACAAACGCCCCGTCTTTATTTATGATGACGGTGAGACCAAGTATAAATTCAACGATGAGCATCCTTTCAATCAAAATCGGCTGGTCATGACCGTAGACCTGCTGCGCAAGGCAGGCGCGCTTCCGGACAGCGCGCTGAAAGCTCCGCGGGCGGCAACGGACGACGAGCTGCTGCGGGTTCACGCTCCCGCTTACATCGAAGCCGTGAAAGCGCTTAGCTTGCCCGTGCCGGAGGAGCGCTGGGTCCGTGAAGCGGAACGCTTCGGACTCGACACCGACGACACGCCTTATTTTGCCGGGATGCACGACGTCACGGCAACGGTCGTAGGCGGCTCCATCGCCGCAGCGGAGCTGGTGATGTCCGGCGCGGCCCCGCACGCCCTGCACCTGGGCGGCGGGCTGCATCATGCGCTGCGCAGCAAGGGCGCCGGCTTCTGCGTATACAACGACGCGTCCGCGGCGATTGCGCATGTGAAAGAGACGTACGGCGCGAAGGTGCTGTACGTCGATACCGACGTGCATCATGGGGATGGCGTTCAGTGGGGCTTTTACGCCGATCCGCAGGTATGCACGCTGTCCATTCACGAGACGGGGAAATTTTTGTTCCCCGGCACGGGAGCCGTGGGCGAGCGCGGCGAGGGCGACGCGTTCGGCACGTCGCTGAACGTCCCGGTGGAGCCCTACACCGAGGACGAGTCGTGGCTGGAATGCTTCGGCGAGGTGCTGACCGAAGCCGTCGCCCGCTTCCGGCCGGACGTGATCGTCTCCCAGCATGGGTGCGACGCCCATGCTTTCGACCCGCTCGCGCATGTGCACTGCTCCATGCGCGTGTACAAAGCCATGCCCGAGCTGATCCACTCCCTTGCGCACCGTTGGTGCGAAGGGCGGTGGATTGCGCTCGGGGGCGGCGGGTACGACATCTGGCGCGTCGTACCGCGGGCCTGGAGCCTGCTCTGGCTCGAAATGAGCGAGCAGGCGCTGGCCGGGCAGCTGGATGCGGAGCCCCAGCTGCGGCTGCCCCAGGCGTGGCTCGACGCCTGGCAGGGCAAAAGCCCGGTCCAGCTGCCGCAGACGTGGCTGGACCCGGTGCAGGAGTGGCCGCCGATTCCGCGGCGCCGGGAGATTACCGAGCGCAACAGGCAGACGAAGGAGCTTGCCATGATGTACCTGAAATAGCGCATAGCCGCCTTGCAAGGAGTCCTATCTTTTCATTCACCGCCGGTCTAACCGTTTGCTCTAAGCCCCCCACCCGGGGACACGAAGCCAATTGACTTTTGTTGTTCCAATGCGGAAGGGAGCGCTGCAAGTCGGGCTTGGACCCTGTTTTTCATCGCAAATCGAGCGCCCCACGCAAAAAGACGCCTCATCCCCACTTGTTATCGTGGTTATGGAGGCGCCTTTTTTAATGTCCGGCCACTTGCTCTCGCCGATCTATTGCAGGTGTTTGACGATGTCTTCCACCATTTTGTGCGAGTTCTCGGATGCTTGGATCGTGAATTCGGCAAAGTTCACATGAGCGGAACCGTCGGCCTTGTCCGACATGGAGCGGATGACGACGTACGGAATGCCGTTCATCGAGCATACTTGCGCGACGGCCGCTCCCTCCATCTCCGTGCAGGTCCCTCCAAGCTCCCGGTGGAGCTGTGCGACCAGTTCCCGGCTCGCGACGAATTGATCGCCGGATAACACTTTTCCGAGCTTCACTCTGCCTGGAAACAGCCGCTCTCCCGAAGCGACGGCAAGTTCGACCAGCTTCGCGTCCGCTTCAAACAGCGATTTGGCTTCGTAAGGAATGACGCCTCTCGGGAAGCCTAACGCCGTCACATCCATATCGTGCTGCATGCACTCGCTGGAGATGACCAGGTCCCCGATGTTTAATTCAGGGTCCAGCGCTCCGGCAACGCCGGTAAAGATGACCGCTTCGACTCCAAAATGGTCGATAAGGATTTGCGTCGTTACCGCTGCGTTTACTTTGCCGACGCCCGAACGGCAGACGACAACCTGTTTCCCGAAATATTCGCCTTCGCGGAATGTAATGCCGGCTTTGACGGTTTCGCCGACATGCTCCATAGAGCCAAGCAGCAGTTCGATTTCTTCGTTCATGGCGCCGATCAGCGCGATTTTATTCCATGTCATGATCCGTTTTCCCCATCTCTGACCAAAATAGAAAGATGGCTCATTAGGAATGAGCCACCGATTGACGGTAAATAATTTCGTGCGGCAAAATGACCTGCATATTGTCCGTGGACTCTTTGTTCATCAGCTTTGTCAACAGACGCATCGATACGGCGCCGATGTCGTACATCGGCTGAGCCACTGTCGTCAACGTCGGTCTGACCATGGAAGCCATGCGGATGTTGTCTACGCTGATGACCGCGATGTCCTGCGGCACCTTGAGTCCCGAATCTTGAATCGTATGAATGGCCCCGATCGCCATTTCGTCCGTCGCGGAGAATATAGCGGTCGGTCGCGGCGAAAGCTCCAGAAAATATTTAACCGCTTCGATACCGGACTCGTAACGGTAATTGCCGATCCTGACGAATTCGTCGCGAACTTCAATGCCCGCCGCTTCGAGAGCTTTTTTGTACCCCTGATAACGGGCGAAACCGTTAGCCGGGTCCTGCAGCGTTCCGGAAATCATCGCGATATCGCGATGCCCGTCCGCAATCAGCACGTTCACAGCGTCAAAAGCGGCCTTCTCGTGATCGATATCCACGGACGGCATCGTATGGTTCTCGTCTTTCGTACCACACAACACAACTGGGACTGAAGACGTACGGAACGCCTGGATATGGTCCTCCGTGACTACGCCGCCCATGAATAGCAGTCCGTCAACCTGCTTCTCCAGCAGCGTATTGATGACGCGAATTTCTTTTTCCTTCTTTTTATCAGCATTACACAAAATAATGTTGTAATGGTACATATTAGCAATATCTTCGATTCCGCGGGCAACTTCAGCAAAAATCGAGTTGGAAATATCGGGAATGACGACGCCGACAGTCGTCGTTTTTTTGCTCGCGAGACCTCTCGCAACAGCATTCGGGCGGTACCCGAGCCGTTCGATCGCTTCAAATACTTTTTTGCGTGTTTGAGGTTTTACGTTCGGATTGTTGTTCACGACCCTGGAAACGGTCGCCATGGAAACTCCTGCTTCGCGTGCTACATCATAAATGGTTACGGTCACGTTTACTCTCTCCATATTCAAAAGTATTCTGCGATCCTAGCATGTTACAGTTATGATACGACAAATTCATGCATCTTGCAACGCATATTGAAAATGGATTGAAAATTTTTTGAAAATAATTTCATTTTATTTGCAAAAGCCAACCTCGGGGGAGATTGGCTGCGTGTTTTTATGTCGATATCGTACTTTGCGTAATTTGCGCCAGACGCTTGCGGACTTCTTCCGTCCAAGGCATATCTCCGAGCGATTGCGCCAGCAGCAAAATGTCAAGAAGTTCATTGATCCGTTCTTCGACAATTTTTTCCATCGAATCATTCATATGCTCTTTTTCCGTTACTTTAAGCAGCAAATAAGCGACTTCGGAAATTTCTTGAAAAAAGAACTGCTGCTTGTCAGGCTTGCTTCCCAATTTTCCGATCAGTCCTGTAAGCTCTGGTTTGACATGGGGAACTACCTCGCTGCGGCCGCATGCTTCGCAAGAGTAAATAGGCACATTTTCAATGTCAACTTTGTTTTGGTAGATCACCGTCCGCAGACGTAAATTCATCGAACGTCCGCATTTGCAATACTTTTGCATCCTTAGCACTCCTTCATAACAGGCGGCATGTACGTTACTTGCTCTTGTACTATGGTATTCTACTTCTTCTCGTAATTTCCTTCCGAAAAATAAGTAGTAGTTTTTGCCACCTCTGGAAGCGGGATGCCGAATTGCAGGTAATTAACCAACAAACTTCGCGAGCACATCCACGAACTGTTTCGTAAATGCCGGAAGGTCCGGCGGACGGCGTCCGGAAACGATATTCCGGTCGACGACAACCTCCTCGTCAACCCATATAGCGCCTGCATTTTCGAGATCGTCCCGAATGCCCGGGGTCGACGTCATGGTATAGCCCTTGACGATTTTGGCCGAAATGAGCACCCAGCCGGCATGGCATATTTGTGCGATCGGCTTGGATGCGGCATGAAATTCCTGCGTTAGCCGCAGCACATCCG
Organism: Paenibacillus sp. sgz302191; assembly: GCF_057749925.1. Classification (NCBI taxonomy): domain Bacteria; kingdom Bacillati; phylum Bacillota; class Bacilli; order Caryophanales; family Paenibacillaceae; genus Paenibacillus; species Paenibacillus sp. sgz302191. The sequence continues at coordinate 34,732 of NZ_JBYLHY010000006.1, forward strand.
GATAGCGGCGAAGCTTGTCGGGAGCCCATCCGCCCGGAACGTACAGCCCGGCGTAATCCGACGATTTCACCTCGGAGAAAGCGTAATCCGTAGTAATCGGAACGCCGTATTTGCCGTGATAGACGGTTTGTGCCTTCGGTCCTACGATATCCACGACGGCGCCCGACTCTCTTAACCGCAGCACCGGATACCACATTTCCAGATCTTCAAACTCTTCGTCGACAAAAGCGAGCACTTTGTTACCTGTTAACACCATTCGAATTCCCTCCCGAAGCAGTTGCCGCCTGTTCGGCCTGAACAAGCAGCTCTTTAATTTGTTCGCTTGATTTGCAAGCGATGATTTGGTCGACCAAGTGGCGGCATTTGGAAGCGTCGCTGCTTAACAACCGGTGCTTCACCTGCAGCAGCGACTGCACGGAAATGCTGAGCTCCTCGATGCCGAGCCCCAGCCAGATCGGCAGCGCCCGAATGTCTCCCGCCATTTCGCCGCATACGCCGACCGGAATTCCGGCGCTTTGCGCGGATTCGATCACGTGCTTCAACAGCCGGATCACCGCAGGATGAAAAGGATCGTACATATGCGCGATATTTTCGTTCATGCGATCGACGGCGAGCACGTATTGGACAAGATCGTTCGTGCCGATGCTGATAAAGTCGACCTCGCCGGCGAGCACATCGGCAATAAGCGCGGCCGCCGGCACCTCGATCGTAAGGCCCACTTCGATGTCCTCTTTGAAAGCGGCTCCCTGGCTGCGCAGCTCCTGCTTGGCTTCTTCCAGCAAAGCTTTCGCCTGGCGCACTTCGCCCAAAGTCGTAACCATCGGATACATGAGCTTGACGTTGCCGTAGCTGCTTGCTCTTAATATAGCTTTCAGCTGCGCTTTAAACAAGTCCTTGCGGTCCAAAGAAATGCGGATGGCGCGGTAGCCGAGAAACGGATTGTCCTCTTTGGCCAAGGGCAAATAGTCCAGTTTCTTGTCTCCGCCGATATCCAGCGTCCGGATGATGATCGGCCGGCCTTGCAGCTGGATAGCCGCGTGCCTGTACACTTCGAACTGCTCCTCTTCGCTCGGCAAAGATTCGCGGTCCATGTAAATGTACTCCGTGCGGAACAGCCCGACCCCCGATGCGCCGCTTTTCAGCACCTGATCGATTTCCATGACGGAGTTCATATTTGCATGAAGATGGACCAGCTTTTGATCCACGGTCATCGGCGGAACATTGGCAATCTCCTGCAGGCTTTCCTTGAACTCCAGCCAATTCCGCTTTCTGGCCTTGTAGCGCTCGATGGTGACCGGATCCGGGTTGATGTAAAGCGTCCCCTCCTGACCGTCAATGATCAGGAAATCGCCGTTCTGGATCGGCCTTAGCAGCTTGCCCTCCAGGCCGAGAACGTATGGTGCCGACATCGCCCTCGCCATGATGGACACGTGGGAATGCGTCCCGCCGAGTATGGTCACCAGCCCCAGCACTTTAGCCGGATCCAGATGGGCCAACTGCGACGGCGTCAGCTCCTTGGCGACCAAAATATAAGGATGGTCGATAGGCGGCACATTGCTGTCGGTATCGCCGAGCAAATGCTTCAGCAGCCTGTTGCCGACATCTTTGATGTCCAGCGCCCGCTCCTTCATATATTCGTCGTCAATAAGATTGAACATGCCGACGAACTTGTCGATGACCTCTTTGACCGCCACTTCCGCCGCTTTGTACTGCAGCTCGATAATGCCTTGAATTTCGTTCATGAATATCGGATCTTCCAGTATCGCCAGATGAGCGTCGAATATATAAGACTGATCCTGTCCGACAACTTCCTTGATCTCCTGCTTGATCAGCTCCAGCTCATGCTTGGAGGATTGAATCCCGTCGTACAAGCGCTCGAATTCATATGCTAAATCCGTTACATCAATCATTTTTTCAGGAAAGTCCCACTCCCATGTCGGGATCACGAAAGCTTGACCCATCGCGATCCCTGATGACGCTCCTATCCCTCTGATCATCCGTTAGTTCCCCCCGGCGTTTTTGTAGGCTTTAAGACGACGGACATCACGGATGCTTGGCCTTTTTTAACAGCTTTAAACGGAGCGAAGCTCCAGGATCTAACCAAATCCGGATTTGTAATAATCATAGGTGTCGCCAGTGATGAAGCTAATTTTTTCACCTTGTTCAAATTGAATTTGACGAGCAGCTGCCCGGGTTCTACGTGATCGCCTTCTTTCACGACCGCCGTAAAGCATTTGCCCGGTAAGCTTGCCGTATCGATTCCGATGTGCAGCAGCACTTCGAGCCCCTCCTGAGTCTGGATCCCCAGCGCATGCATCGTCGGATAGACGTGCATAATGGTCCCCGCTACGGGTGAAACCAATTCGCCTTTCTCAGGAATAAAAGCGACCCCGTTGCCGACCAGTTTGGATGCGAAGATGCGATCCGGCACTTCTTCAATCGAGATCATCCTGCCTTGCATCGGCGCGCTGAACAGCACCGGCTGGATGTCTTTTCGCAGCACCTTCACAATCTCTTCGCGTATGAGCTCCGAGAACGTACCGAACACGACTTGCACATTGCCTCCCCCAAGACGTATGACGCCTGCCGCACCCAAATGGCGTAAAGCCGTAATGTCCATCAAACGATCGTTGGCAAGGGTAAGCCGCAGCCTGGTGATGCAGGCTTCAATTTTTTTGATATTGTCTTTGCCGCCGAGCGCCTGCAATATAAGCGGGGAACGGTACGGAATATCTCCCGCCCACTCCTCGAGTGAGGAGCCTTCTTCCCGCCCTGGCGTCGGAATCTGGAACCGGCGTATGGCAAAGCGAAATAAAAAGTAATAAAGCAGCCCATAAATAATTCCCAGCGGCAGCAAAAGCAGCCCGTTGTGCGACAGGTGCAAATTGATGACATAATCAATCGCCCCGGCCGAATAGGAAAAACCGTGATGAATGTCCAGCTCATAGGCGATCCACATAGCGGCGCCGGACAAAAGCGCATGAATAAAAAACAAGTACGGCGCGACAAAAATGAACGCAAACTCGATAGGCTCAGTAACGCCCGTTAAAAAAGAAGCCAGCGCGGCGGTTAAAAATGTCGCTTTGATTTTCGGCTTCAGGTCTTCCCTGGCTTCCTGAATGATGGCAAACGCGATCGCCGGCAAGGCGAACATCATGATCGGGTATAATCCCGCCATGTAAATCCCTGCGCTCGGGTCCCCTGCAAAATACCGCGGCAAGTCTCCGTAGACCATCTTTCCGTCCGGCGTTTCATAGGAGCCGATTTGAAACCAGAAAAAATTGTTCAGGATGTGATGCAGCCCTGACGGAACGAGCAGACGGTGAATGACGCCGTAGAGAAACGTACCGAAGCCTCCGAGCCCGAGCAGCCATTGGGTGAGCTTGCCCATCGCCATTTCCAAGGAAGGGCCGATCCAAATCATCAGGTAAGAGACAATAAACGTGGCCAGCCCCATGACAAGCGGCACGATGCGCGGACCGCCGAAAAACTGGATGTATTCCGGGAGTTGGAACTCCTTGAAACGGTGATAGATGATCGCAGCGATAAGACCGATCATTATTCCGCCGGATACGCCGAGTTGAAATTGCGCGCCCAGCGCATGCTCCACAAGACGCGTGAACATAAAGTAACCCAGCATCGCGGACAGGCCGGCAATGCCTGCGCTTTCCGTAAGCCCAAGCGCGACACCGACTGCAAAAATGATCGGTATGTATTCGAAGATGGTATTCCCGGCCAGCAGCAGCATATCCCCGAAGCCGGACGCATGAACGGCATCCCACGGAAGATCCCCCAGGCGAAGCAGCACAGCAGCGATTGGCAGAGCGATCGTAGGCAGCATTAAAGAGCGGCCGAGCTGCTGCAAAATTCCCATCCAGTTCACACAAATGCTACCTCCTCTCTCTATACCAAATCGTATAGCTTGTCAGCCTGTTTGTCAAAAACAAAAAGCAGGCCGATGACCGACCTGCTCCTGCATAGGTTTCCCGTTTTTAATACGCGGAGTTAAATCCGAACTGCTGGCCGGCTTGGTTCATCCCTGTGCTGAAGGAGGAAAAGCTTTGACCGCCCATTCCGCTTTGTTGGCTGCCGGATTGATGCTGCGCCGGATTCATGGAGTCCGAACGCAGGTAGTTGTCATGGCCGCTTTGATTGCCGCGGTATTGAGTGGTATGGTATGCCGTCGGAGATACCCATTGCTGACCGTAGGATTGATTGCCGGTTGCGGCGCGGCCGAATTGATTGGAGCTGTATGGTTGCTGTTGTTGACCGTATTGTTGTTGATTTTGTTGGCCAAACTGGGATTGACTGGACCCGAATTGGTTTTGCGCTTGATTCATGCCGGAATAAGACGGAATTGAAGCTTGGTAATGGCTAGGATTTTGCGAATCGGAACGGAGGTAGTTGTCATGGCCTGTTTGGTTGCCGCGGTATTGGGAAGTATGGTAAGAAGCGGAAGACGCTCCTTGTGTCCCCCAGCCTTGGCTGCCTTGTGCGGCGTTCGCTCCATAGAAGGATTGAACATAACCTATAGGTTGGTATTGCTTTTGGAAGCCTTGATATTGGGAGCCCCCGCCTTGAGACGACTGCCCGAAGGAAGAAGACCCGAAGTTGTTAATATTGTTGTACACGCGTAAATCCTCCTTTAATTGTCAGTTGATTGAGCCTCCTTTAAGAAGCCTTTTTTATTCTAACCGTCTGCGTTTTTTTTATTTATGGAAGCTATTGGATAGCGATTAAGCATACTTATTATACATAGAAATTGACTATGTAGTTTTTTATATGTCATAATCTTCTTGAATCCCTATTTTTCAAATTACAAGGAGTGACGCTACATGTACGATGTTATCATTATCGGATCAGGCCCGGCAGGTGCAAGCGCAGCGCTATTCACAGCCAAAGCGGGAAAATCGACGCTTGTAATCGACAACGATCAAAGCATTACCAAACGGGCATGGGTGGAAAATCATTACGGTGTCGACGCCATTTCCGGACCGGACCTTGTGGAAACCGGAAAGAAGCAGGCAGCGAAGTTCGGAGCCGAGTTCGTACAAGGCAAAGCCCAACAGTTGGAAAAAACGGGTGAAGGCTTGCGCGTATCGACCGAAACCGGTTCATACGAAGGCAAGCACGTTATTTTGGCGACAGGCTTGTCTGTGGAGCTGGCCCAAGCCGCCGGCATTCAGACAAAAGCAGGCACAGAGCCGCGCATTAAAAACGTTGTTGATGCAGACGCACAAGGCAAAACAAGCATGGCCGGCGTATGGGCCGCCGGAACAACCGCCGGCGTAAGCGTACATACGATTATTACGGCAGGCGATGGGGCCAAAGTAGCCATCAATGTCATCAGCGAATTAAACGGCGAGCGTTATGTCGATCACGACGTAATGAAATCGTAAAAGCCATGAAACAAACAAACCGCCCGCTCTTACTTTCGTAAGAACCGGGCGGTTTTGCGCGTTGTGGCTGCAATGCTTAACATGCTACTGATTTCTGGGATTCAACACCGCGTCTTCGACTTTAATGCAGCGGTCCATGATGACCTCGAGTCCGGCTTCGGCGGCAATGCGTCCCGCCTCTTCGTTGACGATGTCAAGCTGCAGCCAAAACACGTTGGCCTTGATTTTTACCGCTTCCTCGGCGATGGGAACGACCTGGTCCGCGCGGCGGAATACGTTCACGATATCGACCGGCTCGGGAATGTCCGACAACGACGGATAGCAAGTTTCGCCTAAAATCGTCGTCGCGTTCGGATTTACGGGAATAATCCGGTACCCTCTGCTCTGCATAGCCGCTGCAACCATATGACTCGTCCGGTCCGGATTGTCCGACAGACCTACGACAGCGATGTTTCCCGCTTTTGCCAGCAGTTCCTTGATGCGTTCCCGCGGCGGATTTTCAAATGCCATACGTTTCCCTCCTATTTGCTCGAATACGTCAAGCCCTGTTTTCCCATAGCTTCCCAGCTTTCGAGAAATTGAGCTTTATCGACTTGAAACTGCTTCTTGCCGCTTAACGGATCATTCAAATAAACGTTGTTCTCATCATATCCTACCAATAATACGGCATGCTCCGCAAATGACGTTTGGATAGGTCCGATCGGTGTATCCCAAGTGACCCATTTGTAAGGGATGTTAAAGTCGATCGTCGTCCAGACCATAACCGGAATTCCCTTCGCCACTTGCTCTTCGTATGTACTAAAATCTTGATTCGTCACATCCAAGGCTTGCGGAATGTACTGCTTGAGAAGCGGAAACAGGCCGGCATGATAAATGCCGAAGCCCCGCTGTTTCCTCGTTACATCGCCGACAAAGCCCGTATTCGGATTCCCCCAAAACTGAATGGAACCGTCGCTGTTCAAAACAACCGGCGTCTTGTCGACAGGCAATTCGGCAGCCAGCTCCATTTTCGTTTTGGAGATGCCGTTGAACTGCAGCAGCATCGTGAGGCTGGTGATCTCGCATCCTGCCGGAAGCTCCGGCAGCTGTTTGATGATAGGCGCATCAATCATGGCGGAGGCCGGCTTTTGCCATGGAGCAGGCGTCGGGGTGCCGGCAGACGCGGCCGTCGCCTCGGGAGCGACCAGCGCCGTGCCGGATGCGAAAAGCATTGGTTCCCTTCCCGTTGCTTTGCCATACAGCAAAACAGAAAAGACGGCGCTGGCAAATATAAGCCCTGCTATGAGAAAAAAGCCAAACGTCACCTTTAATCCTTGCCATAGTATCGTCATGCTGATCACCTGTTCGCTATTTTAGAAAATTGCTATTCGCTAACCAGTTCTACTTGGGCGCCGATAGAACGCAAATGATCGAAATATTGCGGGTACGATTTGGCGACATGGTGCGCATCTTTTATAACGAGCCCTTTCTCCGAGCGAAGGCCGACGACCGTCAAAGCCATGATCACGCGATGGTCGAAATGAGCGTTAATCTCTACCCCGCCTTCTACGCCCTGAGGCTTGCCGTGCACGATGATTTCGCTTTGGCGCTCTTCCACATCCGCGCCGGCTTTCCGCAGCTCGTTCAAGTAATCCGTGATGCGGTCGCACTCTTTGTAGCGCAAGTTTTCCACGTTGTAAAACCGGGAGGTGCCTTCGGCAAACACCGCGGCAGCCACCATGGCAAGCACCGCATCCGTAAAGTGATCCCCGTCGAACTCTCCGGCTTTAAGCTGCTGATTGCCGCGAACATGGACTACTCCGTTGTTATGCGTCAGATTGACGCCCATGGCCTGCAGAACGTCCACGCACGCCTTCTCGCCCTGCTTGCTGTTCTCTTCCAGACGCAGCACGCGGACATCCGAGTGAGTTACGGCCGCCGCCGCCAATACGGCCGCGGAACCCGGGTAATCGCCTTGGATGACATATTCTTTGGCCTGATAAGCTTGTCTGCCCGGCACTTTGTAATGCATCAAGTCTTCGCTTGCCTCGACTTTAATTCCTGCTTGTTCGAGCACTTCCAGCGTCTGTCTGACGATGATTTTCGATTTCAAGTCGTGCAAAACTTCGATTTCGCTGTCTTCTTCGAGCAGCGGTGTCATAAACAGCAAAGAACTTAAAAATTGCGAGCTGACATTGCCCGAAACGGTAATTTTGCCGCCGCGTGGCTGTCCGCCTTTTATCGTGATCGGCAGCCGCCCGTTATTGTGCTGCACTTCGACGCCCATTTGCTGCAAAGCGTCGATCAAGTCATCGTGCGGGCGTTTGCCCAAAGAATCGGGATACGTATTGACGAACGTCAGGTCAGGACAAAATGCGGCGGTGGACATCAAAAAGCGAAGCACCGCGCCGGCGTTGCCGACATTCAGCTCGGATACGTGTTTGGGATGCTTGCCGAATCCGGTGATGACGATTTTCTCGTCGTCCTCTTCGATTACGGCTCCGAGGTCGCGCACGCAGCGCCGCATAGCATCGCTATCCTCGCTGTGAGCCGGATAATAAATCGTGCTTGTCCCTTCCGCGAGCGCTCCGATCAGCAGGTAGCGGGTTGTGTAATTTTTGGACGATAATGCGTTAATTTCTCCTTGCAGACGAGCGGTTGGCTTGACGATGGCCTTCATCAGTTCGATCTCTCCCTATATGTAATATCCAACAAACGCAAGCGCAATGCCGAGTGTATAGCTCAGCAGCGTATAAAGAAGCCAATAGTTCCATGCTCCTGCCTGCAAAAGCTTCACACTCTCAAGCGCAAGCGTTGAAAATGTCGTAAAGGCACCCATAAAACCCGTTCCGATCAACAGTTTCCAATCGTCCGACGCATGGTATTTCATAAGCCAACCGAGCAAAAAACTGCCTAACAGATTTATAGTCAGTGTACCATACGGAATAGAACTTGGAAACCTTCTGCTCATGTAAAGGGACATTCGATAACGGCTGATTGCCCCGACAAAGCCTCCGCCCCCTACCAAACAAACGTGCCAGAGCCACGTTGTCATAATTGTTCTCCCCTGCTGCGAAAAGATTGACCCAGCCGGCTTCCCAGCCAGGCCAGGGCGAGTCCCCCCCATAAGCTGACGTTAATATACAGGAAAGCCTGCAGTACATGACCCGTCCGCAGCATATCGACCGTTTCGTAGCTAAAGGTGGAAAACGTCGTGAAAGAGCCGATGAACCCAACCGTAATTGAAGCCCGCAAACTGTCGGGCAGCATAAGCTTAGCGGCGAAGGCAAAAAAACCGAGCATCAGGCACCCCGCGAAATTGCACAGCAAAGTTCCCCATGGAAACGATTCCGGCAAAGCCGGATTCCATGAAAGTGAAATCGCGTAGCGGGTCAGCGCCCCCAAAATGCCGGCTATACCGATATAGACCGAAGTCAATCGAACTCCCCCCGTTTGTATCGAATTGGCATTTCCCGCGGTTTGACAACCAACCGCTTTCTTCCTATCATTAAAGCTAGGGTGGGACTTCTTCCCAGCTATTACGACATGCGGAGGTCTTACATGGATACGATTGTACCGTCCGAAATCAAAAAACGCCTGGAACAGGGCGAACAGCTTACGATTATCGATGTTCGCGAAGACGAGGAAGTTGCCGCAGGCATGATTCCCGGAGCGAAGCATATCCCTCTCGGCGAGCTGCCGGAAAGGCACGCCGAAATTCCGCAGGCTAGCGAAATTATTCTCGTATGCCGCAGCGGAAACCGCAGCGGCAAGGCGCTGGGCTACCTCGAATCGCTCGGATACAAAGGCCTTAAAAATATGACCGGCGGCATGCTGGAGTGGCCTAACTAGGAGTCTGTCCGACGGAGTTGGTTTAGTGCATACCTTCTACGTGGTTCATCGGACAGACTCCTAGGCGTTAACTTCGGTCGGCGCCCTTAAGTCCTGCTTTTTCCATAATCAGATCGGCAATTAGATCGGGGTCCAGCTCGGAGGTATCGATCGCCAGATGCGCGAAATCGTAAGCGTGTCTGCGCTGCTCCAGCAGCGTATGAACCCGCTCTTCCAAATTGCCCTGCAGCAAAGGACGGCTTTGGTCGCTGCTCACTCTTTGAATAATTACTTCAGGAGAAGCTTTGAGCGCGACAACGAAGCCGTTTTGCTGCATGCAGGCCCGGTTTTTGCCGGCAAGCACGGCTCCGCCGCCGGTGGCCAAAATTTGATTGCTTTGCGATAATATATCGGATAATGCCTGACTCTCCAACTCCCGAAAGTACGGCTCTCCATGTATCCGAAACAGCTCAGACACCGTCGTCTGACTCTGCTGTTCGATGACGGTATCCGAATCGAGAAACGTCCAGCCCAAGCGTGCGGCGAGACTTTTTCCAACCGTCGATTTGCCTGTACCCATAAATCCTACCAGAACGATATTGCTCGTACTCACGCCAATCCCCTTTTCCGAATCGCTTTTTTGCGCAAACTTACCCAATATCATACCATAAACCGGGCTGCGATGAATACATGATGTCAAAAAAACATATAGTAATGTGAATATATTCCAGCATGAACAGTAAAGATGGAACTACAGACCATAAATCTGCAAGGAGAGATGGAGCTTTGAACGTAACTTCCACCTATACCAATCACACCAAAGGCAAACTGGAACAGATTTTACACCCCGGTTATCCGCTGTGCAAAGATGACGTCATCTGGATATTGGAGTTTATTAAGAAAAAAGTGGCTGAAGAAGACCCGCAAATGCTGGATCTTAGTCAACCACGCCTGATGAAAAATTTTCGTTATTTTGCTGAAGTCGCGATGATGCTCATTCACCGCCGCAACGGGTTCGACCAAGAAGCCGACCGCCTGAAAATGTGGCTGCGGGAAGCGGCATACGGCTTGCAGGAAGATACTTCAAAATAGCCCTGCAAGCGCGGCCCCTCTCCCCGCCGCCCTCCGATTAGTTCTCCATCCAGTTGAAATGGAAGGAGCCTTCTTTGTCCACACGCTGGAACGTATGTGCGCCGAAGTAATCGCGCTGCGCCTGCAGCAGGTTGGCAGGCAATCTTTCCGTGCGGTAGCTGTCGTAGTATGCAAGCGCGGAAGCGAACGCAGGCACTGCAATACCACGGGTTACAGCCTCAGCGACGACTTGTCTCCACGATTGTTGATATTTATCGACCACACCTTGGAAGTATGAATCCAGCAGCAAGTTTTTCAGCTCGGAATCGCGGTCGTACGCGTCCTTGATGTTTTGCAGGAATCTTGCGCGAATGATGCAGCCGCCTCTGAAGATCATTGCGATGCTGCCGTATTTCAGGTTCCAGTTGTACTCCTCGGAAGCGGCTCTCATCTGTGCGAAGCCTTGCGCGTAAGAGCAGATTTTGCTTGCGTACAGCGCCTGTCTAACCGCTTCGATAAACGCTTTGCGATCGCCGGTATAAGCTGGGGCCGCAGGTCCTTTCAGCACTTTGCTGGCCGCGACGCGCTCGGCTTTCATCGCCGAAATGAAGCGGGAGAAGACGGATTCCGTAATGATGGAAAGCGGAACGCCAAGATCCAGTGCGCTTTGGCTTGTCCATTTGCCCGTTCCTTTTTGGCCTGCGGAATCGAGAATAACGTCGACCATCGGCTTGCCGGTTTCCGGATCGTATTTCGTGAAAATATCTTTCGTGATTTCAATCAGATAGCTGTCCAGCTCTCCGTTATTCCACTCCGTGAAAATCTCGTGAAGCTCTTCCGTACTCACATTCAGCACGTCTTTCAACAGTTGGTAAGCTTCGCAAATCAGCTGCATGTCGCCGTACTCGATACCGTTGTGCACCATTTTCACATAGTGGCCGGCACCGTCGGGACCGATGTACGTACAGCAAGGATCGCCGCCCACTTTGGCGGAAATCGCCGTCAGAATAGGCTCGACAAGCTTATAAGCGTCCTCTTGGCCCCCCGGCATAATCGACGGCCCTTTCAATGCGCCCTCTTCGCCGCCGGAAACGCCTGTGCCGACAAAACGGATGCCGTGCGCTTCAAGCTCTTTGTTGCGGCGCTGCGTATCGGGGAAGAAAGCATTGCCTCCGTCGATCAAAATATCGCCTTTGGACAAATGAGGCAGCAGTTGGTTGATCGTATCGTCAGTAGGGCCGCCCGCTTTGACCATAATCAAAATTTTGCGCGGCACTTCCAGAGATTGCACAAATTCTTCAATGCTGTATGTACCTGTCAGTTTCTTGCCGGGCGCTTCTTCCAGAAGCTCCTTTGTTTTTTCCGGAGAACGGTTATAGACCGATACGCTGAAACCTCTGCTTTCAATGTTCAGCGCCAGGTTTTTCCCCATGACCGCAAGACCGACGACACCAATTTGTTGTTTGGACATGTCTCTCATACACCCTTCCGATTAAATATGTTTTAAATCGTCATCGCGCCAAAACCGCCATCCACTCTTAAGACAGCACCGGTTACGAAGCTGGAGGCCTGCTCCGAAGCGAGGAATACGGCCGCTCCCTGCAGTTCTTCCGCTTCGCCGAAACGATTCATCGGCGTGTGCCGCATGATCGATTCCACCCGTTCCGGGGACAAGATCTTACGATTTTGCTCCGCTGGGAAAAAGCCCGGAATGATCGCATTGACACGCACCCGGCTCGGAGCGAACTCGCGGGCCAGATTTTGTGTAATATTGTTGACGGCCGCCTTGGAGGCTGAGTAAGTGAAAACACGGGAAAGCGGCGGATCGGAAGAAACGGACGATATGTTGATAATGCTTCCGCCCTCTCCTTGGTCGATCATATGTTTCCCGAACACCTGGCAGGCTAACACGACGCTTTTCAAATTAACCTCCATAATAGAATCCCATTCTTCCATGGAAATGTCAAAGAAAGGCGTAGCGCTGTTTTTGCCCGGACAATTCATCAAAATATCGACACGCCCGGTCCACGCCAAAACTTCCTTGAGCAGCAGCTCCAAATCTTCGCGTTTGGTGGCGTCCGCCGGAAAGCACTTCGCTTCTCCGCCGGCGCTTTCGATCCGCTGACGCACCTGCTCGCTCTTCTCCTGATTGCGGCCGACGACCGCGACTTTCGCGCCGTGTCCGCCCAGAGCTGTCGCCATGACGCCTCCAAGCGTGCTGTTTCCGCCGATGATTACGGCTGTTTTCCCAGTAAGATCAAATAAGTTCATTGTCTTTGCCCTCCTCAATAATGAAAAACTGGTTTATATTTTTGCAGGAGGGCTCAGGAGGTTCTGCTGTTGAAAAGCGGTAATCGCATCGAATTGATCTTTTAATTGATGATATACGCTTGTATAAATAGATGTCAATTGCTTATATACGCGATAATCGCTTTCATTCACCTCATGAGCCCTGCCTACCCGAATCCAGTTGTGCGCATAGGACAAATCCTCGATTTCTCCCATAGCCAAAAGCCCCAGCAAAGCCGCTCCGATACCCGAGCTCTCGATCGAATCGGGCACGACGACCTGCGTGCCCGTCATATCGGCAAGCATCTGCCGCCAAAACGCCGAGCGCGCAAAGCCGCCCGATGCGCGGATTTCCGCGGCGGGTCCCATCAGCCCCTCCAGGGAAGCGGCTACGGAGTTGATGCTGAACATGACGCCTTCCAAAGCGGCGCGGATCATATGCTTTTTCTCGTGGCTGAGCGTCAGCCCGAAGTAAACGCCGCGCGCGTTCGCGTTCCAGTAAGGCGCCCGCTCTCCCGAAAGCAGCGGCAGGAACAGCAGGCCGCCTGAGCCCGGCTGCACCTGAGCGGCCAGCTCGGTCAGCCTGTCGTATGGATCGCCGCCGCGCCGACGGCCTTCTTCCGCTTCCAGCGTGGCCAGCTGGTCCCTGACCCAGCGGAACACAATTCCGCCGTTGTTGATCGGGCCGCCGACGACCCAGAAATTTTCGGTCAGGGCGTAGCAGAACAGCCTGCCCTCAGGATCGGTCACAGGCCGCGGCACGACGCTGCGGACGGCGCCGCTCGTGCCGATCGTAACCGCAACGACGCCCGGCTCGAAGGCGCCGACGCCCAGATTCGCCAATACGCCGTCGGAAGCGCCGATAATAAACGGCGTCTCCGGCGACAGTCCCATCGCTTCGGCGTATTCCGCGTTCATGCCTTCCACCCTGTATGTCGTGGGCACAAGCTCCGACAGCTGCTCCCTCGTCACGCCCGCCAGCCCGAGCGCTTCCTCGTCCCAGTCCAGCCGTTCCAAATTGAACAGTCCCGTCGCGCTAGCCAGCGAGTGGTCGATCAAAAACCGGCCGAACAGCTTGGCGAAGACGTATTCTTTAATGCCGACGAACTTGTATGTCCGGCTGACCAGTTCAGGTTCGTGATCGCGAAACCACATCAATTTAAACAGCGGCGACATCGGATGAATCGGCGTGCCCGTCCGGGAATATACCGCTTGCCCCAGGCCGTTTTGCTTCAGCTCTTCCGCATAGCCGGCGCTGCGGTTATCGGCCCAGGTGATGCAGGGCGTCAGCGGCTCCGCCTGCCGGTCGACCGCAATAAGGCTGTGCATCGCGGAACTGAAAGAAACGCAGAGCACTTCCTCGGCGCGGATGCCCAGCCTGCTTACGACAGCTCCGATCCCTGTGACAACCGCATCGAAAATTTGCCGCGGATCCTGCTCCGCACGGTCGGGGGCAGGCGTAAACAGCGGGTATTCGATCGAATGCGATGCTCTCACCTTGCCCTCTCTGTCAATGATGAGCGTCTTCGTGCTGGTCGTGCCGATATCCGCCGCTAAAATATACGGCTTCGCTGCTGAAAGCTGACTCATTTGCTAATATTCCCTTCTGCGTCAAATACAAGATCGTAAGGCTCGGTCAGCACCTCGATATCGGGATGCCGCTTCGCCTCTTCAAGCAAGTTGACCGAAATTTCGATTTCCCCCAAATGCAGGGTGTCCTGAATGCGAACAAGCTTGCACTTCGTGTAATCCAAAATGTTGCATGTTTTAACCGCCGCTTTAATCGCATAGTAGTCGTTCTCGAGGGTAGTCGCCAGCTTCGTCGGCGCACACACGGTCGAAGTCAACCCGTTCGCATAGGTCGCGGCCAAATCGGTCTTGTCGACAAGCCGCTGCGTTGTAAAATCGGCGGTTCCTACGCCGTTGGCGTTCCCTTTTGTTTCCGGAGTAAGGTCCAGAACGACCATTTTGGCTACTTCCGGCCCGCCGTGCGCATAAGGCGTCGGATAACGTCCTGTCACGTTCGGGTCCATGCCGTCGCCGCTGATGTTTTTGCCGATATAATCGATAAGAAGGACGTCAATTTCGTCAAATAAAATTTTCGGCAGCCGCGCCTTCGCTTCGACCAGCAAGCCTTCTTCTCTCGCCTCGATCTCGGCGGCTGGCAGCACCTCCACCCTGCACGTCTGATCGTAGGCGTTCTCGACAAGCGCTACGCCGAACACGATCGGCAGCTTGTCGATCATAATTCTCGCCATCGCCGGCACGTTCTCGGCCATGTACTTGAAGCCGAGCTGGTGGCACGCTTCGGCGCCTTTTTGCTTGCCCAGGCCGATCGCGATCATCTTCATGATGCCGCTTTCGATCCGTCCGCGAAACGCCGTATGCGGCTTCACGCGGTTAATGACGACGATCGCGTCCGCTTCCGAAGCGATGCGGTCCACATACACAGGCAGGCCGTTCGGCAGCTGGTCGATTTGCACGACTTCCATCGAGGAGCGGATCGGCGCTCCCATCGTTTCTTCGGAGATGCCCAGGTGATGCAGCACCTCCGCCTGGCCGGCCGCCGTCGCCCCGCCGTGGCTGCCCATGCAGGGCACGATGAACGGGTGCGCGCCGCGCTCTTTGATCGCATCGAGCGTCGTTTTGGTGAATCCCGCGATATTGGCGATTCCCCGGCTTCCGACGGCTACGGCGACCTGCTGTCCAGGCTGGATCGTGTCCAGCACTCCGCTCTCATACAGCTTGCCGCGGAGCTCGAGCTCCGGGTTTTCCAGCCGCGCGCCGTCGAATTTTTGACGGATTTTTACCATTTGCGGAATGGGTATATCTTTTAATAATTCTCTTAATATGCTCATCCTTATTCCCCTCTCTTACGCCTTCTGCACCCTGCGAACGGATTCTCTCACAATCAGTTCGGTTTTTAAAAACAGCGCGGCGGTCTCGGACTGCTTGTGCTCGATCATGTCGATGATCCGGACGGCGCCTTCCTTGCTTATTTGTTCGATCGGTCTGCGAACGGTAGTGAGCGCCGGAGTCACGTAAGCCGCAAACTCCGTATCGTCAAAGCCGAGCACGGAAATGTCGTCAGGCACGCGCAGCCCAGCTTCCGATACAGCCTTCATAGCCCCGAGAGCCATCTGGTCGTTGCAGCAAAATACCGCCGTAGGACGCTCTTCCAGCTCAAGAAACCGCTTCATGGCTTGGTGACCGCTTTCCAGATCGTACAGCCCCGGAAACTTGTAATTCGGATTATCCGGAATCCGGTAATGCCGCATCGCCTTTTCAAAACCCGCCTGGCGGTTTTCCGCCGATTTAAAGCCTGCGCGCCCTTCGATCAAGGCAATGCGCTCATGCCCCTGCTCAATCAGATAGGAAACGGCATGAAAAGAGCCCTGCTCTTCATCGGAAAGCACGTTGAGCACGCCGGGAGTGTCGACCTGCCGGTTCAACACGACGATCGGGATGCCTTTGCCTGACGCGTGCTCGATCAATCGCTGATCGTCATCGCTTTGGCTGACTACGATAATGCCGTCGAAATTGCGGCGCGTAATCGTATGGAAGCTCGTGTAATCGTCAATCCCTTTGACGATCAATTGATACCGGTCCTGAATGACACTGTTCACCCCGCGAATCGCTTCATAAAAAAATCCGGCGGAAGTTCCCTGGCTAAGCGTCGTAAAAAAGAGCCCCAAATTATAAGACCGGTCCAGCACTAAACTTTTCGCGCTAAAATTCGGCGAATACCCCATCTGCTCAGCCATCGCGCGAATCCGTTCCTTCGTCTCCTCATTGATGAGCGGACTGTCGTTCAGCGCTCTGGAAACCGTCGTATGGGAAACGCCTGCAAGACGAGCAATATCTTTGATCGTAACGCTCATTCGCTCACCTCTGACTCCAGCATAGCACATCTATGCACACGTTAACAATACCTATTTCACGCGGGAAATTCCGCTGTTTCCCGGAATGCAAACAAGCACCTGTCTCAAGTGGACCATGCGCTTATTTGGGCATGTTGAACGCAGGTGCCGTGCGCGACCGCGCCTCTCGCGAAGCCTGCGAAAGCGCTTGAAAATGCAGGCTTAGCAGCCTGGCTTGAGCGCCAGCTCGGAAAGCCCGCGAAAGTGCTTGAAAGTGCACGTTTTACAGCTTGGCGAGCCGCCCGCTCGGAAAGCCGGCAAAAGCACTTGAAAGTGCACGCTTTACAGCCTGGCTTGAGCGCCAGCTCGGAAAGCCCGCGAAAGTGCTTGAAAGTGCACGCTTTACAGCCTGGCGAGCCCCCCACTAGGAAAACCTGCAAAAGTGCAGGCTTTTTCGATGGAAACGGCTCGTTTGGGCGAAAAGCCTGCAATTGTGCAGGAATTTCCGGGAAAATCGGGCCAAGCCCTGCATATTAACGGAAAAGCCTGCAGATTTGCAGGAATTTCCCACCGCAGGCGCATCAAAGAGCAAAAACCTGCACTTTTGCAGGTTTTCTGTGCCTAACCCACGAGGCACCGGCGCTCAAGCAGGGGAACCTTCCGACTGAGCAAGTTTTCCCGCCCGCAGATGCGAATTTGCTATGGGCAAGTTCTCCCGCTCGCGGAGAAACCAATTGGCTATGAGCAGGTTTTCCCACTCCAGGAGATGCCGATTGGCTTTGGGCAGATATTCCCGCCCGCAGATGCGGATTTGTAGTGGACAGGTTTCCCCGCCCCCGCAGATGCGAATTTGCTGTAGGCAGGCTTTCCCACACGCAGATACAGATATGCTGCGGGCAAGCTTTCCCGCCCCCAGATGCGAATTTGCTGTAGGCAGGCTTCCCCACACGCAGATACAGATTTGCTCCCGGCAGGCGGACGCAGCCGGCTGCAGGTGGGCAACTTTCAGCGGGTCGCGGCTCATTTTTCAAACGCAAAAGGAGAACCCGCATCTTCCAGATACAGGCTCTCCCATCATGTGCTTCCTATATTCATCGTCACATCTCCAGCAAAATCATCTCTTGTCTCATTTCCGCAAGCTTCGCCTTGCTCTCCATCGCCGTCTTTTGATCGCCGGAAGCCATGGCGTCAAACAGCGTCGCCAGCTCGTAATCCATTTCCATGCGCAGGACCGGGATTCTCTCATCCGTTCGTTTGGATCGCAGCGCCTGCATCACTTCTTCCACCGTGACGACAGGTTCTTTTTGATACAGCACTTTATGCTCGATGCCGCTGATCTCCACCATGCGGATGATTTCGCCGAACATGATGTTTTCAATCAATATTTGTCTGTCTTTAAACCGCTTCACTACGGCATGCCCGCGGGTGTCCCCGATCAGCTTCTCCATCATTTCAGCAAGCTTCTCATCCTTAAAGGAGTAGTTCCCTACAATTTTATACTTCTCCCCGATTCGCTCGAATTTCAGCTTGATCAGTTTGCGTCCCGTACGAATCGATATGATGAACTGCAGTTCACTTTCATTCCAGTAGAGCGAATATCCTTCCTGAATAAGCGCTTTGATAAAATTCCGGATTAGCCGGCGATCAAATCGTAACTCTAGGTTGCAGTATTCTACTTCATGACTCTTGCTCACGGCAATCCCCTCCATATTTTATTGGCACGTCTTTGACTAAATATTCAGACAACTTATCCTCTTATCTTTATCTTATTATGAATTCTATGTTTTAGCAACTTGGATTATTGACATTTTTTTAAGGCAAAACGTACAAAAATTAATAAGACCCGCCCGATAATCGGACAGGCCCGTTATTCAGCTTGCTTCCCCGCCGCCAGGCCGCAAAATCGCCGCCCTGACGCCAAACAAAATCAGGCAAACAGCGCCGGCACTCCCATGTGCAGCCGCATATCGCCGAGGGTTTGCCCGGAGGCTATTCGTTCAATGGCGTCAATGGCCCGCTTTTGCGGCATGAAATTCGAAAATCTTTTGCCTCCATATTCGGGCATAAAGCCGCCGATCAGCCGGGCTCGAGAGCACCCTGGTCCCGGTTGACATATTCGATCTAGACGGTCTTCGGTTTCGGTGCCCATATTTTGATACGCCGGGTCCGTCAATTAAGCTTGGAAGCCTGAATATCTTCTTTTGACGTGCTTCCTACGGTATACGCCTTGGAACTGTTAATTTCAATCGTCTTCGTCAGTTTGAGCTTGGTGCGGAAAAAATGCCCGTTCTCGCTCATTAAAAAGTCATACGTATTTTCTTCGGGGAGGGCATCGATAATAATTGGCGTCGTCGAATACGACACCTTGTTTATTTCGTAATTCCGGATGCCCTCGATGTAATCGGAAATGGCTTTGCGCTTAAGGTCGTCCTCCTCTTCGGTGAAGACAACCGGCTCCGGCACGTACGCAGGCTGCGGCGTTTCCTGCCACTTCGGTTTCAGTTCTTTTTCGTTCACGTAAAAATCCCCGGTATACTTCTCTTTGGCCAGATGAAGCCCGCCGACGTCAACGCCCATTCTTTTCACATCTTTTAACCGGTAAAAGTAGCCTTGATCCGTCATGTTGATCAAAACGGGATATTGTGCGCCCAGATAAGTGAAATATTGCGCATAAGGGCTCATCAGCACGATTTCAGTATACTGCGTATCGGTTCCGTCCGTTGTCTGCTCAGGGTATTTGCGGCTGTTGACGTAGATCGTTTTGTTGCTTTCCTTCCAATTTACGATCGCGCCCAAATACGTTCCCAATTCTTTCACCGGCAAGTAGCTCGTATTGTTATAAATCAAAGGGGGATTTGCCAGCGCCACCTGCTTCCCGTCTACGACAACTTGAAAATCCTTGCGCAAATAAGCGTCCACCCGCTCCAAAACATCCTGGGCATACACGCCCGCCGTAAAACAGGTGCCCATCAAAGTACCGACAACCGTAAATTTCGTCCATTTGCTTACTCTCATAGCATTAGCTTCTCCTGTCTGCAAAGTAATGAAATGTCTGGAAATTATTCGCCATAAATCGCCATTCTCCTGCTTTTTCCAACAAAACAGCTCCAAAACGCCAGTGACTTTCCCGGGCAATGCTTCAAACGTCCCTGGAGTCTGACGGGTGAACTCTGTTGAAGTTATGCACAAAAGCAGCTCCGCCTGCCGGGCGACTTTTGCTTGCGAAGCGGCCGCCAAGGCGCTTCGCGGCCTATGCATGAGCTATGTACGGATCATTGCAGGAATTGGCAATTTGCATTAGAATGAGTGAAAAAAGTGTCAACAGGAGAGGAATACACGATGAATTTCAGCGGATTTACGGAGCACGATTTCGATACATTTGCCATTGCCGGCCTGGACGGCCGAATGGAGGCCATTCGCGAGCGGATTCAGCCCAAATTCAAGGCGCTGGGCGACTCCTTGTGCGAGGATCTGTCCCTGCTGTCCGGCACGGAGATGTTTTTGCATATAGCCAAGCACGCGCGGCGCACCGTCAATCCGCCTGTCGATACATGGCTGGCGATTTGCCCGAACAAACGGGGCTACAAGCAGGTGCCGCATTTTCAGGTCGGCCTGTTTGACGACCGGCTTTTCATTTGGCTCGCGCTCATTTACGAGCTTCCGAACAAAGACAAAATCGCCGAGCGTTATTTGGGTCAGCTGGACCGGCTGCAAAAAGAAGTGCCGAGCGATTTCGTATTGTCTTTCGATCATATGAAAAAAGATACGGTAGCCGTGTCGCAATTGGACCGCAGCGAATGGACAGCAGCGCTAACCCGCTTCCGCGATGTGAAAAAGGCCGAGCTCCTGATCGGACGCAATCTTGCCGCTAGCGAACCGGTTCTGAAGCGGCCTGCCGAGCTGGAACAGCTGATCAAGCAAACTTTTGAGAGCCTCATTCCGCTCTACCGGACTGCCGTCCAAGCCTGACAAAATTTAAGTTAGCTTAAGGTTCCATTCAAGTAAAATTTATCCTTTCTGTACAGACTAAGTGCTGTAATTCCGATTTCTGTACAGAAAGGAGGTATTCCGACCGATGAAACAAGCTTTTATGAAAAAGCTGATCGTCGGCTCCATCGCCTGCTCCGTGATGTTCGCCGCAAGCGCCGTCTATGCCGGAGGCCGCACAGCCAGCGCGCAGACGGAAGCGGCCCCGGCTGCGAAGGCGGCGGGCGACGAGCGCAAAGATGAGACCGCACACCACAGGCACGGGAAAAAGTGGCCGATCGTGGAAGAGGCCGCTTCCTTGATCGGGGTCAATAAAGAAACCATGATCAAATTGCTGCAAAGCGGCAAAAGCATTGCCGAGGTGGCCGCGGCCAAAGGCATCAGCGAAGCCGATCTGACCGCCAAGCTGCAGACGCTGCGCTCCGGCAAAATCGATGCCGCGGTCAAGGACGGCAAGATGACGGCCGACCAGGGCGAGCATATGAAGCAAAAGCTCCCCGAGCATCTGAAATCCATCTTGAACGAGAAACATTTGTTCGACAAGATGAACGATCACGGCAAATGGCACATGCACGGCATGATGAAGCCGGACTCCGAGAAGCTCGCCCTGTCGCTGGGGATGAGCCGGGAAGAGCTGAAATCCGAGCTTAAAGCCGGCAAATCGCTGGCCGAAATCGCCGCGTCCAAAGGCATTTCGAAGGACAAGCTCGTCCAAACGATCAAGGATCAGCTCACTCCTTCCATCGAGAAGATGATCAATTGCAAAAAAAATGACGGCCCCAAACAATAAGCCGCCGTTTACAACGGTTCTCCACGTACCAATTTCGGGCTACCGCGGCGAACAAACAGGCTGCCCCGCAAGGTCCGACGACCGCGGGGCAGCCTTTCATTATGTCAATTCTTTTTTCACTCTTTCCAGCATGTATCTGCTGGATTCACCCGGCACATTGCCGTTGCCCTTCATCGCAGATGCCAGCCTGTTCGGCTGATACTTCAGCTCGTCCATAATCCGGTGAATTTTGCTCCTCGTCTTATCGCTGATACTGCCCGTGTTGTTGATGACTTTGGATACGGTAGCCGTCGAGATCCCTATCGCTTTGGCAGTATCATAAATAGTTGGCTTCATCGCTGACACTTTCCTTTTCACTGGATCCTTCATTTTGTGCCAACATTGTACACCATTAAGCGGAAAAACTCTACGCCTTTCCAGGGAGCAGGCAAGAAAACGCCCTCCGGGCTGTGGGCATCGCGGGATCGCGATACGCCTGCGGGCAGCCCCGGGCTCGCGTTTCGCCTGCGGGCAGCCCCGGGCACACGGTACGCCTGCGGGCATCGCGGGCACGCGTTATAGCTGCGGGCATGACGCTGAATGGGGCTGCATAGCGTTAGCGATGCACATCTGCTTGCAACAGCTCGGCAAACGTCATTCTGGCCCCGAGCCATTGGGCTCAGCCCGCTGCAACACGCCCCTTTGTTGCCGCAGCCGGAAGGGGCCTGAACCGCTTGGAAAAGCCAAAAAGCCTGCGAAAGTGCAGGCTTTTTCTTTAAAAGTAGTTCATTTGGCTGAAAAGCCTGCAATTGTGCAGGAATTTTCGACTCAAACGGGTTTGAGCGCAGAAATGTGCTGAAATTCCTGCACATTTGCAGGAATTTCCCATTACGCGCGTCTTAGCAAGCAAAAAGCTGCACTTTTGCAGGCTTTCTGCGCATAACCGAATAGATGCATCCGCTCTGGCGGGCGGGTTTTCCAACAGTCTGACTTTTGTGACTTTTGCAGACTTTCCCCCGCGCCGGCAACGGGCCGAGCCCGCCGATCGCGCCATTCGGGCCGTGCAGGCCGTCACGGACCACGCCCGCCGCTCCGACCGCCCGAACGGCGGGCCGGCAGTACCGCGCGCAGCTCCCAACGCGCCGCTACAGGCACGGCTTCCCCGGCTTCGCTACGCGGTCTGCCCCGCCGCCGCACGGCGGTCCAGCAGCACGAAGCGCTGCAAAAGCAACGTCGCGGCCAAGCACAGCACGCCGCCGATCAGGAACGGCAGCGCCCGGTCAAGCGCGAACACAGCCCCGCCCAGCAGCGGCCCCGCGATGCGGCCCAGACTGTCCATCGACGAGCTTAAGCCCGTCGCTACGCCCTGCCCGACCTTCGTCCGCTGCGTGATGAGCGAAGTGACACAAGGCCGGATCAGCGCATTGCCTGCGCCGAAGACGGACAAATACACCGCGGCGCTCACCACGCTTGTCGAGAACAGCAGCAGGAAGAACCCCGCTGCGGACAAAATGAGCCCGATCGCGATTACGCGCTGTTCGGCCCCTTTTTTCACCAGCCTCCGCACGACGCCGCCTTGAATCAGCGCCCCGACAATGCCGCTCGCCAGAAACATCATGCCGATGTCAAAAGGCGTCGCGCCGATTTTTTCCATTTGAAAATACTGCAATGTCGCTTCCAACCCGGCAAGCGTAAACGTAACGAAAAACGACAGCACATACAAATATTTGAGCGATCCGGCAAACGCCGTCCATCTGGAAACTTTGCTTTCCTTGGCCGCGGCGGCGCGTTGATCCGCAGGCAGCGATTCTTTCAAAACCATGTAAGCGAATACGAGAGAAACGAACGATAAACCGGCCGATGCGAAAAAAGGCAGCTCCAGCCCCCAGCGGCTCAAAATCCCGCCCAGCGCCGGTCCGAAAATGAAGCCCAGCCCGATGGACATGCCGACCATCGCCATCCCTTTCGTCCGGTTCTCGGCTGTCGTAATGTCGGCGACATAGGCGACTGCGCAAGCGGTGGCCGCGCCGGAGAACAGTCCGCCCAAGATGCGGGATACGTACATGATCCATAGATGGCCGCCGGCAAAGCCGAATATTAAAAAGCTCACGCAAAAGCCGACCAAGCCGATCATGATGATAGGTCTGCGGCCGATGCGATCCGACATGGCTCCCCACACAGGCGACATGAGAAAAGACGCCGCCGAATAGACGGATAGCAGCAGCGCGTTGTGAAATTTGTCTCCTCCTGCCCCGACCACGACTTCCGGAAGTACGGGAATGATGATGCCGAAGCCAATGAAT
Source organism: Paenibacillus sp. sgz302191 (assembly GCF_057749925.1). Taxonomy (NCBI): domain Bacteria; kingdom Bacillati; phylum Bacillota; class Bacilli; order Caryophanales; family Paenibacillaceae; genus Paenibacillus; species Paenibacillus sp. sgz302191. Next base: position 58,220 of record NZ_JBYLHY010000006.1, read on the forward strand.
ATCGTAATAAGCAGCAGGCTGATAATTCCGATTTGTTTATTCATGTTGCCAGTCTTCCTCCAATTGCAGCATTTTCCATTATCGTACCATACCTTTTTTTCCGATGGAAATGAACTTTTGAAGAACAAGCAAAATAATGAGAACCGAGCCGCTCAGCAAAAACGGCGCATGGTATCCGTAAATGTCCCACAGCTTGCCGGATACGATCGGTCCGATGATCATACCGAGCCCTTCGATCGTCAGGAAAAATCCCCAAACCGCCCCTCTTTTCTCGGGAGGGATCGCCGATGCGATCAACGCGTTCCAGGAAGGAATGATCAGGGCGTAGCCGATGCCCAGCACGGCGACGAGAACATACAGCAGCCCCATCCCCCGCGCGTAGGTGAACAGCAGCAGGCTGGCTGCGCTCAGGGAAAAGCCCGCGACAAGAAATGGGCGAATGCCGATGCGATCGACGAGCTTGCCCATCGGGATCAAAAAGAGCACGGTCACCGCCCCGCCGGCGATCAAAAACATGCTGTATTGAAACGAAGACAGCTTCAAAACTTCCCGCGCATACAGCGTCAAGATCGGCGTAAGGATGCCGAGCGCGAACGTCTGCGCGAACATCGCGGGAAACAACAGCGGGCTGACCGTCATCGATTGCCTGACCTCGCGCATATAGGCCGCCGCTCTTTCCGGCCGGCTACCGCGATTAGCGGGTATGTGCGCCGCTCCTTCGCCCTTCTCCGGCGCTTGCCGCCCTCTCGCCATCTTCCCTCCCGCCGCTGGTCTTCCGGGCAGCAGCAGGGCAACCAGTACGACTAGGGTCATGCAGCCGATAATTAATTGAAAGGCCGGACGGAAATTATGGTCCGCAATAAAAAAGTTGATCGCCACCGGACCGAGTCCGACGCCGGACAGCCAAGCCATATAGACGACGCTCATAATCGTTCCCTTCGCTTCGTCGCCGGCCACCTCCGTCGTACCTGTAATGACGCACGGCCACAGCGGAGCCGTGCCGAAGCCCAGCAGCGCGCAAGCCAGAATCGTCCAGATGTACGCGGACGTAGTCGCAATGAGCACGACGGAGACGAATGTCAGCAGGACTCCCGTCAGCATCACCGTCCGATAGCCGAATCGGTCGATGATCCATCCAACAGGGGTGCGCAGCACATTATCTCCAATATACTGGGCAGCGAGCGTCCAGCCGATAACGAAAGCGGAAGCGCCCAGGGCCGTTTTCATATAGACCGGCAAAATCGTCAGCAGCAGAGCGCCTTTCACAAATTCGACCACGAACATAATGATCAATAGTTCCAGTACAAACGGCGAAAACAAACGCTGTTTTTTCCATTTTTTCAAACTATTCATGGGATTGCCGCTCCTTTTCCCGACGTTTCCGATCTTTCCTGTTAGTTTTGCCGCAAGGCGTGCAAACTATTTTCAAAAATTTCACTTGCATGAAATCTCTATTTTGTTATACTCATTTTGTTTGTTGCAAAGATCGACAAGCAAATCCACTATAGAAGGGAAGCGATAATCAGGTGGACCATAACCGTACCCCCCTGTTCTCCGCACTGCTGGCGCATGCCGAGAAAAATCCGATTCAATTCCATATTCCTGGCCATAAAAAAGGAGTCGGCATGGACCCGGAATTTCGTTCCTTTATTGGGGACAATGCCCTGTCCATCGACCTCATCAATATAGCACCTCTGGATGACCTCCATCAACCGATGGGCGTGATCGAAGAAGCGCAAAAGCTTGCCGCCGACGCCTATGGGGCGGATCACACGTTCTTCTCCGTGCAAGGGACAAGCGGAGCCATTATGACGATGATTATGACCGTCTGCTCCGAAGGAGATAAAATTATTATTCCGCGCAACGTACATAAGTCCGTTCTTGCGGCTATTATTTTCGTCGGCGCGAAGCCTGTGTTCATTTCGCCTGCCCGCGACAAAAATCTCGGGATCGATCACGGCATTACGACCCGCTCCGTCCGCAGAGCGCTTGAAAAGCATCCGGACGCAAAAGCGGTACTCGTTATTAATCCTACTTACTATGGCGTCTGCACGAACTTGACCGAAATCGTAGAGCTCGTCCACAGCTACAACATGCCTGTTCTTGTGGACGAAGCGCACGGCGTGCTCATTCATTTTCACGACCAGCTTCCGGTGTCGGCCATGAAAGCGGGCGCGGATATGGCGGCGACGAGCGTGCACAAGCTCGGCGGCTCCATGACGCAAAGCTCCGTTTTGAACGTGCAGGGCAATCGCATCAATCCGAAGCGCATCCAGACGATCATCAGCATGCTGACTACAACTTCGACCTCCTATATTTTGCTCGGTTCGCTCGATACGTCGCGCAGACATTTGGCACTGAATGGCCGCTCCATGGCGCAGCATGCGCTGGATCTTGCCCATTACGCGAGAAAGCAAATCAATGAAATTCCGGGTCTCTACTGCTTCGGCGACGAAATTTTGGGCGATGAAGCTACATTTAATTTCGATCCGACAAAAATAACGGTCCACGTCCGCAAGCTGGGAGTTACCGGCTTCGAAGTCGAGAACTGGCTCCGCGACAATTACAACATTGAAGTGGAAATGAGCGATATGTACAACATTCTTTGCCTGGTCACGCCGGGGGACACCCGGGAGAACATCGATACTTTGATCGAGGCGCTGAGCAAGCTGTCCAAAGTGCATGACGGCAGCGGCCACATCCATGAAGTTGTGGTCAAAATTCCGGCCATCCCACAGCTGACCTTGACTCCAAGGGATGCGTTCTACGGGGAAACGGAAACGATTCCTTTCAAGGAAGCCGCCGACCGCATTATCGCGGAGTTCATTTACGTCTACCCGCCGGGCATCCCTATTCTTCTGCCGGGGGAAGTCATCACGCAGGAGCTGATCGATTACATCGTCGAGCACGTCGAAGTCGGTCTTCCCGTCAAGGGCCCGGAAGATCGCAGCGTGCAAAACGTCAAAGTCATCGTGGAGACGCAGGCCATTTTCTAAACGCGCGCAATCGTGCTGGATAAATATTGTAAAACCGTTTACATGGTGCTATGATGTTGTTGATGTGCTGATATGCTTACGACGCAAGTTTTCCTTCGGAAAACTCTTAGGAGGTCGCAAAACAATGGCTCAAAGCGCTTATATCAAGTTCGTGGCAGGCTCTGCCGTCTCCGCTCTTTCTTTGGACGAGGTCAAGGAGAAACTGCTTCATTACCGGGAACAGCTTGCCCTTACGGCGAAGCAGCTCGGCTGGGAATACGACGAGGCGGGATTTCCCTACACGATCGAAACGAAGCCGGAAGGCGACGGCAAATGGTTTTACCTCAAAGGAACGAATCCGCTGTACAAATATATCGTCGTCGGCGTCGGCAGCGAAGGCTCCCAGGACGAGGGGCGCCATTTTGTGCAGATCGTGTTGCCGGATAACGCGACTCATGGCGACAAGAGCAAGGGCAACGAATTCAGCAAATATTTGGGTCGTCAGTTGAAAGCCGAACTTCACTTGTTTAACGGAAGAATCATGTATTTTAACCCCCGGAAATGACGCAAACCGGCTGAATGTCAAGTGTCCAGGATATAATGAGAAACCCCCTTTCAGAACTCGCTCGCTCTGAAAGGGGGTTTTATGTATCGTTTTTACTCGTCAGCTTCTTGAGCTATAATTTCGTTGTAAATGGTAACGACACGTTCCCATTCCGCTTCGTCCTCGATATTGACGAGGTAAGCTTCATCGTCTTCTTCTTCGACACGGAAAATGACCCCGTCTGCCTCAGGATCGTTGCGATCCAACAATACGGCATAGGCCTGTTCTTGAGATTGGAAGGTGTACACCATCACCATCTCATGCTCTTTACCGTCCTCATCGGTGACGATAAAAATATCTTCCCCATGCTCATGATCGTGATCACAGTCTGGGCCGTGTACATGATCGTGTTTATGATCGCTCACAGGCAGAACCTCTCTTCATCAAATAATTGGTTTCCCAATCATGGTAACATTTTCGATAGGAGAGGTCAAACCACAGTTTGCGGACCCGCTCTTAATTGGACTGGATCTGCTTTTCCGAAACGACGTTGTAATCGGAAGAGCCTTCCTGCCGCATGGCAAACTTGACCAAATAGTTTCCGGACTCGTCAAACGAAACGTTGTACAAAGGAACTTTGAGCCAGAACGAATCCTTGACCTCCGTAATATCTTTGACCACAGGGTCTACCACGCTGTTCCCGCTCGGAGAGATGATCGATACCTGGACGGAATTGATGTTCGTTTTGAGGTTGTCAACCTGCGCGAAGACGATGATCATATCGGCTTTCTTGCCTTTCTCCACGACCCCAAAAGGCACGAACGACGAATCCTTCCGCACTTCCGTCGTAAAGAACATATGCACGTTCGGTTTGTACAAAGACACGGTCTTGTTCGTATTGTCCCACTTCACCAGCGCTTGCAGCGACTGCGTCAGCGAGCGAAGCGGCAGAACCGTTTTGCCGTTAATAATGAGCGGCGGCACATCCGAATCGGAAAACTCTTCCGTTTTGTCGTTGACGACCAACCGCGCAATGCTGAATCCCTCATAATTCCCCCATATCGATGAGGCCACCACAGTAGCCGTACTAAGAATAAAAAACACCAGCATCAACGCAAATATACGCTGAACTTTCATCCCTTTCATCCCTCTTAACCCCTCCAGCTCTCGTTAGTAGTCTTCCTGTCTGCATCTTTATACTCCGGATGATGGGAAGAGTTGCGTCCGTTTTTATAAATTTGAAAAAAAAGCGAGAACCCGGTTCGTATACTCGGAAGGATAAAGCTTGTACGAGCCGACATGTCCGGCTTTTTCCGTAAGCCACAGCTGGGACGAGTGTCTGTTCCTGCTCCACATCGCCTCGCTATGGGTATAAGGAATAGCGCCGTCATTCCGGCTGTGGATGAACAAAATCGGCCTCGGGCTGACGCGGTCCACGGCTGCAAGCGCATCCACCCGCTCCGGGGCGATGCCCGTCATCCGCGGCAAAATCGTCAGTATGAGCGGGGTGAAAGGATAATGAGGAAGCTTCGACCAGACCGGCAAATTCGCCCGAAGGTAAGGTCGCAGCTGACTGAAGGGGCTGTCGGCAACGACGCCCACAACGGAGTCCTCCTCCGCCGCTGCGAGGATAGAGGCGCTGCCTCCCATCGAGAAGCCGATCAGACCGATCGCACCCGGCACATGCCGCTTGGTCCAGTCGATGGCGCCCAGCAGGTCCTGTTTTTCCAAAAAGCCCACGGTCGTCATCGAGCCTTCCGATAGCCCCGAGTTGCGGAAATCGAACATGAGAACGTGATAGCCGGCCTGTACGAGCGACCGGGCGAGAGCCAGCGCGGGAAGACTTTTTTCCAGCCGTGTCCCCGCGTATCCGTGGGCTAAAATGATCGTCATCCGGGCATCAGTCCCGGAAGCCGGCAAAAACCATCCGCGGAGGTTCGCGTCTTTCGTTCTGCTTTCAAAGGCAATATCCTGAAACGACAGGCCGTATGCAGCCGGAGAATCGTCGACAGGCTTATGCGCGGGGTGTGTAAGACGCCACCCAACATGGGCGGAAATAGCGACGCTTCCCGCCGCAGCCAGGAGAAATAAACTTCCAATTGTCCACATCAACATGCCCGACTCTCAACACCTCATCAAAAAGCAATAAATTGTAGTACCATTTACCTAATGAATCATGTAAACTTACAATAAAAGTGGCAATTACTAGGAGGACTTACTGAAATGGCCTGTTCAACGAAACTCGACATGGAAATTGACCGTTTAAAAAAACAGCTGGTGGCAACCGCCGCCGCTTACAAATACAATCTTCACCATCCCCAAGTCATCGAAATCAGCCAAAAACTGGACAAGCTGATCGTCAAGCAGATGAAACAGATCGCCGCTTCATAAGCTTCCGCCGTTTTTAACGGTAAGCTTGCGGAATTGCATATACATGTAAATGCGCCATGGAAGCAGCATTCCGTATGCAAGCACGAAAAAAACAGCCCCCGTTTGATAAATCGTGATCCACTCTTCCACGTAACCGTGCAGCGCGAATCTGACCGCCAGCAGAACAAGCAATATCCCCACAAATGCCTTGGAGCGCTTCATATACACGTGGCCGTCCTGGACGTACATGTTCGACGTCTTGATTAACGGATAAGAGAAGAGCAGCGCGCCGACCAAAAAAGAAGCGATCCCCCATTCCACGGGAATTCTTGTGACCGGTGCAATGAACATCATAAACCCTGTGCTCATCCCGATCGGCGGCATGATGATTTTCATAGTGTTGACCGGCTTCGAAGAAGCCCGCATTCTGACCAGCATTACCATCAATGCCATGCCAAGAGACCCGAACAGGGATACAGCATGCAAATGAGAACTTAGTGCATAAGTCATCTGAAATCCCTCCAATCTGCTTTCCCTCCATTATAACATCGTCCCTTATTGTTCAAAAGTCATTTTACATAATGGTTGAAATTGTTCGAGCTCCCATGCTACATTAGAAAAAGAGGCTTTTTTGTCGAATATTGGAGGCGAATGAATGAGTTTGCAAATTCAAATGGTAGGCACCGGCAGTGCATTTGCAAAAAACTATTATAATACAAGTGCGCTGATCATTCACGATCGTCAAAAGGTGCTCATTGATTGCGGCTACTCGACTCCCCAATCGCTTTATCAGCTAGGGATTGCCCCGGACCAACTTGACGGGATTATCATTACACATATACATGCGGACCATGTTTTCGGTCTGGAAGAGATCGCTTTTCGTTTATTTTACGATTATAACAAGAAACGGATCAAGCTGTTTGTCACGCAGCCGGTCGCCGAAACGCTGTGGGAGCATACGCTCAAAGGCGGCATGTATAACCCGAGCGCGGGATGCGTCGGCCTATCGGACTATTTCGAAGTCGTGATCGTCGAAGCTTCCGTGCCAACCCTGATATTTCCCGGACTTCACATCGAAATGATACAGACACCGCACATACCGGATAAACCGAGTTATTCCATATTTATTAACCATCATGCTTTTTACAGCGCCGATATTCAATTTGACCGCAGCCTGATCGTGGACGAGGTCGTAGGCAGACGGAAGTGCACCGTTATTTTTCACGACTGCCAGCTTAGCGGGACGCCGATGATCCACGCTACGCTCGATCAATTGCTGACGCTTCCGGACGACATTCAGCAGCGCATTTATTTGATGCATTACAACGACACCATGGAGAGTTACATCGGCAAAACAGGCCGTATGACATTTGTGCGCCAGCATCAAACCGTGAACTTATCCGAATAAAAACACCGCCTTCCAGCCATCCTATACAGAGGAGGCGATTGAAATGAACCCTTTTGACCCAACTTCGGCAAAAACCGGCGCTGCCGCGCAATCCGGCAAAGAGCAAGTCGTAGCCGTACGCAAAAACGGGGACGGCGACATCGTCCAACTGCAATTGTCGTCGGGAGCCGTCGTCGATTACAAACAGGCGCAGCAGATGGCCAAAGCCGGACAGATTGAACATGTCAACGTATTCAGGGGCCGGGACGGCGATGAGCATTTGCGTTCGGACGCCGACGGCAATCCCGATAACAATTTGGACAATTTACCTACGTTCTAGTTTGGTTTTAAACAAGAATCCGCAGAGACTTCGGCTCGCGGGTTCTTTTTTTCGAGAAAATCCGCCTTTATTTACTAATATTTACTATCGTCATGCAGGTATTTACTTGTCTATAGAGAACATTACACATATTGCTCATCCGAATTCCCTGTTTTTAACATAAAGTCATACATGCACTCAGGAGATGATATCGTGATCTTGAACTGTATTCTTTACGCTTATGCCGGTGTTATGTGCGTATATGCATTTGTGACAAATAGCGCCATTTATCCCGCTCCTGTTATTTTGTACTGCGTTCTGTATATGTCGAGCCTGCATCTGAACAATCGGCATGCCGCCCTCCCCTGGGTTCGCCTGCTGTTAATAGGCGGCTTTCACTGGGCTGCACAGCAAAATATAGCGCTGGCGCTGTACCTGCTTTCCATGTCCCGGGATATTGGCATGGAAGAGCGCAGGCGTGCGGCATGGCCGTTAGCAGCCGCTTATACAGTCGTTTATATGGCAATTGCCGCCAATATGCCTGGCGCTTACGGTCCGGGCTTGCTCTGGTTGTTTGCCGTCAGCGGTTGTTTGCATTTCGCGTCCGCTTTTGCATTGACCCGCTCCAATCGATCCGCAGCGAAACAGACGGAGCTTCTGAGGAAAGAGCGGACAAGACTCTCGACGCGGGATTCCTTGACCGGGCTGTACAACTACGAGGAATGCCACCGCCGTCTGGAAGAGCTTGTTGCCGAAAAAAGCAGCCTGGCGCTCATTTTGATCGACTGCTATGACTTGAAGTCCATGAATACGGCGCGCGGTTTCCAGGCCGGCAACTTTATTTTAAAGCAAATCGCCGAGCTGCTGAAAATTTTGTTCTCTGACGCTCTGATCGTCGCCCGGTACGGAGGAGATGAGTTTGCGGTCGTCATGCCGCTGCAAGACGGCAACCACAAAAACAATGTCGCCTCCTACAAACTGCAGCTCGATTCGGAGCTTCCCAAGCTGACGGGCATCCAAATTACATACGGCATCGCTACCTATCCGTTTGAAGGACAGACGAAGGATGATCTGATACTTATGGCCGAGCACCATTTATTTTTGAAGAAACGGGAAGTGTGGCTAAAACGCGAGGAGCATATGCTGCGGTCGGAAAAGCTGCGGGTAGTGGGAGAATTGGCTTCCGGCATGGCCCACGAAATACGCAATCCGTTAACGACCATCCGCGGTTTTTTGCAAATTTCTAAAGCAAACGATTACAATATCGAAAGCTGGTACTCAATGATTATGGACGAAATCGATCGAATGAGTGAGCTTACGGCTGAATTTCTGCAGTTTTCCAAGCCGCATTCCACACAGTTCAGCATCCACTCGCTGCATGAGTGCGTAGCTAGGGTCGTTTCGCTGACGGAGTCTGAAGCCACCAGGCTGGGGCATATTTTAAGCTACAACATACCGGGCACGCCTGTATATGTCGTTATGGATCAGGATAAAATGATTCAGTTGATTCTCAATTTGGTGAAAAATGCATGCGAGGCCATCACGGAAAACGGCTTGATCCGGCTGCAGCTCACTGCCGACCAGAAGCATGCGACACTCGTCGTAGAGGACAACGGGCCTGGCATTCCGAGCGATTTGCAAGAAAAAATATTTCATCCCTTTTACACGACAAAAGAAAGCGGTACAGGGCTTGGCTTGTCCATCTGCTACAAAATTGTCCAGGATCACGAAGGGACCCTGGAAGTGGAGAGCCAGGTCGGCCAAGGCACCCGCTTTATTATTACATTCCCGCTCGCTTCGAATCAAAGCGCTCCGCTGGACCAAGCCGCTTATATTTAAAGCGGCTTTTGCATGCTGACGTGCGGGATGCCGGCATCGTCAAACGGCTCGGGCGAAACGACATGATAGCCCAGCGACGTATAAAAGCCCTCCGCCTGGCATTGGGCATCCAGCATCGCGGAGACGCACCCCAGCTCTTTCGCGTGCTCTTCCATCGCAAGGACAAGCTCCTTGCCCAGGCCTTTGCCGCGGTGTTCCGCAAGAACAGCAATCCGCTGCAATTTGGCGATTCCTTCCGCATACATATACCAACGCGCTGTCGCGGCAGCTTGTCCACCTTCGAGAAGAAGAAAATGATGGCTTGCTTCGTGAGACTCGTCCTTCTCATCCATTTCCAAATGTTTGGGAACCTGCTGTTCCTCTACAAATACTTTCATCCGGATATCGAAACAGGACTGCAGTTGTTCCTTGTTCGTTACGTGAATCGTTTCTGTCATGTGACGCACCTTCCTTTCCAAAGTCCAGCTTATCTCATTGCCGGGGCTGCCGCAAGCGGCGATTTCGCCGCCGGTTTAGATTCTGTCCCCACTTTTTGATACAATGAGAGTATGAGCTTGCAAAAAGGAGTTTTGTCAATGAATATAGCCTTCTTCCTACTACCCAAATCTGAAGTTATTACGACTACTATGCAGACAACGCTGCGTCAAATTCTGGAACGCATGGAATACCATCGGTACACGGCAGTTCCGATCCTCTCCGAGAACGGCCACTACGTCGGGACCGTTACAGAAGGCGACTTGCTCTGGTTTCTCAAAAATTCCGAAGGCATCGGCTTCGAGAACGCTCACCGGCACCTCCTGCAGGAAGTGCCGCTGCGAATGAACAACAAACCGGTTCATATCCACGCGGATATGGAAGATTTAATCGAACTGGCCAAAGTGCAAAACTTCGTTCCTGTCGTCGATGACGCGGATAAATTTATCGGCATCGTGCGCAGAAGCGATATCATCGAATATTGCGCCAAACAGATGTTCAGATCTCCTTCTGCCGCGGCAGAGCATTAAAGCTAATGAAGCCGGCCTCCCAAGTCGGCTTTGTTTTTATTTTTGCATATTGCGGTCACCAAAAAAACGTATGTAATAATGGCAATCGATATAATTGGATAAGAATGATAGGTTTTTTACTGAGTGGAAAGCAGGATGTGCGAGGAATGAAACAACGACGGACAGCGAAAGAATGGTTGCCGCTGAGGAACAATGCAGAAGAAAAGAAGCCCGATTCCGCAGCTGCAGCTTCGATATGACGGCATCTTATTGAGGAAATTTCACCGGTTCAGACGGCATCGGCTTGGCGAAGGGCTGTACAGGCGGCGTCGGAATGTCGCTGTTGTCCGATTCTTCTTCCTCACTCAGCCACCGCCCGAAATCGGCCATATGCAGCCCTAACTGGTTCATTACTTTACTGATATCCATTTCTCTCATGATCCGCACCTCGTTTAATGGTTTGTCTATTCTCTTTTTCTACCCTATACTTTAACCATCATTCCAGCTCCTGTAAATAAGTGCATATTGTCGAAACTCCTAAAAAATAAATCAATCCAATATAAAGAAATCTTGATCGAATAATTGCCATTTCGACAAAAAGAACCGCGCAGGCGGTTCCTTTGTCTTATTGCAATTGGCCGGAAGACGAATTTTTGGATGAAACAAATTCACTGGCCCAATCGACCATGCCGTTCATCAGGGTGAGCACCAAATTTACGGCGTCCTTCTCCGTCATCGCCCCGCTGGACTGGTTGCAAACGTATTGCGCCGTCTTTTGCTCCAATTTTTCCACAAGATCTTTAATTTTCAGCAGCTCGTACGCCAAATCCGACACCTGGTTTCCGCCGCCGTTCCTTTGATTCGATTGCTGATTTTGTTGATTTTGTTGATTTTGCTGATTTTGTTGGTTTGACTGAGTCTGCTGGTCCTGACAACCGGCCTGATCTTGCGGCTGGCTGTTATTACCGGACGCTTGCTGCTGCCCGCCGCTGTTTTGATCCTGATTTTGCCCGTTCTGCGAGTCCTGTCCGCTGTTTTGTAACATTTTTTTCATCTGCTCCAGTTCGATAAGCATCATATCGTTTTGCTTGGTCAGTTCGTCCATTTGCAGCTTCAAGTCTTGAGTTTTGATCATTATCATAATCGCCCCTTTGCTTATTTCACAACGCCGCAGGCGACTCGTTTGCCCGAATTGCCTGACGGGTCTGTAATGAAATCATCGACCTGCTCATGGATAATCAAGCTTGTACCGCCGGGCTTCAAGAGCGAGTTAGGCTTGTCCTGAGGAAGAACGACCAACTTTGTCGTTACGTCCATTTGGCCGTTTCCCTGCGCATCCACCGCCAAATTTGGCAGATCGCCTACGTGCGTTCCCTTGGGATTCAGGAATCCATGTTCTTTCTTATACGTATTGAAATGGGCGCCAGCGGTAGTAAATTCCGGAGCTTCGCACACGCCGTTCTCATGAATATGAAAACCGTGCATACCCGGTTTCAATCCGCTGACCTGAAGCTGAATCCGAACTCCATCCGCTACGGACTGCAGCTTCGCCGAACCGATCTTTTGCCCGGTCGTTCCGATCATGGACACCTGAATTTCAGCGGGCTGCCCCGCCTCCTTAACAGAAACACTTTTCACACTCTGGCAACCGCTTATCGTAAGCAGCATGGCACTTGCGGCCAACAATAATTTTGTCGAATTCACGGACGATTGACCTCCTGCGTCTTGGGATTTGCAAAAACTACACTTAGGATGCGCAAGTGAATCCGACAGTAAACATCAAACGGATACAATTTTTCAAAAAAAAATCCGCAATCTTTTCGATTGCAGACTACTATGGGGCTATATGTTATAAAATGGTCATCAGCTTGGCGATCGTTTGCAAATTTTCCAGCTTGCGCTTGTAAAAATGGAATTCGACCTTGGCATGCTCTACCGCGGCTTCCACGCGTAAAACCTGCTCCTGCAAATCTTTGGTATACGGCCACATCTCGGCTTGGCGCTGCTGCTCGTTCTTCCCGTTCACCAAGCCTTCGCCGATCACTTCGCACTCTTTGGCAAGCAGCCGATGCTTCGCCCAGGCCAATTCCGTTACGGCATCCGTATAGATCGCTTCCGCCTGTTTCAGCAATTCAGGCACAAGCTGCAATTCCAAAATAACATCCGACCGATTCATAAAGGTTCCTCCTTGCCGGCTGACTCACGCTTTATTAAAAGATAGGGATCCGGAATTTATCGCCCTGTGAAGAATACACAATCGCTTCCGAGCCCAGAAGGTCGATCTTCACCAGCGACTCCCGTATCCTGCCGATCGTTATTTTGTTGGACCCTAACGCCTTGATTAACCTCGGAAGGAGCTTTCGGTCGGTGCCAATCAACCTCACTGGAACTTTCCTCTGATTAAAAAAAATAATCACATTGTTCACGCACGAACCATCTCCTTATATATCTTTTGACTTTCTATGTATATGTGCACGCCTTATTTTTATGAGCGGGAGCGAAGGCAATCGGTTCCGTCAGTTCTGAGCGGAAAAATTATTGTGATTGCCCGTATAAATAGTCTGAACATTCAAAACAATAAAGGCGTACCATAAAAAAGGAGATGATGATCAATGGCAACTAACAACGCTTTAGTCGTACAACAAGCAAAGGCAGCATTGGATCAACTGAAGTACGAAGTCGCTCAGGAAATTGGTGTTCCGCTCTCTCCGACTGGCTACAACGGCAACCTGGCCACACGCGATGCCGGAGCAATCGGCGGCAACATTACCAAGCGTCTGGTGCAAATTGCCGAGCAACAGCTTTCCGGCTTCAAACGCTAATCCTTTGATGTAGGAGCAAGCAAAGCATAGAAGGACTGTCTCCCCTTGCGGGGCGGACAGTCCTTTGCAATGCAAATTCGGCGCTTTATTCCCGCCGGCCGTGGGCTTGTTCGGCCATTTGCTTTATATATGCGTTCCGCTTTTGCAAAAACCCGGCCATATACCGCTTCAAAAACATCATGTCCGCCAGCTTGCCGAGCACCCCGAGCGGCGAGGTGTAATCAAACACATCGGTCATGATCGTTCCCGCTCCGCTATCCGCAAACTCATGCGAATGCCGGAAACGCTGAAAAGCTCCGCTGACCATCTCGTCCACAAAACGGTGCGGCTTGTCGAACTCCGTAATTTTGGCCGTCAACCGCTGCCTGATGCCAAAATGAACGGCTTCCCAAGTGACCGTCTCCCCCAACTCGATAAGACCGCTCGTCACGCCGGCTACCGCCCTCTCCTTCGTCTGCGAAGCGGACTTGGCATGAATATCGATACTTCTCGCCAAATCAAAACAAATCTCTTTCGGAGCGTTAATGTATAGCTCGATTCGAATTACAGGCATGTCGGTTCCCCCAGTCAGCATCCATTATAGCATTTTCCGGGAAGCATTCATGCCCGACTCCTAATTCAAAAATTTCTTCTGTTTGGCTTTTTCTCCGGCTTTCTCGTGCTCGTAAACGGACAATCCGAACATAACCATCGAAATCGCGAACATGACACAGACCAGTACAAGGCTCATCCAAAAGTAATGATGAATTTCAAGATATACCATCGTGGGTATCGTCGCCATTAGACACGCATACAAAACGATATTTAGTTTCTTCGAACGTCCTCGTTTCATCGCAATTCAGCCTCCTTCCGTATCGCAAGACAAAGTCACCTATTCGACAATTTTTTGGATCCGCAGTTTGGCCAGAAGCAGATTGTGATCCGCTCTCAGACTGTTAATGTCCAGCGCGGAAGAATCATTGACAACCTTGCTCGGTATCGATAAGCCTTGATTTCCGATAAAAGTTCTGCGCATTACATAGATCGATGTATCGTCCGTAACAAAACCGTTCTGCACATCGGCCCCGACCTGATTGCCAATGAACGAAATTTTCGTATCCGTGTAGGCGTAATACAATTGATACCCTGCAAATACGAAAGCATTCGTGCAGTTCGATATTACATTGTCCGAATAAGTTTGATTGAATAATTTATTGCCGTAAAAAGCTGTCCCGCAATCGCTGATCGTATTGTCGGCATAAGAACATAGCAGCTGCTCATTGTTAGACACGCCCACATCGAATCCCGAAATCGTATTGCCGGAAATGCTGCATCTGGATGCGTTGGCTCCCCCGGATGCGGCTAAATGAATGGCCGTCGATCTCCTTTGGGTATTCCTGAACGTATTGCCGGTTATCGTAACGTTATAGGAACCGCTGATGCAGTTAATGACACTGTACGGCGTACCGTCGGCAAACGAGTATCCGCATTCCTCGAAGACGTTGCCGGAAACCGTGATGCCGTTGGATGAGTTCTGTATGTGGACAGCCTCTTTATGAATCCCGTAAAACACGTTGCCGGTTATCGTCATGCTTCCGCCGCCCGCTACACCGATTGCAAATCCGGCGCTCGCGCTTACGTTGGACAACAAATCAAAATAATTGCCCACGATGGAAATATTCGAGAAATCAGCCAAATTAATTTCAATATAATCGTATCCCCCGTTAAAAAACGAGCACCCTTGGACGAGCAGTCCTCTGCCCCGGGCACTATTGTTCAGTAAAATGCCGTATCCGACATTACCGAACTTGCACTGAAGAATTGAAATGCCGTTCACAAAAGTCGTCGAACCGTTATTGATGGCGACACCCTGCGTACCGTCTAAAAAGCACACATTCGAAATGGTCAGCACGGAAGTCCCCCCGGCAATATAAATGCCGATTTCTCCGGACGTATTTAACTGAAAAGTCAAATTGGAAACGGTTGACAAGCTCCCATTCGTAATCACCACCGCAGAGCCCGCAAAACTCGAAGAAGCTTTAAGAATCGAAAGCTCCCCTTCCCCTACCAGCGAAATATTGGACGGAATGGTGATCGCGCTTGCCACTAAAAATACCCCGTTCGGCACATAAACGGTTCCTCCTCCTGCCGCTGCGGCCGCGCTGATGGCATCCATGATTTTTACCGTTTGATCCGAATTTCCGTCTCCTACCGCCCCATAATTCGTAATATCGTACTTGAACATTGGCATCACCTCCCCGCCTTCTGCGGTCCTGTTATTTCGCTTCACTTCTTCATATGTTCCAAGATATGAAAATAGCACCGCCCCAAGTCGATCCGTTTGACGGAGCAACGCCCATTCGGATATGGATGGCACGGCGGCCACTATCATGACGGACACTACCATGGCGGCGGACATCACCGCGAGACTTCCAAATAAATCGCCAGCCCAAAGTGAAAATTTGGAAAATTCATCTCATTTTAAGGTAGCATTCATAATTGAATGCTACATTTCTTTTGTAGTACATATTGAGAGCCGGAGTGATCGAAAAATGAGCAGTATCAGGAAAAAATCAGCCGCTGTTTTAGCCGCGGCAGCATTGCTGTTAGGCGGCAGCTCCACCTTATTAAGCGGCAATGCGTATGCCCAAACGACGGCCAAGCATACCGTTCACACCAAAAACGTTGCGCAAAATTATGCTCGATGGTCAACCGCTCAACTGGTTGCCAACTCCGCTTCCGTTTTAAAAACAGACGAAAAAACGATCTACGCCGAATTAGCCAAACACGTTACGTTGGCCAAAATTGCTAAAGAGAAAGGCTTTCCGGAACAAGCTTTCGAACAAAAGCTCATCGACATTGCCGACAAGGAAATTGACGCGGCAGCCAAGAAGGGCACAATCAAAGCGGCTGACACGGCCAAAACCAAACAAAAAATCGGGAAATTCATCAGAAACCAAATTTTCAACAGCAAGCTGTACACCGTCAAACATACTGCCACGACCAAAAAATCCAAAACTTCCTGATACGCCCGGGGCCGCTTTCAAGCAGCCCCTTTTGTTATGTTACGGGGACGTTTTTTTCTTTCAATAGATGAAAAAAATTGCAATTTTGTTTATTTTCAAACAGAATTCATTTTGAAAATCTGCTAATATTCGAATAAAAGGGGGGACATTTATGATACAAATCATTTGTTTGCTGATAGCCGTATTATTTATAATTGGTATTTCTATTGGTGATGACAACGAGCAAAATGAACCTCCGGACCGGTTTATTTCAAATACAGCTGACTCCTAGCTACGCCTACATCGAAACTACGAATTGAGCTTACATAAGAAACAAATAAGCTGAGCTGCAAAACATGCCTTCTGACTTCCGGGTCAGGAGGTTTTATTTTGTGCTGCTGTTGTTTGGAACAGTTGAATCCACCGCTAGTAATGTTATTTTTTGGTAAACATATTGTAATATAATCCCTTATTTTATATGCTTTTATTGTATTACAAACCAAACATATATTGTGGAGGGATTATTTATGAAAAATGTAAAATCATTCGTACTATCCGTTGCTGTCGCCGCTTCGCTGTTCACAGTCGCTTCGGCCGCCTCTGCTCACCCGCTGGTTAATTTGCACAACTACAGCACATTCAACACATATAAAGCAGCATTGGAGAAGCAATATGCAATTGATGGAAACAATGCCCACGATCAATGGGAGCTTGACGAGCAATATAGACATTACAGAGCCGATATTGCGATTGCGACCCCTTATTACAACGGCTTGGGAACCGGAACCCCCCGCTTGGATCTTTTAAACTATTCCAGCTATCAAGCTTATAAAACCGAATTGGATAGAGTAGTTATCGAAGATTGGAATCATGCTTATGACCAATGGGAGCTTGACCGGATCTATTCCCAATATCAAGCCGACAGCGAATCCGCAAAAATTTATTTCGGAGTGTAATCCGGCATATCTAAAAGCAGACAAAGCCGAAAGCCCTTAGAAATCAAGGGTTTCGGCTTTTAAGGCTGTACGATAATGGATGGGATGCTGAACAATAAGTTTACAAGCAGAGTTTTGCCATGTTATGTTATATTTAAATTACTAACAGGAGGCTAAACGGATGAAGGACAACCAATTAAACCGCATGGAAGAAATGCTGGGAACACTAATCAAAATGGTTGGGGAAAATAACAACAGGCTGAAGACGCTTGAGGACAAAACTGATCGGTTCGAGAGCAAAGCCGATACGCTGGGGTCGGATATGCAAGAAGTCAAAAGCATTGTCAAAGAACTGATGCAAGGACAAGAAAGGCAAGATCGCATTCTTGAAATGCTCTCCGTAAAATCCATTGAAACGGACTCATATATTCGGGATTTTAAACGAAAAATGTAGTGAAGCTCACTCATCCAATATCGAGTGAGCTTTTATTTTTGGCCGAAAAGAGCATTCTTGACCAAATCTTGACCAGGAACCGATTTTTGCAATCATTTACAAGTAGACAAAGTCTCAGAAATGCAAAAAACCCTTGATAATCAAGGGTTTTTCTATATGACCTGTAGTGGGCTCGAACCACTGACCCCCACCCTGTCAAGATGGTGCTCTCCCAGCTGAGCTAACAAGTCGTTTCAGTGACAAGTAGTAATATATCAAGAATTTATCTAATTGTCAACAACTTTTCTAAACTTTTTTTATTCATTCATTTTAGCTGCATGTCAGGCTGAAATATCCATCCCCCTCTTCACCCTCCAATTGCTCTTTGCGAGGGACCACGTCCATGTGCACAAGGGCAGCGTCCACAAAAACGGCGCATACGGGAGATAGCTTTCCGCCGGCACGCCAAGAATCGTACCGCATACGATGGCCAGCATGTTCCAAGGGATGATGGCGGCGAAAACGAGGCTTGAATCCGCGACGACACGGGCGAGCTGGCTGCGGGGAAACCGCAGCTCCCAAATCGGCAGCAGGCTGCGTCCGGTCATCATGATCGGCAACGTTTGCGTGCAGGATATGAGGCTAAGCACTAGTCCGAAAAGAGATGCCCGCAGCGTGGCAACGAAGAGTGAGGACGTGGTGCCGAGCAGCTTTTGCATGTATGGCTGCAGAGCTTGATTCGCTTCGAGGATGCCGTTGTACGCACCGGCAAGCGCAATAAGAATCATCAGCTCGATCATGCCTGACAGCCCTTTTGTTTGCAGGGAAGTAAACGCACCGGAATGGTATCCGTCCCACAAAACGCGAATCCATTCGTTCCACTGAATATGCTGAAAAATAGTACCGGCGGCAACTGCAGCCGCGATCGAACAAATAAAGGCATTCCTCGTTCGGATACGGAACAAAATGGATCCTAAAAGAATAAGCACAGGCAGCAGCAGCCACAAGCTATAGGCAAATCCGCCGCGAAACTGCTCCTGCAAGGCGGATACGCCGCTTTTGTGCCAGCCTCCGTTCAAATCATGCGCCACGAAAAAGACGGCCGACAATCCAATCGCACCGACTGTGGTCGGGAGCAATGCTTTGAATTGCCTTTTCACAGCCACGCCTGTGGAAGCCGCCGTCAGCTGATGGGCGCTGGAAAACGGCGACATCCTGTCGCCCACGAACGCTCCGGATACGAGCGCGCCGGCGATGAGAGGAAGCGGAATTTGCAGCACGGCGCCCAACCCCATGAGCGGGATTCCGACGGAGCTTAGCGTTCCTGTAGACGTTCCCAGGAGCATAGAGATAATCAAGGAAACCACAAACGCAAATGTGACGAAAAAAGCCGGATCGATGAGCGAAATCCCCCCGTCGATCATAAACGGAATCGTACCGCTGGCAGTCCAGGCAGGGATAATCAAACCGACTAAAGCAAGAATCCATATCACTTCTCTGGTATGCTGTATCCCTTTCAACATTTGGGATGCGGTAGATCGAACGGTATTGCCTGCCCGCAGGCTATAAAAAATCAAAGTAAAAAGCCCCAACATAAATCCAAGGGCTAGAGGAATTTGAAGCGCATAGGCAGCTGCTAATCCGATGATCGTCACACTTACAGTAAATACCAGCCGGCCCGCAGTCAGCATCGCCCTGCCCCCCCTACTCCTTATTCTTTTTGGCCCAGTATGCTGCGAACTGCCTTTTTGGTCTCGGCTATAGCCAGCCGAAGCGGCGCAGTCTCACCCTGAAAAGGATGGACGGCCCCGAAGGTATGATCGCCATCCGGCACCTTTATCCATTGAACGCCGGGATTTCGCTCCACAAGCCGGGCGGAGCCGCCGATTCGTTTATCCCCGTCTTCAGTGCCCTGGATCAAAAAGATCGGAATCGCCGCGCCGCCAATTCGGCCAACCAGATCGTACCGTTCCTTTTCCCGCTCCATATCCTCCAAAATTTCCAGATCAAGCGGCATAAGCTGCTTCGTTCGGCCATTCATCGTATATGTACGGCCATTTGCCCGCATTTCCGCTATATTTTCCTCGGTCAACAAGTTGACGTCCGTAATGCCGTTCCAACTGATCACACCCGCAACAAAACTCGAATGATCCAATCCATAGATAAGACATTCCCCGCCTCCCCGGCTGTGCCCGAGCAAAATAATCGGACGCGCCGCACGCGCACCGGAGAATGTTTCGATTTCATGCCTGTCAAACAAGACGGTTTCCGCTCTGTTTTCGTTCATTGTCTGCAAAAATACGTCGGAACCGATCAAACGGACCATCGCATCAAGATCTTCAAGATTTTTTGAATACGTGGCTTTTGCGAATTTTTCAAGCTCTGTGAACTCAAGCAGATCGGCTCCGACTCCGTTATGGGAATAATTCATCGATACAACGTCCACTTGCTCCGCCAGCTCGGCTGCCGCAAACGGAAACATCCCCCAATCCTTGAAGCCTTTGTATCCGTGGCAGATCACAAGGGTCGCCTTGGCCGGCTGCACGGTTGCAGGATAAAAATCCGCGCGAATCGTCCGATTTTCTCCCATATTCAATTGAAAAGGCTGCTTTGCCGTCATTCTCATCTTCCTTTCGATAGGGTTCCAAAGAACGCCTTCAACGCTCCATGTTTTCGTATATTTTACCACAATCTGTTCAGGAGAGAATATGTCCGGGCGCAAAATGGATTTGCTTTTGAGTTCATATTTTCGGCGTATCCAGCAAAAACTTCATTGTAGAGTATGAGCAGTCACTTTTCCTCAAGAGGAGGCCCCTATCCATGCACCGAAAGGCATTATGCCGCCGGTTTTTCAGGCTAACAAGCGTTTTTGCGATGATTCAGCTGTTGTCGTGCCTGCATGTTTCGCTCCTTGCAGCCGAACCGGATGGAGCCGTCCAGGCCGCGGAACCGGCAAACGCCGGACAAATTCATCTAAGCGTTAAAGCTGCGCCGCAAGCGAGGTATGAAACAACTGCGGATTTTAAAGATAAAAAAATGATTCGTGAATTGGAAAAAGGGACAGCGGGGGCCGCCTATGAAGAAGCGCTGCCGCCCGATACCGTGCTAACTTATGTGCAAAAGGGGCAAACGAAAACGTTCGGTGTTACGCCTGAGGGAGAGGTCATTGAGCTTGCGGGTAAAATGAAGCTGGCCGTAAGCGGCCGCGTGCAAAAAGACTTGAAAAACCAGGTGCAGTCGCTAAGAGCCAAGCACTATGGCGAAATGCTCCCCTGGGAGGAGGCCAGCCGGGTGCTGCCCAAATACAGCAGCTTCACGATTACCGACGTGGAATCGGGTCTGAGCTTCCAGGGGCAGCGCCGCGCCGGAAGCAGCCATGCGGACGTGCAGCCGCTGACGAAGACCGACTCCGCGACGCTCAAACGCATCTACGGCGGCGCCTGGAGCTGGAACCGGAGGGCCGTTCTGGTGAAGCTGAACGGCCGCACGCTGGCCGCCTCCATGCACGGCATGCCGCACGGCGGCGACGGTATTCCCGGAAATGACTTCAAGGGTCATTTCTGCATCCATTTTCTCGGGAGCGTGACACACGGCTCCCGCTCCATTGATCCTGCGCACCAGGTCATGGTGCACAGAGCCGCCGGCTTGCTGACGGAGTACATCAGCAAGCTCTCGCCCTGGCAGCTGATCGACGTCTGGATCGCTGCCGCCAATCAAGGCGACCTGCAGCTGCTGCAGGCCGCCACAGGGCAAGAACAGGCGGTGCATGTGCGCAGCATGCACCGCCTGTCGAAATTCCCGGAGCTGGATACGTCCCAGCTCCTCGAACTTGAAACCGCGGTCGATGTTTCGGCTACGCCGGAACGCGCGACCGCGCCGAAAACGAGGCGAATTCTGTTCCGCCTCGAAAGAGCCTCCACCGATGCGCGATGGTACATCCGCATCGCCAAAATCACTTGACGGCCGCCACTCAGCTTGCGCGGCCGAACACGAACGCCGGAGCGCGCGGCAATAAGCGCGCTCCGGCGTTCGAAAAAAAACAAAAAACCCTTGCTCTGCAAAGGGTTTCAGCTATGGGCCCAGAGGGACTCGAACCCCCGACCAATCGGTTATGAGCCGACCGCTCTAACCAACTGAGCTATAGGCCCGTATGAAAGATTTGGTTGCGGGGGCAGGATTTGAACCTGCGGCCTTCGGGTTATGAGCCCGACGAGCTACCGGGCTGCTCCACCCCGCGTCGTTATTGCCGCTAATAGCGACAAAATTAAATATACACTAAATGCAAATGGAAAGTCAAGGATTTTTTTACCGTACAGAACTGCTTTACAAAGTGCTGTACCTGACGCCGAAACGCCCTTTTTTCGATTTGTATACCTCGACTTCCTGAGGGCATTCGTATCCGTAAATCCACCAGTCTTCTTCCATACGCTTGGCCAAACAGCCGGCCTGGAATTTGGAATCGTACAATTTTGCCCAATACACCCAACGCATGTACAATCACTCCGTCTGTTAAGTATCAATAATCCTATCATAACCAAAACGGGCCATCCTTATGAGCGTCTTGTAATTTCATGGATACAGGTGTTAGAAGCGGCAGGAAAGCGGTATAATAGGTATATGCTAGTTCTTAGGAGGGGTGTTCATGAACTGTGGAATCGCCGTTTTTCCGTCCAAAGAAGTGCAAGACGCTGCGAACAGCTACAGGAAGCGCTACGATCCTCACTATAATTTGATTCAGCCCCATCTTACCCTCCGCGACAAAGAGGTGTGGGATGAGCAAAAGCTTGCCGCCGCCGCGGCGCATCTTGAGGAGAAGACGAAAGCGGCAGCTCCCTTTGAGCTGCATTTCAACCGGTTCTCTTCTTTTTATCCCGTCAACCATGTCATTTATTTAGCGCTTGCCGATACGCAGCCGATGATCGACTTGCGGAATGCCATTTGTACGGAGCTGCTCGCCGAACCCGACAAACCTTATTTGTACAACCCTCATTTGACGATCGGGCAAATGCTTGGCGCCGACGAGCTGCACGATGTCCTGTCCAGTTTGAGACATACCCCCGTCGATTTGCGCTCCAAAGTGGATCGCATTCACCTCCTGTTTCAAACGGAGAACGAAGCCTGGACCGTTTATCAAACATTTTTGCTTCGCGGATGACTAGAAACTGTCGAGGGGCAACCCTTTCTTCAATTGTCAGATCAAAACAAGTCGGGCAGCGGGTTAAATCGATCCCTTTGCTCGACTTGTTTGCTTTAGCGCTGCCTCTTCAAGTTAAATTTGACCAAGTCAAACACTCTCTCCACTCCATCATCAACTCACACCCTTCCTCCTTTGCACACAGTCTCTCACGAGCCTGCCCGCTTAGAGATACTTAACAGCGACCAATATTTCCCAGCCCTCTATGATGGAACGGTATGGCTTAGCCCGAAAAATCTGAGAGAGTGAGAATGTTAAAAATTGCCCTCCACCAGAGCAGTACATCAACCTGAAAGCACGGGGAAAACCTGCAAAAGTGCAGTTTTTTGCTCGTTGGTGCGCTGATAGTGAAAAATTCCTGCAATTGTGCAGGAATTTCGCCGCGAACATGGGCTCGGAATCAAACTCGTCGAAAATTCCTGTACAATCGCAGGCTTTTCTCTAAAACGGGCCGGTTTCCCGGAAAAAGCCTGCACTTTTGCAGGTTTTCCAAGCGCAGCGAAGCCATTGGTGCCATTGATGTCAACCATGCGCCAGCGCCTAATTGTCGGCCCCGCTCCATCCAGCTCAAAAAAAGAAGAGACCGCCCCTCCGGCAGCCTAAAAGCCGCTTGAGGGACAGCCCCATTGTATGAGTACGTATTATTGCTTGAAAACAGTGAGCAAACGTTTGGCGGTGCGGTTCGTTTCTGTAGTGAATACTTCGTAAACTTTGACCGTCAGCGGGAAATCGAGCTGTCCGGAGTTGACGTTCAGGGCAATCGTGTTCATTCCGTTATACAATCGGCCCGAGCCTGCCAGTGGTTTTACCGCGCTTCCTACCGGATTGCCGACATTATCGTAAAGATCGAACTGAAGACTGGAGCTGCTTTCGTCTACGGTGACCTGTTTATTTTGTTCAATACCCAGATCAAGCTTTAGCTTGTAGTTGTAAATATTGGCAGAACCTTGGAAAAGAGCTGTTATCGACCAGTCTCTGATTTTCAAGTCATAAGGATACACCTTCAGCTCATTGTCTGAAGATTCTTTTTGAACAGGCACTTTAGCCGTTGCAAGCAGCGATTTGTAGACGGTATCCCCGTTCGTTTGCCCGCTGTACAGATTCATTCTAAGCCCCTCGCCTGTTTCGGAAGCCGGCAGCGCGAATGCGTAACTGACGACATAGGACGCTTTGGGAACAACAGTCTGTGCGGTATTTTTTTGTCTGCTGCCCGCATATGAGAAGCCGTCTTTGCTGACCAACTCCGCTTGAATTGCCGGAATCGGGATCGGGCGGTCGCTGTTGTTGGTCAGTTTGAATTTAGCCACAGCCGTGTTAAATCCGTCGTCTTCATTGCTTGTCACATGCAGTTCTTCCAGCGAAACATCGACATTGGAAGGAACATATTTGTTCGTAGAGTCCAGCTTCACGGGCGTTCCCAGCGTATAGTTAGGAGCCGGGATCAAGTTTTGCGCGGCAGCCCCGGTTGGAAGCAAGATGTTGATGCGGCCTACGCGGTACGATTCCTCTCCCGCAGCGGTCGTGTATTTCTCCGGCGTTACTACATTCAGGCTTGTAAATTCGGTATCCAGATCCGTCGGAATAACGACGTGGACATATTTTTTCTCTCCCGCTTCCAGAGAAACGGACGTTTCCGCTCTGTTGCCGGAATAAACGCTTTTCTCGGTTTTGCCGTCCAGCGCGAACACCGGAACGTTTTGACGCTCGGAAGTCGGGTTCGACGCTTCGATTTGAACGACGGCGGTAACCCCTTTGGCCGTTACCTCTTTATGGATATCGATCGGCCGGAAGACGACAGGAGAACGCAATGACGGCAAAGTGAACGTTTCTCCCCATTTCAGAACCGCCGTTTGATTCGTAATTTTGCTGTCGATTCCGTTCCAAACCATCGAAGTGTCGAGCGGTACGCTCAGCAGCGTCGTTTCTTTTTTCGGATACACTTCCATATCCACGTCCACCCAGCTGATATTGGTCAGTGCCGCGTCGTCGCTCCGTTCGACAACCGACATAAAACTAAGCTCCTGGTCGCTTTTGCCCGGGATCGACTTCGGGTTTTTCGCGCTCGGCTCCAGCGTATATTCCACGCCGTCAGCCATGCGGACACGCAGCTCAAAGTCCGGCACGCGGGTTACTTTGGCACCCGTATTTTTCAAGCGGATGACGGCGCCAAGCTTCGTTGTGTCGGACGTATGTTCATTCAGCAAGCTCTTGACCTCCACTTCGACGGAAGCGGCCAGCGGGTAGCTCGCGATCGCAGCCGTATAGGGCGCGCTTGCGGCACCGCCTTCTGCGGCCCATGCCGGATAAGATGCTGTCGAAAGAAGCGCAGCCGAAAGTACGAGTGTTGCCAATGTTTTTTTCATAGACTTATTCACGTTGGTTTCCTCCTGAGAGTATTAGTTAGCGACCTGCACTTTATCTTGATCCTTCAGTTGATGTTGGCCCGAGGTCACGAGAATTTCGTTTTCTTTGACACCGGACAAGATCTCCTGATTCGTTTCATTCAAGCGGCCAAGCTCCACTTTCCGCTTTTGCACGGTATCGCCGTTCAAAATATAAACGAAGTTGTCTCCGCCTTCCCGGACGATGCTCAGCGTCGGCACGACAGTCACGACTTGCTCGTCATCTTTGGTCAGCTCCACCTGGGCTTTGGCCCCGGGCTTCAACTTGCCGTCAGGGTTAGGAACTTCCAGTTCCAGATCGTAAGCTTTGGTTTGGCCGTTAATGACGTCGGACAAATACGCGATTTTGGCGCTCGCTTTCTCGGTTACGCCCGGTACATAATAGATAAGCTCCGTTTTGCCTCTTACCAGATTTGCCGAAGCTTCGGTCAGCTGGGATTTGATTTTAACCGGGTCTGTTTGCTGCACTTCTCCGCCCCGGTATCCGACCGTTACGCTCTGGCCTACGACCACGGTCAAATCCGTCAATACGCCGGATACCGGAGCCTTGACGTCCATATTTTCGATCGTTCTTTCCAAAGTTCTACTGTTGATTTCCGCTGAGTCCAGCTGCCTTTGGGCCGTTTCCAAAGCGTCCGTATCCTGCAGTGTCTTCAATTGTCTGCGCAAGCTTTCCAGGGCACGTTTAGCCTTGTCAAGCGCGCTTTCGGCAGCGTCCAACTGCGATTTGGTAGCTTGGCCCAGGTCGTATTCGTTACGTGTCTTGTTATAAGCCTTCTCGGCGTCGCTGACGCCCGTTTCGCTCGTCGCGATATTGTCTTTCATATCCGCGATGGCGTTGGAACTCGTTTTTTGTGCCGAGGAAACACCCTGCTGCGCTCCTTTGAGGGTTATGGCGTTCAAATCTTTTTGAAGCAGCGTGTCCGTCGGGTCAAGCCGGAACAGGATGTCGCCCTTTTCGACTTTGTCTCCGCGTTTCTTCAAAACTTCAATGACTTCGCCCGATCCTTTCGTCACGACATCCAACTGGACGGAGGAAACGATATCCCCGACTTGTTCGACCGGATCGCCGATTTTTTGCTTTGTAATTTTCGCTGTTTTTACCGTCTTTGTTTGCTGCTCCTGAGCGGTTTTATCGGCTGGGCCGGCAGCCGGAGCGGCTGAGCAGCCTGCGGCGATCGCCGCGCTAAGCGCGACGACCCCGAATAATTTGGTGCTTCGCTTCAAAGATAGGAACTGACGTTTCATGTTTAATTCTCCTTTTCCCCTGTTAGCTTAGTGCGCAGTCGAAGCTGCTTGCTCCGCTTTGGCGGAATCCGATTTCGCTTTTTTGCCGAACAAACGGCCCATTCTTCCTTTGAATCCGTATATGACCTCATACACGATGGGCACGATGACAAGCGTCAGCAGTGTCGAGGTTGTCAGACCGCCGATTACAACTACTGCCAAACCTTTCGAAATAATCGTTCCTTTCGATAAACCGAGTGCTAACGGCAGCAAAGCGATAATCGTCGCTCCCGCCGTCATAATAATGGGGCGCAGCCGCGTCATGCCGGCTTCAATAAGCGCATCGCGCATCGAGTAATCTTGCTCCCTGAGCTGCTGGACCCGGTCTACTAACACGATAGCGTTCGTAACAACGATACCGATCAGCATCAGGAAACCGATGAGCGAAGTAATGTTGACGGATTCTCCCGTAAGCAGCAGCCCCAGCAGTCCCCCGATTGCGGCCAAAGGCAGTGAGAACAAAATGGCGAACGGCGCGCTCGCGTTCCCGAAGGCAAGCACCATGACGAGATACACGATAAAGATCGAAGCTCCCATGGCTACAAACATTTCCATAAAGCTCTTGTTGATATCGTTCGAGACGCCTTTCACCTCACGGCTTACGCCGGATGGCAGCTCAATTTTGGCCAGTTCAGCGGACACTTTATTGCTGACTCCGCCTTTATCGGTGCTGTCAATTTTGGCGGAAACATTGAGCACTTGTTCCTGGCCTTCGCGGCTGATGCCGATAGGCGCATCGATTTGTTTGATTTTTGCCACTTCATTCAATTCAATGGTTTGGCCGGAAGCCGTCTTCAGCAGGAACTCTCCCATTTTGTCGACCGAATTTTTGTAAATCGGATTCAACATCACTTTCGTCTCGTACGTGACGTTGTTAAATTTCATATCTCCCAGTTTCTCTTCGGCAATCCAGCCGTTGACAACCTGCAAAATTTGCGCGGCGGACAGACCGTACAAGCGGGCCTTGTTTTGGTCCACTGTAATTTCCACCTCGGTTTTGGAATCGCTCAGGCTGTCTTTAACGTCGGTAAGCTCCGGAAACTCTTTCATTTTCTGTTTAATCGATTCTGCGGCTTGCTTGAGATACAGCTGATCTTCGCCTTTGAGCGAGTAGGAGAAATCGGAACTGCTCCCGCCCCCGCCCCCCATCGAGATCAGTTCCATATTGACCTCGGAGCCCGCAGGTAGAAGCTTCATTATTTCCTGCTTGTATTTTTTCACGCCTTCTTTGGCATTGATCGTAGCGTTGAACTCCGTAAACATCGTAGCGCGGTATGCGTATTTATCATTGCTCATGTTGTAGCCGACGAGCGCTTCGTTATATTTGAAAACGGGATTGCCCTTGTCATCCTTGGCCGCTTTGAGCATCGTCTCGATTTCTTTGGACTTCTCGTTCATCATATCCAGCGACGTCTCGCGCGGCAGTTTCAATTGAATGTACGCCTGCCGGTCGCTTTCGCTCTCAGGCATGAACGACATCGCCAAATGCGGAGTGATCAGGACCATGGAAAGCACGAAGATTAATCCGGCGATCAGCAGCGTTTTGATGCGGTTGTTCAGCGACCAAACCAGCGCATTTTTGTAACGCAGCGTTATGCCGCCGACCTTGCTCTCGTCGTGATGCGGAATCTTTTTGCTTTTGAGCACCATCAGCTTGGCGAGCATCGGGATCACGGTCAGCGCGACGAGCAGCGACGACATTAATGCGCAGACCAGCGTGATCGCAAACGGGCGGAACACTTCGCCCACAACACCGCTGACGAAAGCGATCGGGCCGAATACGCCGACGGTCGTGATGGTGGAGGAAGTAATCGCAGCGGACACTTGCTGGGTGGCCAGCCTGATGACCGACTCGTTGCGCTCGTGCGCCTTTTGCAGCTGGCTGTATATGTTTTCAATAACAACGATGCTGTCGTCCACGACCCGGCCAACGGCAATCGCCATGCCCCCCAGCGTCATAATGTTAAGGGAGATGCCGAGCGGGGCCATCAACAGCAAAGTGACGAGAATGGACAGCGGAATGGAGACAAGTACGATCAGCGTCATGCGAATATTACGCAAGAAGAGCAAAATCATAAGCGATGCCAGAACGGCACCCATGCCGCCTTCCTGCACCATGCCGTGAACGGATTCCTTAATGGATGTGGCGCCGTTCAAAACAACGTGGAATTTGACGCCGGGGATCGACTTCTCCCAGCCTTTCATCAGCTTATCCGCGCTGTCTGCAAACTCAACGGCATTTGCCGCTTTCGTTTTGTACAACAGAACGCCGATCGCCGGTTTATCGTCCAGGCGGGCGATAAATTTGGACTCGCTGATCGCCTCGACTTTGGCAAGCTGCTTCAGCAAAAGCGTGTCGCCCGATTTCGTCGTAATTTTCAGATTGTCCAGGTTGTAGATCGTATCCAGCTCGCCTTTGACGCGAACCATCTGCGTGTTTCCGTTAAAATCGACCGTGCCCGCAGGACTCGACACGAGCGATGCTTTCACCAAGGCGGATACATCCGACGGTGACATCCCGTAGTTGTTGATCGCCGCCGCATCCAGCTTGATCGTCAAGACGGCGTCCTGGTTGCCGACGGAATCGACGTGGTCGATGCCTTTCAGGCTGTTAAAACCGGGCAGGATCGTATCTTTGTAGGCTTTATCCAGCTCGGTTTGATTCATCCCGTTTTCGCCGTAGACGGCCATATAATAGACCGGTTCGGAAGCAAATCCGGCCGTCTGCACCTTCGGCTTTTCCGCGCTTTGCGGCAGCTTTACGTTGGAGATCAAGCTTTCGACATCCTGCTTGACTTTTTCCGGATCTTTGCTCTGTTCGAGCTCCAGCACGACTTGCGAATAATTGTCCTGGGAGCTGGAGGTCAGTGTTTTCAATCCATCGATGCCTGCGACCGCTTTTTCGATCGGTTTGGTAATTTCTTCGAGCACATCTTTAGGAGGCGCCGTGTATGTAGTACTTACAAAGACGACCGGGAATGTGATGTCCGGCATGCTTTCGACCTTGAGCGTTGTGGTAGCGTAAGTGCCTCCCACAAGCAATAGCAGCATAATAATAAATACCGCCGCTACATTTTTCATCGAAAAATCTGTTAATTTGATCATCCCTCACTACTCCTCCGTTACTTGCTTATGACGCAGCAGCTTAAATACACATGACTTCATCATAAACGGTAAATCTTAACAAAAAATAAAACAAGATTGAAATTTTTTGTGATTTTTTCGCGGCATTTGCCTCCTCTCCACCCGCATCCCTCTTTATCTACATGAAAACGCGAATATTTTCCAATTCACATGGCTTCATTATATATTCGTTTTTTGTTGAAAAAAAGGTGAATTAAGTCATATGTATGGTCATAAATTCGGTCATATGACGAACGCGGTCTCTATGACTTTATGTGACTGCTTCTTACGTCTTTCGAATCCGTTTCGGCAAAAAAGCGAAGCTCGTAAGCTTCGCTTTCATCTGTCAAACAGCATGTTTGTATTATTCCGATACGACAAACCAGTCGATATCCTGACTGCCGAGAAGCCTCCGCTGCCCGTCAATCTCGTCAAACAGACTCAGTTTGTACTTTTTCAAGAAAGTAGATTTAAAGATGAGATCCTTGTCGGTCATGCTGATTTCAAAGTTCGTGTGCTTGCCGAGCTTTAATTTCGTATTGGCCGTATCGGGCGTGTCCCCGTCAACCGGGTCGATTTCCTTCGCTTCGAACGATTTTTCAAAGCCTTTTCTGTCGCTGCCATCCTCGAATACGAGGACAAGCTTATGTCCCTCCATATTCGTCTCCATCAATAAATCCTTTGTTATTTCGTAATTGAAAGTCATTTTAAACGTGCTCTCGTTGATTTGCGTGCCGATATGGTCCAAAGTAATCGTATACGGATATAAGCTCATGCCCTTAAGCGTCGTTTTCGCATCCTTCAGCTCGTCCGGAAGCCAGAATGATACCGGATTGACGTAGGAGTCAGGCTTTTTGTCCCCTTCCGTCAATTGGCCTTCCGTGATCGAATCCCCGATGACCAGGTTCATGTTGGCGATCGGGAAGCCTTTGGGAATTTGTGCGGATACATTGATCAGCGCTTTTCCGTTCGGGCTTATTTTATTTTTGATCTCCGAAACTTTCGCCGGGAAAACGGTGCCGTCCTGCGCTTTAAAATGAGCGACAAGCTTGGAAACGTTCGTGTATCGCTTCTCGGCGTTCGAAGCCTCCAATTGAGCCGTATACAGAAAGCCCGTATTGCCGCTGTAAGTTTGAATGCTGCGGATTTTATAGTTGGTTTTGCGGCCCGCGGCGCTAACCGCATAAGATTCTCCCAAGCCAATGTGCGGAATAGCCTGAAGTTCCGCCTGCGTCGAAAATTCCAGCACATCCGTCAAATCGCCGCTGCTGCCGCTGTCCGTGTTCGTCGTAGTGGTCGATGAAGTCGTTGTCGTACCGCTGTCTTTCTCCTGCAGCACCAGCTTGATTTTCGAAAACTCGTACGTATAAGGCACTTTGCCGGCAATCTGGAGATTGACCTTCGCGCCTGCGCCGAGCCCGATTACTTTGGCTGTCTGGACAAGCTTGGCCTCTACTTTGACTGCATCGTCCAGCTTGAAGTAGCCGGATAAATTCGGGATCGGCAATGATTCGTCGCCCTTATTGCTCAGCGTCAAATCCGCCGTCAAAATATCCTGGTCTTCCCAGGGGAGCCGGTACAGTCCGTTCAATTGCGCCGCATAAACGCCGGATTTGCTCGTGAACGAATACTCTTTGCCGACCGAGCCGCCGTCCTGCTTCGACACAGCCGGAAGCTGGAATGCCGCTACGGAAACGTTCAGCTTCAAATCGGCATTCGTTTCCGCGATGGCAAGCTGCCAGCCGTCCGTGGATACGGCGATCGGGATGGACCCGGACAGCTGCACTTCTTTAATCTCCTTGGGGTTGATTTTAAGATCTTTGACGCCCTTGGCCTCAAGCGGGTAAAGAAGCCCGTCCGCGGTACGGATCGAAAATAAGTAGGCGGGAAGCGTAACCGAGTGACTCCCTACATTTTCCAAATTGAGATATACCGTCGGAACGTAATATTTCTCGTTTTTATTGCTGACGAATTTCTTGATCGAGCCCTTCACATCGTTGCCGCCCACGGAAATGACCGCAGACCCGTCGGCGGGAGTCACGTCGGTATAATGATCCGGAACGGCAACTTCGCCCAGCACTCTTTCAAAATTCGGCTGGCTGAAATCCCATTTGATGAACTGCACGATCAAATCCTGCAGCTTGGTAGTGGCGTTCACATTCGCATAAAACGTAAGGTCGACCGTAGATCCGGCAGCGACGCGGTTTTTGTCCTTGTCGGCGGGAAGCAGCCGGGCCGAGAACTGGTTGCCGGATTTGCTTTTCAAGCGTACCCAATAATCGATAAACTGCAGCTCGCTGCTGCCGTCATTATGAATCGTCACCGTAAAGGTAGCCAATTTACCGCTTTGATCCGGAAGTACATGAATTTGTTTTAATTCGAAGTAGCTGCTTCCGGTAATCGCTACCGTTCCGATCGCTGAAACGGCCGGCGCGGGCTCGCTGTCGGCCCACGCCGGATTCACCGGTCCAAGAACAAGTGTTGCGGAAAGTGCTATTGCTGCGAATCGGGTGTAGCGTAATCTGCTGCTCATCGTCCTGTTATCCTCCCTGCGTTTTGCGCCCGCAAAACATTCTTCGTTAGCTTTAGCTCAAGCATCGATTTTTTGCGCCGATGTTAACCGATAGGTACGGCTTGGGCCCCCGACGCACCCGGCGTGATTGGAGCGTTCGGGTTGTCTTTCATTTTTTGCAGCATCGCATCCCCTTGCGTCTGCCATTCTTTGAGCGCCTCGCGCGCGGTCGTCTTGCCTTGCAGCACGTTCATGAATTGCTGGCGGCCGATATCCCGCACCATGTAAATGTTCGGTTTTTCCTGGTAAATTTTCGACGTATTTTCCATAGGAGCCGGAGTCACTTTATAGAATGCTTCCATATGAAAGTCTTCTCCGTCCTTCGGTTTCAAATATTTGCTCCGGGATACAAGCTGATACGAGCTGTGCGATTTCAGCTTCGCCCAATCGTCGCCGTTAATAAACTGGATGAATTTCCAGGCATCTTCCGGATTTTGCGCTTTGGCGTTGATCCCCATAATGCCGTTCATATAGATGGAACCCCCTACGCCTTTCGCCTCAGGGTGCGAAGGAACCGTCACCACATCCCAATCGACCGGAGTGAAGTTTTTGTAACTTGCCGCATTTTTCTTCGCATTGACCAACTGCTGAACTTGACCGTAGTTAATAATGCCCATGGCAAGCCGTCCCGACATGAAGTCGTCGTAAGAGAACGGATTTTCCTGGTCGAACTGGCGGTTCATCGGTTTTTGCGGATCAAAAATTTCCGGGAATACGTTGTCCTTTTGCAGCTGCGCCATCTTCGTCCATACTTTTTCCCATTGATCCGTATCTACGGTCATTTTTTCGCCCTTGTCGTCAAACATTTTCAACTGCAGCGGAGCTGTGTAAACATCGAGGCCGTAAAACAGGTCCATCTGCGATTGGGTATAGAATGAGAAGCCATCAATCCGTTTATCTCCGTCTACTTTGTGTACCCGCTTCGCCGTATCGAACACTTCATCCCAAGTCATGTCGTCCTTCGGAAAATCGACGCCCGCGTCCCCGAAAATTTTCTTGTTATAAATGAGAGCGGAGGAGCTGAAATTCGGAGACAAGGCGTACAGCTTGCCGCCGCCCGCGCTTTTAATGCCCTCGATAACAGCGGGAACAATGCCCGTCGTATCGAATTTGTCCTTCGTGATCAGCGGATCGAGCTGCGTCAGCAGGTTGCTTTCGATCACTTCGGGAAGCTGTTCGTACCCGAGCATGACCAGATCAGGCGGATTGTCTCCCTGCATGACCTCCTTCAGCTTTTCCAGCGGGTCCGGCATTTTCTCGCCTGCCTCCGGGCCTCTCATGCGGTATTTCTCGTCCATCGTCGGGATAATTTCGATTTTGATATTCGGGTTCGCAAACTCGAAAATTTCCGTAAACTGCTGGCGGAAATATTCTTCGTCGTATCCGTAGCTGGTTGCGATTTTCAGCACCCGCTCTGTTTTCGTATCGCCTGTATTTCCTTTGCTGCACGCTACCGCGAGCGGAGCAACCATAGCAAGAGTTAACGTAAGGGACAGCATCTTGCGATTAATGCTTTTCATTTGTATTTACCTCCAACAATTGTTTGTGTTCGGCGTCGTTCCCGGCGCCTTCGGAATTGCTTTGCTTAGCAGATTGCTCTGCGCCTGCCTCTTCCGTCAAGCTTCTCGGAGCTTTGATCATAATTTTCTCACCGTCAAACTCCATAGTCGCCTTGCCGGCGATTTGCAGCGCCTCCAGGTACTGTTTGGGCACCTGCAGCCGACCGACCCGGTCGAGCACGACATACTCCTCGTGCGCTTGCCGGTTAAGCGCGGAATGGCCGGGAGCCGCACCTTCCCACGAGGCAATAAGCGGATTGCGGGCAATGAACTCCGTGCTGGTCATCCCGTCCCGGATCGCGACGACTCTTCCGACTTTGCCGGCTACGGACATGTCGTGAGTGACGATGACAATTGTAACTCCCAGCTCTTCATTCATCTTTTGAAAAATCGACAGAATCATATCCGCCGTCTTCGTATCGACCGAGCCTGTCGGTTCATCCGCAAGCAGCAGCTTCGGCTTGTTGGCCAGCGATATCGCGATCGCTACGCGCTGCTGCTCGCCGCCTGAAAGCTGCTGCAGCTTGTTGTCCATCCGGTGCCCGAGGCCGACCCATTCCAGCAGCTGCTTCGCATAAGCGCGATCGTACTTGCCGCTGAGCATCATCGGCATTTCGACATTTTCCAGCGCCGTCAGGTACGAAATCAGGTTTCGGGCATTGTTTTGCCAAATGAAGCCGACCGTGTTGCGCTTGTATTCGACGAGCTGTTTGTCGGTTATTTTCAGCAAATCCCAATCGCCGACTTTCACCTGGCCTGCGGAAGGGCGGTCCAGCCCGCCCAAGATGTTCAGCAGCGTGGATTTCCCGCTTCCGCTGTTGCCGATAATCGCCATCAACTCGCCGGTATCGATTTGGATATTAAGCCCCTGCAGAGCGACCACTTCGATATCGTCGGTTTTGTAAATTTTGACCAAGCCTTCGCATGTGATCATCTGCTATTTCTCCTCTCCGAGCTTCACGGCTTGATGGACGCGCAATCTGCGAATGTTCATGAAAAGCAGCGCTCCGCCGGTAAGCATCATAAAGGCTACGACAAAGTAAAGCTGGTAGGTGTCCTTGGAATCGAAAACGACCCGAAACGGAGGCACCTGCGTTTTGATATTTTCCGTTGTTTGCAAAAACGGCAGGAAGAAGTAGCTCGTCAGCTTGCCGATTCCGATGCCCAGGGCAATCGACAGCCCGGCCGTAAAGCCCTGCTCCAGCAGCAGCATGCCTGTCAGCTGCTTGCGCGATAGGCCCATAGCCCGCAAAACGCCGAACTGCACGACCCTGCTTGAGAGGTTGAAAAACCAGTATAAAATGTAACCGATCAGCGAAACCGTCACGGAAACGAGAAAGCCCAGACTCAGAATGCCGAACACACCGCCGCGGGCGGGATGTTTTTTTTGCGTGATCAGCTCGTTGCGGACGTCTTTGACGGAGGCGATCTCGATTTTTTTAGCCTGCAGCGCGTTCACAATCGGCGTCACTTTCGCATCCGGCTTCATCTTCAACCACACTTCATAAGGAACGATCGGCGCCTGATCATATAAATAGTCGAGATTCACAATAAAGAACGGCGTCTGATCCGGATATTGGCTCGGCCAGTAAGGCACGATGCCGACAACGACGAATTCGACCGGCTGCTGCTGAATCGAGATCGTAATCAGATCGCCTTCCTTCAGCGCGTATTTGCTCGCGTAGTTGGAAGGGATAATGACCGCTTGCTCATAGGTGCCCAGCAGGTTCAAGTATGTGTTCGGATGCGCCGGGAACAAATCGGAGCGGAACCAGGCGACCTTGGCAAAATCGGTATTGTCGATGCCCATGACCATTCCCTGCCCGGTGGATTTGCCGGATACGACGACATTTGCTTTCGTTTGCAGCACCCGTGCGGCCGACTCTACCCCTTCCAGATCGCGGAAAATTTGAAAGGGCGGTTCGACGTAGCGAATTTTGGAAGGCGTCTGCTCGCCGGGATTACCCGGCTGACCTCCGCCGGAACCGCCGCCCTGGCCTCCTTGCCCGCCCTTATTGCCTTGGCCCTGGCCTGAATCGGAACCGCCGCCCGAGCCTTTGCCGCCGTTTTTATCGGCGTTCGGGTCCTTCGGGACATCGTCGGAGAAGCCTTCCCACACGGTTTGCAGCACGACGTCCGTGCCGTATTGGTACTGCGTCCGCTCCGTCGAGTTCAGATCGATCGTTCTGGCGGCCGAGGAGTTGTAGACGCCGAGGCCGAGCGTGAGAACGAGAAGCAGCATGAGCGGATAGTAAGCTTTGGCGGATCGGGACAACTGCGCGAGCGTCAAATAAAGCGGCACGGGCAGAAACCTTCTGCCAAGCCAGCCGAACAGACGCAGCAGCCACGGGAAAATCCGCAGGAAGAACAAGCCGAGCGAAAAGATCGAGAGCGCCGGCACGAAAAACAGCAGCGGATGCACCTGCAGCTGATCCGTCGTCAGCCCCGTCTGCGCTGTAAGCAGCTGCCGCTGATCGAACAAATAAAATCCGTAGCCGACAACACCCAGAAGCACAATATCGAGGAACCACCGCTGCCATAACGGCGCCCGGTCGGACCTTGCAAGCTGCTGTTTGTAATTCACGATGGAAGCGCGGGCAAACATGATCGCCGGAATGACGCTGGCCATAATCGCGATGACGACGGCAAGGCCGCCGTACAGCATCGCTTCAGCGGTGAATCCGACCGGAATCGATTTGCGGTCGACGAACGTCAGGAAGCCGCTGGACGATCCGATGCTTTTGGCCATAAACCAGCCGATCAGCGGTCCGACGATCAGGGCGATCACACCAAGCGCCAACCCTTCCAGCAAGTAGATGCCGATAATTTGCCTTGTCGATCCTCCCCGGCTGCGAAGCACCGCAATGACGCTGCGCTGCCGGTCGAGCGATTGTCTGGCGTTCATAACGATATAATAGAAAACCATCGCGATCATCGGGGCCGCCAGCGTAAACAGTAAAATTTGCATCTGCACGCTCTGCGCTTTAAATTCGGCCAAAATCGGCTGAAAAGACACGTCCACCTTCGTATTTTTCAGCTTTTGGTACAAATTGATATCGAGCCGTTCGAGCCGGTTGCCGAGCGGGGCCAGTTGGCTCGTTTGAATGTTGCTCAAATCGAACGCATAGTACCAGTTGGCCAGCTGCAGCGGAATTTTCTTTTCCGCAAGCAGCGTTTTTGCGAAATAGTCCTCGCTGACGATTAAGGAATTGACCATCCCTTCCAGCCCTTGAAACCAGTAAGGGTCGTTCTCGTTTTTCGGCTTGAAGGAACCGACGATCTTCACCTTGAGCAGCGTGCTTCCGCCGGCCCCGGATGCGGAGTAATTGAATATATCTCCGACGTGCAGATCGTTGCGGTACATCGCTTCATCGAGCACGACGGCTTCCACAACCCCGCCTTCCGCCTTGTCCGCAGCCATCTGTCCGACCGCCCATTCGACATGGTCGTTCAGTCCGCCCAGCGTAGCGATCGACATTTGCCGGCGCTTGCTCGGGTCTACCTTCGACGGATCGGCGGGGGTCAAGGCCGAGCCTTTAATCGAATAGCTTCTTGCAAAAGCGTCGACCGGGAAGCCGATATCTTTCGGAATTTGATCCTGTATGTATGCATTGACGTCTTTCAGCTCATCGATCCCTGCACGGTCGGAGCCGACCGCCTGATAACGCATTAATAGCGAGCCTGCGGGAAGACCGCTGCTTTTCTCCTGCAGCGACTTGGCGACGACGCGTTTCAGCGAGCCGTCCGCATACATCGGAATGCTCGTCGTGAAAGCGACCGCCATCACGAGGCCGAGCCAGGTGCTGAGCGTCAGCCAGCGGGTATTCCACATTTTACGGAACAAAAATCGCAGCATCGGCATCACATCATCGACCTACTACTTTCTGTCCCGGCGTAAGGCCTTTTACAATCTCCACATCCGTCGAAGTTTGCTGGCCGATCTCTACGTCCACTTCCTTCTTGTTGCCCTGGCTGTCAACGACCTGCACATAGTTGCGTCCGGAATAGGAACGAAGCGCAGCCGGCGGAATCGTGACCACATTTTCTTTTCTTTGCGTAACAATGGTCACGCTCAGAGGCGTTCCGCGGTTCAGCCCTTGCGGAAATTCATCCAGCTCTACGACCAGATAGTTGTCGATCGTATCCTTCTGATTGCCTTCGCCGCCGGAAAAGCCGCCGCCGTTGTTATTATTGTTGTTTGCTTGCGGATTCGGAAGCTGCTTCACCTTGCCTTTGTGCTGGCCTGCGGAATTGATATCCACCAAAGCCTCCATACCGATGGCAACTTTCTTCGCGTCATCCGCGCTAATACTGGCTGCTACCGTCAATTGGCTTAAGTCGGCGATGGTCGCGACGGATTCGTCCGATTTGACCGTGTCGCCTTTCTTCGAAGTTACGCTGACGATCGTGCCGCTGAACGGAGCGAGCAGCTTCGCCTTGCTGACCTGCGTCTCCAGCTTGCTGAGATCCTCGCGTTTCAGTTCAAAATCGATCTTCGCCTGCTCGATCGCCTCCGGCGTCATTTCATCGGCCTTGCGCAGCGTTTCGATCATCGTTAGCTCATCGCGCCTCGTTTCGAGCCGTTTGCGCTTCAAGCTGCTGTCCAGCTCCGACACGTCCAGTTCGGCGATCGGCTGCCCCGCTTCAACGGTATCCCCGCTTTTCACGAGGACGGCGCTGATCCGTTTGGCGTTCATATCTTCCGAGAAAAATAATTTCTCCTCCTTCAATGCCATCATACGGCCGCTTCCCCGGACTTTCGTTTCGAGCGTAGTCGTCTTCACTTCGTACTCGGGCTTTTTGGAAAGCTTGGGAGGGTTGATCGTCGGCAGCGCCTCCTCTTCCTGCTCTTTGGGCAGGAGCGAACAGCCGGAAGTCAGAATTAATGTTGAACATAAAAGCATTGCGGCTATGGGCTTCATCTTCCGGTTACGAGACGAATTTCCCGTCAACCATTTCGTAAACATGATCGGCAACCTCCAAGATCGTAGGGTCATGAGTCGTCATACAAATCGTTACCTGCTCCGTCGCGATAATGCTGCGGAAAACGGACATGATCTGCGCGCCCATTTGGGAATCCAGTTCTGCGGTCGGCTCATCCGCCAAAATGAGCGAGGGCCGGTGCGCAATCGCTTTGGCAATAGCGACGCGCTGCTGTTCGCCGCCGGACAGCTCGAACGGGCGGTGATGCATCCGTTTGCCGAGTCCGACCAGTTCCAGACAGTGCGTCACGCGCTGCTTCCATTGTGAACGAGGCACGCCCGCCATGCGCAGCGCCAGCTCCACATTTTCCCAAGCGGACAATAATGGCATCAGGGCAAACGACTGAAAAATGAAGCCGATTTCCTTGCGGCGGATCATCGTTCGCTCATCGTCGCGCAGGCTGTGAAAAGGCTGTCCCTGAAAAAGGATTTCGCCCTCATTCGGCTGATCCAGCCCGCCGATCAAATTCAGCAGCGTCGTTTTGCCCGACCCGGACCGTCCCTTCAGCATCACCAGCTGTGTGGGCAGAAGCTGCATTTCAATGCCTTTGAGCACATGCAGCTTCTGGTTCCCGACTTGAAAAGAACGCTCCACGCGATGAACGGTAAGCAGCGGTTCCCCCGATCTTTCGGGATTGGAAGGCGATTGTTCTGGAAGCGGACTATGTGCGGATTTGCTGCGAAACCAGCTTGCCAATACTCAAACCTCCCTTTCATTTACAGACTGTATGATAAAATAGACGGCGCATCGTTTTAAAAAGTTTCACTGAAACTGAAAATTTACTGAAAGAATACAGAGTGCTTTGGAAAGGCCGTATTTTGCGGGAGCGCAGCTCTCTTAATCTGCTAATCTCGAAAAATAGTTCCCAGAAAAAAAATTAAAATAATAATAGAAATAAAAGTGAACAAAAAGGAAACGACTACTCCTTTCAAAAACGAAAGGCCGTTTGAAGCGGCGCCGCGGCTCAGCTCTTTGACCCCGACGACGATTAATGAAGCCAGCATGACTCTTGTAGCGAATCTCAACACTTTCAGCGCGTATTCGCCAAATGATAGAGTCGCTACCGTGTAGCCGCTCATGTACGTAACCGACTCCGTATTCGAAAAATAAGCGATGGCCAGCGACAAGCCCAATAAAAAGCTGTACAAAGCTGTTTTGAGCAGTTTTTTCTCTATGGTTGTTCCCCCCTTTTTGCGCGCATACGCTCAACAAACGGATTATACCATAATATGGTATCTCATGCACCTCTTTACTATTGAGAGATACGTGATAAAAAACCTCTACAATATAAAAAAACCTCCACAATATATGGCTTATATGGGATATGAGGCGGCTTGCAGCCCCAGGCTAGGGGAAAACCTGCAAAAGTGCAGGCTTTTTCCATGAAAATGGCCTTTTTGGCGAAAAACCTGCGAAAGTGCAGGAATTTTCGACGAAAATGAGCTTTGAGCCCCTACGCCGGCGAAAAGCCTGCACAATTGCAGGAATATTTCATCCCCGACTCTCGACAAGCAAAAAAACTGTATTTTTGCAGGCTTTCATCGTTCAAAACCAGTCAGTAGTGTGAGCGGTTCTGGCAGGTGGGTTTCTCGGGCAGCCTGGAGGCTGCCCCAAAAACGTTCGCAAAATATGGGAACAGCCCAAAAATCGAGCAAAAGGACCTCAAATTCCACTGCCAAGTGGAGAATGAGGTCCTTTCTTTAGGTGAAATTTCGAGGCAAAGTGGGGCAGTTTACCCCGGAGCTCTCTCTAAACTCTCATTTATTCAAAAATGTCTGTAACCGCGCCTTTGGAGGCTGATGCAACCAATCGGGCATATTTGGCGAGCACGCCCGATGATACTTTGAGTGGAGGCTGTACCCATGCTTGCGCCCGCGCAGCCAGCTCTTCCTCTGTCACCTCAAACGTAATCTGTTGCATTTCACTATCGATGGTTACGATATCCCCGTTCTTCAGCAGCGCGATGGGTCCGCCTACTTGTGCTTCAGGAGATACGTGGCCGACCACGAACCCGTGCGAGCCGCCCGAGAATCTGCCGTCCGTCATAAGCGCGACCTCTCCTCCGAGCCCTTTGCCAACAATTAGTGCCGTAACCGACAGCATCTCCGGCATACCCGGTCCACCTTTCGGACCGCAATAGCGGATGACCAACACATCCCCTTTTTGAATCTCATTTTTCAGAATGGCTTCGGTTGCGGCCTCCTCGCTGTCATATACTTTCGCCGGTCCGACAAAACGCAACTTTTTCATACCCGACATTTTGGCCACAGCTCCTTCGGGTGCGAGGTTGCCTCTGAGCACAACCAGTGGTCCGTTCGGCTTCAGCGGTTTATCCAACGGGCGAATGATCTCTTGACCTTCCCGCAAAGAATCCGCCGCCGCTAAATTCTCAGCCAATGATTTACCGGTTACCGTCAGACAGTCCCCATGAAGTAGTCCCTCTGCGAGCAGAAGCTTCATTACACCTGGAATGCCTCCGATATCGTTCAAATCCTGCATGGCATGTTTGCCGCTCGGTTTCAGGTCGGCCAGATGGGGAACACGCAGACGTATCCGCTCAAAATCATCCAATGTTAAATCCACACCAACCGAATGTGCAATCGCAAGAAGATGCAGAAACGCATTCGTTGAACCGCCCAAGGCCATGACAACCGTAATTGCATTCTCGAACGCTTTCTTCGTCATGATGTCTTTTGGATAAATATCCTGCTCAAGCAGCGATATGACCTGTCTTCCCGCCTCAGCGCATTCCGCTGCTTTGTTTGGTGAAATCGCCGGCGTCGAGGAGGATCCCGGCAGGCTCATCCCCATTGCTTCTGCAGCGGCGGCCATTGTATTAGCCGTGTACATTCCGCCGCAAGAGCCCGGACCCGGACAAGCGCTGCATTCAACCTTGTGAAGCTCTTCATCTGTCATTTTTCCATCATGATATTTGCCGACGGCCTCGAAAGCAGTGACGATATCGACTTTCTTGCCATCGAGCTCGCCTGGTTGAATCGTGCCGCCGTACACGTAGACGGAAGGAATGTTCATCCGGCCGATCGCCATGAGGCAGGCAGGGGTGTTCTTGTCGCAGCCGCCTACCGCAACCAGGCCATCGAAGCGCTCCGCCCCCGTAACGATCTCTATCGAATCCGCTATGGCTTCACGGCTTGGCAATGAGAACAGCATGCCTTCGTGACCCATTGAAATGCCGTCCGATACCGTAATCGTATTAAAAATAAGCGGTGCCCCGCCATTCTCCCGTACCCCTTGCTTGGCATGCACAGCCAACTCGTTGATGTGCATATTGCACGGGGTCACCTCACTCCACGTGCTGGCTATACCGATCATCGGCTTCTTGAAATCCTCATCGGTAAAACCGACAGCCCGCAGCATCGCCCTGTTCGGCACCCGATTGACACCCTCGCTTATAACCTTGCTGCGAATACGCAAATCTTTGCTTTCTGCCATGATCCCTTCGCCCCTCTGCTTAGAGTATTCCGTGCAGTTCCTGCATCGGAC
This sequence comes from Paenibacillus sp. sgz302191, assembly GCF_057749925.1. Classification (NCBI taxonomy): domain Bacteria; kingdom Bacillati; phylum Bacillota; class Bacilli; order Caryophanales; family Paenibacillaceae; genus Paenibacillus; species Paenibacillus sp. sgz302191. The sequence goes on from NZ_JBYLHY010000006.1 coordinate 100,435, forward strand.
GTATAAAATTCTGCTTCATCATCGCATGCGCCCGATCACTATCCTTCTTCTCGAAAGCATCAATAATCGAATCATGCTCATCGACTGAAGCCTGTGTCGCGGTGATCGGCTGCTTTAAAAACACGTATTTGAAGCGCCGGATATGAATTTGGAGCGAGGCACTGTAAGAAGCAACATAAGGATTATCCGAAAGCTCTACGATAAGGTTATGAAACTGCTCATCTGCCTCCATCGCTTGGTAAGCCTGACCGCTTTTGATGGCGCTGGCAAAATCCAGATTAATCGCGCGCAGCTGCTCGATCTGCTCCGGTACGATAATTTTCGCGGTCACTTCCGACGCCAAAGCTTGAAGCGCGGCCATCGTCGAATACATCTTGAAAATGTCATCCTTCTCGATGACCGTCACTTTTGTTTCTTTGCCGGGATGGGTCGAGACGAGCCCCTGTACCTCCAATAATTGAAAAGCCTCCCGAATCGGTGTGCGGCTCACGCCAAGCGACTCCGCCAATTCGGCATCGAGGAGCTTTTCGCCCGGCTGCAGCGTTCCATCGATAATCCACCTTTGGATTTGGGACAAAACTCTTTCCTTCGCAGACATTCGCATCGGCGAGACAAAATTTTTAGGTATTGGCATTGTCATCCTCCTTCGTTATTTGTTTAGTTATATGCAATATATCGCATATATATATTATTGGCAAGGATTATTTCATAAGAGGTATCCCTTAGTCCAAAAATGGAAATGCTGCCGATGACAGTCTAAAGCTTCTCCAAAAACGCCCCCTCATGCCGGCAGGAAAACCGCCTTGCCGCGGGGAAGTTTAATAGCGGGAACGGAATGCTTCCGATGCCAGTTTTTCTGGCGAAAAACTTTAAGCTTATGCTTCCGATGCCAGTTTTTCTGGCGAAAAACTTTAAGGAGCGCTGCCTCATGATCGAATCTTTAATCACTTATTTTGAACAGCAGAGGGATCGGCATATAGAGGAGTTAATGCAATTCCTGCGCATTCCGAGCATTAGCGCGGTTGCGGAGCGCCAGCCCGATATGCTGCGCTGCGCCGAGTGGACTGCGGAGGCGCTGCGGCAAGCGGGCCTGGACAACGTCGAGATCATGCCGACCGGCGGCCACCCCGCCGTATATGCCGACTGGCTTCATGCGCCGGGAGCACCTACCGTGCTCATTTACGGACACTACGATGTCCAGCCTCCCGAACCGTTGGAGCTGTGGACTTCGTCCCCGTTCGAACCCGTCATCAAGGACGGCAAACTGTATGCCCGCGGCAGCACCGACGACAAAGGCCAGTTGATACTTCATGTAAAAGCCATCGAAGGCTTTTTGCGCACAGAGGGAAAGCTTCCGGTGAATGTGAAGTTTTGCATCGAGGGCGAGGAGGAAATTGCCAGCAAGCATTTGCCGGCTTTTGTCGAGAAGTACAAAGACAAGCTGTCCGCCGACGTTATCACTTTGTCGGATACGCAGATGCACGCCCCCGGCCAACCGGCGCTTATGTACGGCCTCCGCGGACTGGCCGGCGTGGAAATTACGGTGGAAGGCGCTAGCAGCGACCTACACTCCGGACTTTACGGCGGCGCCGTGCAAAATCCGATACACGCGCTCTCGAAGCTGCTCGGCTCGTTCCATGACGCCGACGGCAAAGTAGCCGTGGAAGGCTTCTACGACAAAGTCATCGAACTGTCCGAGCAGGAACGGGAGTCGTTCAAAAAAGTCGAGCCCGATGCCGGCAAAATTCGCAGTGAATTGAACGTGGACACGTTATTCGGGGAACAAGGCTACTCGTTTTACGAGCAGACCACGTCCAGACCGACCCTTGAAATCACGTCGGTGAACGGCGGTTTTCAAGGCGAGGGCATCAAGCCCATCATCCCGAACCGGGCGTCGGCCAAAATCGCCTGCCGTCTCGTCGCCGCACAGACGCCGGACGAAATTATGAATGCGATGGAAACGCACATCGCAGGGCATACGCCTCCCGGCGTCAAGGTCGTCATGAGCCGTCAATTGCGCGGCAATCCGTTTATAACGCCGATTGACCATCCGACCATGGTCGCCGCCGCCGAAGCTTACGAAGCGGCGTACGGAGCATGGCCCGTATATACGCGCAGCGGCGGGTCGATCCCGATCGTTGAAGTGTTCGGCCGGCTTTTGGATGCGCCGGTCGTCATGCTCGGCTTCGGGTTGCCTGGGGAAAATCTGCATGCCCCTGACGAGCATTTCCATCTCGCGAATTGGGATAAAGGGCTGGAAACGATTTCGCGCTTCTGGCTGAAACTTGCCGAGTCCGGCAAATCCGGCAAATAAACCGCATCCCGGCGAAAGGAGATTCCCGTGAGCATACAAGACTATACGATCCGCGATGCATCCCTGGAGGACCTTCCGGAAATCGTTCGCATTTACAATTCCACCGTAGCCGGGCGGATGGTAACCGCCGATACGTCGCCGGTGTCCGTGCAAAGCCGCGAGCCGTGGTTTCACGAGCATGCCCCCGGCTTCCGGCCGCTGTGGGTGTTGGAAAGCAGTGAGAACCTTTGCGGTTGGCTCAGCTTTCAATCCTTTTACGGCCGCCCTGCCTACAACGCTACTGCCGAAATCAGCATTTATATCGACGAAGCTTGCCGCGGCCGCGGCATCGGGCGCAGCTTGCTCCAGCGTGCGATAGACGCTTGTCCGGGACTGCAGCTCAAAACATTGCTCGGCTTCATCTTCGGACATAACGAACCGAGCCTGAAGCTGTTCCGCAGCTGCGGCTTCGAGACTTGGGCCCATTTGCCGGGCGTTGCCGAACTGGACGGCGTGGAACGGGATCTCATCATCCTCGGCAAACGAGTCGGCTGACAAAAACAAAACGCGTATGATCCGTCAACCTCTCTAAACTTTGACGATGATCATACGCGTTTTTTTAATTATTCGCTTACAACAGCCTCCGCTTCAATTTCGACCAGGAGACGAGGGTCAATGAGCGCCTTGACCTCCACCATCGTTGCCGCCGGTTGAATATCGCGGAAACTTTCGCCGTGCGCCCTGCCGATTTCCTCCCACAAAGAAATATCCGTCACAAACATTCTTGTACGTACGACATCGGACATTTGAGCGCCAAGCTCCTGAAGGGAACGCTCAATAATTTGCAAAATGCACTTCGTCTGCTCATAGGCGCTGCCGACTCCAACGACTTCGCCATCTCTCATCGCCGTCGTTCCCGCCACCTCAATCCTGCCGCCTACGCGGATTGCCCGGCAGTAGCCGACCCGCGGTTCCCAAGGCGAGCCCGAAAATACTTGCTTGCGCATCACGCCGGCTCCTCCTCCCTCCATCATTATACGTATGAGGCCAGTTTCTGCTGCAGCGCGCCGCTAATCGGCACCATAGGCAGCCGCACTGCGTCCGATGCGATAAGCTCCTTCTGGGCCAGCAGCCATTTCAGCGGCGCAGGATTCGGCTCGGCAAACAGCAGCCGGATAAGCGGAAGCAGTTCCTCAAACAGCCGTTTGCTATCGGCAAGCCGGCCTTCCCTGAAATGGTTGTACATGTCGACAAAACGGTCCGTTTCCACGTTCGCCGAAGCGCTCATAGCCCCCTTGGCCCCGCAGCACAGAGCGGCAAACAGATTCATATCGTCTCCGCACAGCACCGGTTTGGAACCAAGCCGCGAAAGCTCGGACACAAGATGAATCCCTGGAGTGCTGTCTTTCATGCCGATAACGCCATCGATCTCAAAAATGGTTCGTACCGTATCGAGCTCCAGCGCAACTCCGGTGCGATACGGAATCTCGTATACGATGACAGGCACGCCAACCTCCGCGACGCGGCGAAAATGCTCAACGATGCCCTGCTGGCTCGGCCGGTTATAATACGGAACAACGACAAGGGCCGCGTCTGCGCCCAGTTCTCCGGCTTTTTCCGTCTTTTTCACGGTCGAAGCCGTATCGTTGGTGCCTGTCCCGACGACAAGCGGCGCGTTCGTACCCGATGCTTGCCGTGCGGTTTGCGCCGCAGCAAACAGGAGTGCAAGCTCTTCCTCCGATATCCCCGGCGACTCTCCCGTCGTTCCGTTAACGATCAATCCGTCGATGTCATCCTCGAACAACTGGTATACCAAATTGTAAAAAGAAGCCACATCCACCTCCCGCTCATCGTCAAAAGGCGTAACAACAGGTACATATATGCCTTGAAGCTCTCGTTCAGTCAACATGGCGAACAACCTCCGAATAGTTAATTTTATCGTTACTTCACTTTAGCATGGAACCTTTCATCACTGTTAGCTATAATAAATGATAACGCTCATCAAAAATATTGATAATACGAGGTGGCCGGCATGGACTTAACTTATTTTCGGACCTTCCGCGAAGTGGCAAGGAAAAAAAGCTTCACCCGGGCAGCCGAAGAACTCGGCTACGCGCAATCCAGCGTGACGATGCAGATTCAAAAGCTGGAGCGGGATTACGGAGTGCCGCTTTTTGAAAGATACGGACGGCAGCTGAGGCTTACGCCTCCGGGCGAAAGCTTGCTGAAGCTCGCCGTGCAAATGCTCGATCTCTACGACCAGTCTAAGGAAATGATTGCCAGGCAAGTTAACGGCGCGCTGACGATCGGCACGATCGATTCCTTGGCCGCTTATTATTTGCCGCCTTATTTGCACAAATTCAAACAGCAATTCCCCGGTTTAAGCATCCAACTTTTGCCGGACGATGAAACGTCGCTGATTGCGAAAGTAAAAGAGGGCGATTACGATGTCGGGCTCATCCTCGACCAATATCCCGCCGACACCCAGCTTCGCTGCATCAAAGTTCGGGAAGAACCGCTCGTGCTGGTCGCCCCTCCCAGCCACCCGCTGGCGCTGGCTGAGCAGGTTGCGCTGGCCGATCTTGGGCATAACGAATTTATCGTCACGGAAGAAAGCTGCATATACCGCAACTTGTTCGAAAAGCTGCTGAAAGACCAGAGCATCCCTTTTCGCATCGGATTTGAGCTGGGCAACCTGGAAGCGATCAAGCAGTGCGCCATGAACGGGCTAGGCATCGCCCTGCTGCCCCGGATCGCCGTGGAATCCGAACTGGCACGCAAGCAGCTTGCCGTCATCCCGATCGCTCATCCGAATTTAAGCGTGGACCTGCAACTGCTCATCCACCCCAAAAAATGGATGTCCCAAGCGCTGCAAGCTTTCATCGACATGTTGTCGGCGCCTCAACCAACCTAAGCTCCGCTGCTGGCTGTAGCTGCCTCCGAAACGCTCAACGGCTGCCGGCCACCAGCAGCCTATTCCTCTGCGGGCTGTAGCTGCTGCCGAAACGCTCGACGGCTAGCGGCCACCAGCAGCCTTTTCTGCTGCGGGTTGTCGCTGGGTGGTCGTGGTCGACCGGCGTCATGCCGCGCAACACCGCACGCAGTGCGATCGATCCGCGTCATGCTCGGGCCGGCACAAACAGCCTGTAAGGACGCTTCCCGAGTTCTCCGCCCGAGTTGAGAATTGTTATCATTTCAATACTCGCATCATACCCCAAAAAAAGAAACTTATCAACAACCAGGTTGCCATAAGTTTCTTTTTTCTTTATGCTTTTTTGAGCGTCGACATGCGTCGGCGACACAACGCGCGCCTGAGATTTGCGGGCGTTGAGAAACGGCTTCGCCTGACTGGAGCCGCATCGTAATCGCATCCCCCGCCCGCCCTCGCTTGTTGGTAAGATGTACATTGTCGGCTTTAACTGCGGGAAGGCACTCTATCCCCACCCAATTAGAACGGCCCAGCCGTTTGAAAAGAGGCATAGCTCCAGCAAAACCTGCAAAAGTACAGGCTTTTTCGATGGATACGGCTCGTTTGGAGGAAAAGCCTGCGATTGTGCAGGAATTTCCGACCAAACTGGCGCTAACCCCGTATATGGGCGAAAAAAACTGTACTTTTGCAGGAATTTACCACGGCAAGCTCGTTAATACGAAAAAAACTGCACTTTTGCAGGAATTTTTCGCGGCAAGCTCGTCAAAGTGCTAAAAGCACTACTTTCTACAGGATAATACCACGACAAGATCGTCAATGCGCAAAATGCTCCGCGTTCTGCAGGAATTTACCACGGCAAGCTCGTCAAAGCGCAAAATGCTCCACTTTATACGAAAATAGACACAATAGACCTGAATTATTTTCATTCTGTGGGGTGATGTCCACGACGTCATGGGGGTTTTTGCAAGAATATTGCGCGACAAACTCGTAAATGCGAGGCTCATTCTACGTTGCCAGACCAATTAGGCCTTAACGAGCAAGTATTAATCCGGTGCGCGCCAAGCCACAAAAAAAGAAGCTCTCCTTTTCGAAAAGGTAGAGCTTCCCGGCTTTGTGCAATTATACACGAATGTCGATGCTGCTCCCCAAGTGGGGGGTGACTGAAGCGGCGGCCGCCGCAACTTGCTGCTGGGATTTCGCGAAATCTTCCAGCATCACGCTTGCTTGCGCCGTTTGCGTATTATTGATTTTTTTCAGCAGCTGCAGTCCGACTGCTTGCTGCAAAGCATTGCCGCTTCCGACCGCGGATAGCGGGGCATTTACGCTCATAATCTTCCTCCTCTCACCGTTCGGTAGCTGGCTGGCGTACGGCTGCAAGCCGATTAGCCCCTGTAGCTTTGCGTCAGACGCTTTCGCGCCGTTTGCCGTTTCGCAGATGTCAGGCAGAACTTTGCGCCCCTTCAGTATAGGCCATTTATCCTAAATCGTCAATTTCTGCGCAAGATTACAGTCCGAATTGAGCCGGATTTGCCCGCCAGGAGCGGAGGAGTTCCATGTCTTCTTCTTTGATTGCTCCTTGCTCCAAAGCTACTTCAAGCAGCTTCGTATAATTGGAAAGCGTATGAAGCGGCATTCCGGCTTCCCGGAAAGCGTCCGCCGCCTTATCCAATTGATAGGAAAAGATCGCGAGAACGCCCAATGCTTTCGCCCCCGCATCGTTAACGGCCAAAGCCGCTTTCAGCGAGCTTCCGCCGGTTGAGATCAGGTCTTCGATCACGATGACTTGCTGACCGGGCTTAACAGTCCCCTCGATCAGGTTCTCCTTGCCGTGGCCTTTGGCTTTGTCACGGACGTATATCATGGGCAGGCCCAGCTTCTGTGCGACCCATGCCGCGTGAGGAATGCCGGCAGTCGCCGTGCCGGCGACCACTTCGGCTTGCGGAAACTTTTCCTTGATCAGCAGCACAAAACTGTCTGCAATCAGCTCGCGTATAGCCGGATGAGACATGGTCAGCCGGTTATCGCAATAAATCGGCGACTTGAGGCCCGATGTCCACGTAAAAGGCTGCTGCGGGCGAAGCGTTACCGCTCCTATCTCCAATAATGAGGAAGCAACTCGCTTCGCTATCGTTTCAAGCTGACTCATGTTCTCTCACACCGTTCCTTTCGAATGTAGGGGCAGGCCCGTCAAAGCGCGACGGAGGCGATGATCGACTCCATCGCCGCTCTGGGATCGGCCGCCGCCGTAATCGGGCGGCCGATCACGACAAAATCGGTGCCCTGCGCGAACGCCTCAGCCGGCGTCATGACGCGCGTCTGGTCGCCGATATCGGCGCCCGCAGGGCGAATGCCCGGCGTTACGGTGACGAATGCGTCACCGCACGCCGCTTTGATTTGCGTCACTTCAAGCGGTGACGCAACGACGCCCTGCAGCCCAGCCGACTGCGCCAGGCGGGCATAGCGAAGCACGGCCTGCTCGACAGTGCCTGTCAGGCCGATTTCTTCGTTCAGCACCTGCTGGCCGGTGCTGGTCAGCTGGGTGACGCCGATGACAATCGGGCGTCCCGCTCCCGGAGCGAGGGCTTTGTCCACGCCCTCGAGAGCCGCTTCCATCATCCGCTTGCCGCCGGCTGCATGGACGTTGAACACATCCGCGCCGAGGCGCGTAATGCTCTCCGCCCCGCCCTTCACCGTGTTCGGGATGTCGTGCATTTTCAAATCCAGAAACACTTTATAGCCTTTATCCTTCAGACCGGCTACAAAGCCTGGGCCCGCAGCGAAAAACAGCTGCATGCCCACTTTCATATAGCAAGGGATGCCTTCGAGCTGCCGCAGCAGCTCCTTGGCCCCTTCGGCTGTCGGGTAATCAAGAGCGACCATAATCTTTCCGGCAACGTCCGTACGAGTGTAGGTACTCATTCGCACTCACCGCCCCTTAAGCATGCACAGGCATGGCACGGGAGGAGAAGTTGACCGCTTCAAGCATGTTGCAGAGCGCGCGGACCGTGTCAAGCGACGTCATGCAGACAACGCCGTTCTCCACCGCTTCGCGGCGAATGCGGAAGCCGTCACGCTCAGGCGTTTTGCCCTTCGTCAGCGTGTTCACAACGAACTGCGCCTCGCCGCCACGGATCAGGTCGAGAATGTTCGGCGAGCCTTCGCTCAGCTTGTTCACTGTCGTTACCGGGAGGCCGGCTTCTTCCAGCGCTTTGGCCGTTCCGCCTGTGGCGATAATTTTGTAGCCGAGACGGTAGAAACCTTTCATGATTTCAATCGCCTCGTCTTTATCTTTGTCCGACACCGTTACGACGACCGAACCTGCAGCAGGAATTTTCATGCCTGCGCCGATCAAGCCTTTGTACAGCGCCTTTGCAAAGTTCGTATCGCGGCCCATCACTTCGCCGGTCGATTTCATCTCCGGTCCGAGCGTCGTGTCCACGCGGCGCAGCTTCGCGAAGGAGAACACCGGCACTTTCACGGATACGTAGTGGTCTTCCGGCCATAAGCCGCTTTCGTAGCCCATATCGGCAAGCTTTTGCCCCATGATGACCCGGGTTGCCACATTCGCCATCGGAATGTTCGTCACTTTGCTCAGGAACGGAACCGTTCTGGACGAACGCGGATTCACCTCGATCACATACACTTCATCGTTGAAGATGACGAACTGGATGTTGACCAGTCCTACGACTTTCAGTTCGAGCGCAATTTTTGTCGTAATATCGATAATCTTCTGTTTAATTTCAGCGGAAACCGTCTGCGGCGGGTAGACGGCGATCGAGTCGCCGGAGTGTACCCCTGCACGTTCGATATGCTCCATAATGCCCGGGATCAGAACCGTTTCCTTGTCACAAATCGCATCGACTTCGACTTCTTTGCCGAGCATGTAACGGTCGATCAGAACCGGATGCTCCGGATTGATTTTCACCGCATACTCCATGTAGCTGAGCAATTCTTCGTCGGAATAGACGATTTCCATCGCGCGTCCGCCGAGGACGTAAGAAGGGCGAACGAGCACCGGATAGCCAAGTCCTGCGGCAACGCCTACCGCCTGATCGACGGACGTTACCGTACCGCCCTGCGGCTGCGCGATTTGCAGCTTGCTCAGCAGCGCTTCGAATTTTTTCCGGTCTTCAGCCGTATCGATGCTTTCGAGGTCGGAACCGAGAATGCGCACACCGGCTTTGTCCAGCGGGGCCGCCAGATTGATCGCGGTTTGGCCGCCGAATTGCACGATGACGCCGATCGGATTTTCGCGCTCGATCACGTTCATCACGTCTTCGAAGAACAGCGGCTCGAAGTACAAGCGGTCTGACGTATTAAAGTCCGTAGACACGGTTTCCGGGTTGTTGTTGATAATGACCGCTTCATAGCCGGCGGCTTGGATCGCCCACACCGCATGCACGGTGGAGTAGTCGAACTCGATGCCTTGGCCGATACGGATTGGACCGGAGCCGAGCACGACGACTTTCTCCTTGTTCGTTTCCGTTACTTCGTCCTCTTGCTCATAGGTCGAATAGTAGTAAGGCGTCGAAGCTTCGAACTCGGCCGCGCAAGTATCTACCATTTTGTACACAGGCTTGATGTTTTGCTGCAAGCGGTGAGCGCGCACTTCCGCTTCTTTCGTAAACGATGTGCAGCCGGCAAGCGTGCGGATTTCGGCGATAGCCCGGTCCGTAAACCCTTTGCGCTTCGCCTCCAGCAACAATGCCGCGGAAAGATCGGATTTGGCGATTTCCGCCTCATATTTGATCATGCCGGCCAGTTTGTTCAGGAACCACCAGTCGATTTTCGTCAAGTCTTGCAGCTGCTCGACCGTGTAGCCTCTGCGGTACGCCTCAGCCAGAAGGAACAGGCGCTCGTCGTCCGGCTTTTGCAGGCGAAGCTCCAGCGATTCCTTATCCAGCAAATCCGTTTCTTTCAGGAACAAACGGTGCACGCCGATTTCCAGAGAGCGGATCGCTTTATGAATCGACTCTTCGAAAGTGCGGCCGATGGCCATTACTTCCCCTGTCGCTTTCATTTGCGTGCCGAGCTTGCGGTTTGCCGCCGTAAATTTATCGAACGGCCAGCGCGGAATTTTCGATACGATGTAATCCAGCGTCGGCTCGAAGCAAGCGTATGTTTGCCCGGTTACCGGGTTGACAATTTCGTCCAGCGTGTAGCCGATGGCGATTTTAGCCGCCATTTTGGCGATCGGATAGCCCGTCGCTTTGGAAGCGAGCGCCGAGGAGCGGCTTACCCGCGGATTCACTTCGATGACATAATATTGGAAGCTGTGCGGATCGAGCGCAAACTGCACGTTGCAGCCGCCTTCGATGTTCAGCGCGCGGATGATTTTCAGCGATGCGGAACGGAGCATCTGGTATTCGCGGTCGGACAGCGTCTGGCTCGGAGCCACGACGATGCTGTCGCCCGTATGGACGCCAACCGGATCGAAGTTTTCCATGTTGCACACGACGATGCAGTTGTCGTTCGCGTCGCGCATCACTTCATACTCGACTTCTTTCATGCCGGCGATGCTTTTTTCTACGAGACATTGACCGATCGGACTGTAGCGAAGCCCGGATGCGACCGTTTCGCTCAATTCCTCAATAGAATTGCAGATACCGCCGCCTGTTCCGCCAAGTGTGTAAGCAGGACGTACGATAATCGGAAAGCCGATTTCACCGGCAAAATCAAGCGCTTGTGCTACAGTCGTCACGATGACGCTGTCAGGCACCGGCTGCTCCAGCTCTCTCATCAAATCGCGGAAAAGGTCGCGGTCTTCCGCTTTTTCAATCGCGGTCAGTTGGGTGCCGAGCAGCTTCACATTCTCGCTTTCCAGAACGCCTGCGCGAGCCAGCTCCACAGCCATGTTCAGCCCCGTCTGGCCGCCCAGCGTCGGAAGCAGCCCGTCAGGACGCTCTTGGCGAATGATTTGCGTTACGAAATCAAGCGTAATCGGCTCGATATATACTTTGTCGGCCATATTCGTGTCGGTCATGATCGTGGCCGGGTTGCTGTTGATCAAAATAACTTCCATGCCCTCTTCTTTCAAAGCCTGGCATGCCTGCGTTCCCGCATAGTCGAACTCGGCGGCTTGGCCGATAACAATCGGACCGGAGCCGATCACGAGAATTTTTTTGAGCGTATTATTTTTTGGCATACTGCAGTTCCCCCTTGTCCGCTGTCTTTGCTGCTTGCGCCTTCCATTCCGCCAACATTTGCGCCTGGCGCGGCGGCTGCGGGTTAGCCAGCTTGTGTTCCCGGATCATCGCGATAAAATCGTCGAACAAATAGCTCGAGTCAAATGGACCCGGCGCCGCTTCCGGATGATACTGAACCGAGAAAGCCGCATGCTTTTTATGTCTCAAACCTTCGATCGTGCGGTCGTTATTGTTAATGTGCGTCACGTCAAGGTCCGTTCCGGCGATGGAATCTTCCTTAACTGTGTAGCCATGGTTTTGCGATGTGATGTAGCAGCGTCCGGAAATCAGATCTTTAACCGGATGGTTGCCGCCGCGGTGGCCGAATTTCAGTTTCTCCGTATCGGCTCCGCAAGCGAGCGCGAACAGCTGGTGGCCAAGGCAAATGCCGAAGATCGGGAATTCGCCGAGCAATTCTTTAATCATTTGCACCGCGTGAGTCACATCTTTCGGGTCCCCAGGGCCGTTGGACAGCAAAATGCCGTCCGGCGCCAGCCGGCGAATTTGCTCGGCCGTAGCGTCTTGAGGCACGACGACGACGTCGCAGTCGCGTTTGCTCAAATCGCGGATAATGCCGCTTTTGGCGCCGAAATCGACGAGCACGACGCGCTCTTTGTGGCCTGGTGCTCCGTAAACGCTTTTGGTGGACACGCGGGACACCTGGTCTGTCATCAGAGGCGTCGCTTTGAGCATTTCCGACAGCTCGGCAACCGATTTATCGGATGTGGTGAGCAAAGCTTTCATAACGCCATGATGGCGGATTTTGCGGGTCAGCATGCGGGTGTCGATGCCGCTGATTCCGATGATGCCGTATTCTTTGAGCAGGCTGCCGAGCGTGTATTGCGCTCTCCAGTTGCTCGGGATTTCTTCATGCTCGCGAACCACAAACCCGTGAATGAACGGGCGCACGGACTCGAAATCGTCCCGGATTACGCCGTAGTTTCCGATAAGCGGATACGTCATCGTCACGATTTGGCCGCAGTACGACGGATCGGAAAGCACCTCCTGATAACCGGTAATCCCTGTATTGAATACAACTTCTCCGACCGAGTCACCCTCGCTGCCGAACGATTTGCCTGTAAAAAGGGTGCCGTCTTCCAGCAACAATCTTGCCTGCATGTTTCTTCAACTCCTTCGTTATGTTCGAACGATCCATGCGAACCGTCAATGATCTGCATAAATAAAGATTCTTCTGTATAAATATACACGAGTTTCCGCTCGCCGTACAGTGCTTAGGACCAAACAACTTTTCCCGCCGCAATCGTAACAACCGGCCAGCCTTGCAGCTTCCAGCCGATAAACGGCGTATTTTTGCTTTTCGATACGATCTCTTCTTTGCGTACTTCGCGCTCCTCTTCGAGATCGACGATCGTTACATCCGCCGCGGCGCCCGGTTGGAGCTTGCCGTACGGAAGGCCGAACACATCGGCAGGTCTCGCCGTCATCCGGTCGATCAGGAAGCCGAGCGTCCAGCGGCCGGTCAGGACGAACTTGGTGTACAGCAGCGGGAACGCGGTCTCGAAGCCGAGAATGCCGAACGGCGCAAGCTGCATGCCCTTCTCTTTCTCTTCCTCGCTGTGCGGCGCATGATCGGTTACGATGATGTCGATCGTGCCGTCTTCCAGCCCTTCGATCACAGCCTGTACATCGCGCGGCGTACGCAGCGGTGGGTTCATTTTCCAGTTGGCGTCAAGCCCTGGAATATCTTCATCGGAAAGCACGAGGTGATGCGGGCATACCTCGGCGGTCACTTTGATCCCGAACTGCTTCGCGTGGCGGATCAGGCGAACCGACTGCTCGGTGCTGACATGGCACACATGGTAGTGAACCCCGGTCGCTTCGGCCAGCAGCACGTCGCGCCCTACATGAATCGCCTCGGACTCGTTCGGAATCCCCTTGAGCCCGTGCTTCCGGGCGAACGCGCCTTCCGTTACCGGCGCGCCCTCGACGAGCGTGTTATCCTCGCAGTGCGCGATGATCGGCATGCCGAGCGATGCGGCCAGCGCCATCGCATCTTTCATCATCTGCGCGCTTTGCACGCCGACGCCGTCATCCGTGTAGCCGATGACGCCGGCTTCCTTCAAAGCGGCGAAGTCCGTGAGCTCGCGGCCGAGCTCGTTTTTCGTAATGCAGCCGTACGGCAGAACGCGGACGACGCCTTCGGTTTGCGCCTTGTCCAGTATGTAATTCACCGTATCCGGCGTATCGATGACCGGCCGCGTGTTCGGCATGCAGGCAATCGTCGTGAAGCCGCCTCTGGCCGCCGAGCGCGTTCCTGTCGCAATCGTTTCTTTATGCTCAAAACCCGGCTCGCGCAGATGGACGTGCATATCGATGAATCCCGGGGCGACCAGCTTGCCCGCCGCGTCGATGACCGTATGTCCTTCCGTGACCGGAGCCGCTGCGCTTTGGGCGTCCAGAACCTGGACGATCGTATCGTTCTCGATGAAAATGTGCTGCTTAACTCGCTCGTTATCGGCGTTTACCGTCCATCCGTTCAGTATCCAAATTCCCATTGGTAAGCCTTCCCCCTGTTCTATGATAAAGCCCGCTCGATGACCGCCATGCGGATCGGCACGCCGTTTGCGATTTGCGTAAAAATTTTCGATTTCTCATGTTCGACCAGTTCGTCGTCGATCTCTACGTTCCGGTTCACCGGAGCCGGATGCATAATGATCGCATGCGGCTGCATGCGGCCGGCCCGCTCCGCAGTCAATCCGTACTGCTCGCGGTACTCCTCCGCCGAGCGGATTATGCCTTTGTCGTGGCGCTCCAGCTGCACGCGGAGCATCATCACGACGTCGGCCTTAAGCGCTTCTTCGAAGGATACGTACGGCGCGTACTCGCCAAGCTCCCGCGCCTGCATATTGTCCGGCGCGCAGAACTTCACGTTCGCGCCGAGCGCCCGCAGTCCCCACAGGTTCGAACGGGCGACCCTGCTGTGCAAAATATCGCCGACGATCGCAACCGTCAGCCCCTTGATGTCGCCGAAATGTTTGCGCATCGTGTACAAATCAAGCAGCGCCTGCGTTGGATGCTCGTTATTGCCGTCCCCCGCGTTGATGAGCGGCACTTTGATTTTTTCCGCCAACTCCTGCAGAATGCCGGTCGGCTTCAGGCGGATGACTCCTGCGTCGATGCCCATCGACTCCAAAGTCCGGACGGTATCGTAAATGGACTCGCCTTTTTGCACGCTGGATTCCGCAGCCGAGAAATTCAGCACCTCCGCGCCAAGCCTTTTTTGCGCCAGTTCGAAAGAGAAACGGGTTCGCGTGCTGTTTTCAAAAAAGAGGTTCGCCACGAATCGGCCCTGCAGCTCTTTCGTCACCTTCGACGGATGCTGCTCCCAGTAGGCGGCGCGATCCAAAATGCCGGTGATCTCCTGTGCGTCAAGCCCTTTCAGACCCAAGAAATGTTTCGTCGTTTGTACGCCCGCGATGCTCATTCCTGTTTCCCCCTATGCTGTAAAATGATCACTTGATCCTTATTGTCAATTTCCGTCAACTGCACTTCAATCTTTTCGCTTTTCGAAGTGGGAACGTTTTTGCCTACATAATCGGGCCGGATCGGCAGTTCGCGGTGCCCTCTGTCGATCAGTACGGCCAGTTGTATCATCTGCGGCCGGCCGAGGTCGATCAGCGCATCCATCGCCGCCCTCACGGTGCGGCCCGTGAACAGCACGTCGTCGAACAGAATCACTCTTTTATCCTGGATGTGCAGCTTGCCGCCTTCCTGGACGTTGTCCACCGACTTCACCTTAATCCGGTCGTCGCGGTACGAAGTGATGTCGATTTCCCCGACGGGAACCGGCACGCCCTCGATGTCCAAAATCCGCTCCGCCACGCGTTTGGCCAAATAAATCCCTCTGGTCCGAATTCCGATCAGCGTGCACGTCTCTACGCCTTTATTCTTTTCCAGTATTTCGTGCGCAATCCGCGTCAACGCTCTGCGAATTCCCATTTCGTCCATAATGCTGTGTTCAGCTGTCTCGTCCATCCAATCCGCCTCCCAAAAAGTTTTGCACCGGCAAAACTCGCTTCGTAAGCTTCAGCTTGCAGAGAAACTAAAAAACTCCTCGCCATCGTTCGGCAAGGAGTTACTTGTGCGCACGCAGAGACAGACCGGGGCATGAGGGCATATGCATCCCTCAAGCTTATCACATGGACGAACCACCTGTTCGCCCGCGTGCCGTCTTCTCGTTACGATTACCTTGCCAGCCTCTCTGGACTGTTTTTAAAGGTACTTATTCATTTGATAGAATTATGCCATTTTCGACATGAGAAGTCAACCATTAAATACCTAAAGGGCCAGGCGGACTCCGTCCGGCATATCCTGTATTTGCTTAGCAGCCTTTATGATCTTGCAAAAGCAGTTTCTCCAGCGCTTTCAATCCGGCGCGGATTTGCTCGCGGTCTTCTTCGCCGACCTGTTCCATGCGTGCGGCCAAAGCGGCATCCAGCAGCATGGGGCGCTTGTGCAACAAATACGATTCGACATTTTTAGTCATATATATCCGTATAAACCGTTTGTCGTTTTCGTCCGTGCGCCTTTCGACCATGTTCTTTTTCTCCAGCCTGTCCACAATGCCCGAGATCGTGCTGTGCGCAAGCCCGAGCTTCTGGCTCAACTGCTTCAGCGACAGGCCCGGATGGTGGTTTACATGATTAAGAACGGCACCCTGCACCAGCGTTATGCTTTCCTGCTCTCCGTCCTGGTCGACGGAACGTTCCACACATTTTATATATTTGAACAGTCTGGCCACTGTCGTACGGATATATGTAGCGTCTTCTTCTATTCTATACATGCAAAATCGATCCCCTTCCGAGTAAAGAAACCTCTTATTGACAAAAATGATTATAGCACATACCATATATTTCGTATACGACATATCGCACACGTTATATTCTTTTCGAATTTTATTCATTATTTATGAAGGGAACGATGAGCACATTATGTTCCAACTGTTTCGCTATTTGAAGCCGTATAAGTTTCAAGTTGCCGGCGTCATCGCTTTCATGCTGCTTCAGTCGCTTGCCCAGCTGTATTTGCCCACCCTGCTCGCCGACATCGTCGACACCGGCGTCGTGAAGGGGGATATTCCGTTCATCCTGAAATTCGGGGCCTACATGCTGTTCGTCGCTCTGGGAGCCACGATATGCGTTTTTATCGCCAGTTACATGCTCGCCAGAACCGCGACAGGCTTCGGCCGGGATTTGCGGCGCAGCGTGTTCGCCCATGTCGAAAGCTTTTCGCTTGGCGAGTTCGACAAGCTCGGCACTTCCTCTTTGATTACTCGCACGACCAACGATATCGCGCAGGTCCAGCAGGTCATCGTGATGCTGCGCATGTTTATCGGAGCTCCTGCGATGCTCGTAGGCGGCGTGATCATGTCGATATACAAAGACGCCAAGCTCGCTCTGGTCATTATCGCCGTCATTCCGATTCTAACGTTCGCAATCATCGCCATTATGCGTAAAGGCATACCGCTTTTCAAAGCGATGCAAGTCAAAATCGACCAGATCAATCTCGTGCTCCGCGAGCATTTGACAGGCATCCGCGTCATTCGCGCGTTCAACCGGACGGACAACGAAAAAAAGAAATTTGAAAAAGCGAATCTCGATTTTACGCAAACCGCCGTCAAAGTGAACATTCTCATGTCTACGATGATGCCGCTGATGATGCTCGTATTTAATTTGGCCGTCGTCGTCATCCTCTGGTTCGGGGGCATCCGGATCGACCAGAACGACATGCAGATCGGCGATTTGATCGCGTTCATCCAATACGCCATGCAGATTATGTTCTCGATGTTTATGATGACGATGATTTTCGTCATGATTCCCCGGGCATCGGCGTCGGCCATCCGCATTAACGAAGTGCTCCGGACCGAATCGGCCATCAGCAGCGCTGCGGACGCCCTTCCGTTCGCGCAAAACCGCAATCGGGGGCTCATCGAGTTTCAGGATGTGACCTTCAGCTATCCCGGCGCCGAGCAGCCGGCTATCCGGGGTTTGAGCTTCCGCGCCGAGCCGGGGCAAGTGACCGCGATTATCGGCGGAACGGGCTCCGGCAAGTCGACCCTCCTGCATTTGCTGCTGCGGTTCTACGATGCCGAGAGCGGCCGTATTGCGATTGACGGGGTCCCTATTCAATCTTTGCAGCTCGCAAGCTTGCGCGAAAGCATCGGCTACGTGCCGCAAAAAGCCGTCCTTTTCTCCGGCACTGTTGCCGACAATATCCGTTTCGGCTGCGAGACCGCGTCGGACGAGGAAGTGAAGCAAGCCGCCCGAACCGCACAGGCCGACGAGTTTATTGAACATATGCAGGACGGCTATCAATCGCTCATTTCCCAAGGGGGAACGAACCTGTCCGGCGGTCAAAAACAGCGCCTGTCGATCGCCCGCGCGTTGGCCAGAAAGCCGGGCATCTACGTGTTCGACGACAGCTTCTCCGCGCTCGATTACAAAACCGATGCCAAACTGCGCAGGGCGCTAAAAGAAGAAATCACGCACGCCACGATGCTGATTGTCGCCCAGCGGGTAAGCACGATTATGGACGCAGACCGGATCATTGTGCTTGAGGACGGACAAATGGCGGGCATCGGAAGCCATGACGAGCTGCTGCGCACCTGTAAGGTATACCAGGAAATCGTCGCCTCTCAGCTTTCGGAGGAGGATATCGCATGAGTGAAAAACGCAAAGCAAACGAATCGTCCGCAGGAGTCGGGCCGGCGCATTTCGGGCGCGGCGGCATGGGCGGTATGGGCAGACCCGTACAAAAGGCCAAAAACTTCAAAGTTACGCTGCAGCGGCTGCTCGGCTACATGAAGCCTTACCGCCTGCAGCTGGCACTTGTGCTTCTGATGGCGGTTCTCAGCACCCTGTTCAGCATTATCAGCCCGAAGCTGATGGGCAACGCAACGACCAAGCTTTTCGAAGGTTCCATGGAAAAGCTGAAAGGCATCGCAGGCGCAGGCATCGATTTTAACGCCATCGCCCAAATCGTGATCCTGCTTGCCGTTCTGTATGTGCTTAGCGCTCTGTTCGGCTATTTTCAGCAGCGCGTTATGGTTACCGTCACGCAAAAAATCGTCTACGATTTGCGCGAACAAGTTAACGACAAGCTTGCCCGCGTGCCGCTCTCCTTTTTCGATTCGAAGAGCCACGGCGATGTGATGAGCCGCGCCACGAACGATGTCGACACGATCAGCTCCACGCTCCAGCAAAGCTTGACGCAGCTGATTACGTCGATTGTAACGCTGCTGGGCATTATCGTCATGATGCTGACGATAAGTCCGCTTCTGGCGCTCGCAACGATCGCCACGCTTCCGCTCAGCATTTATTGTACGAAGTTCATCGCCTCCAGGTCGCAAAAGCATTTTGCCGGCCAGCAAAAAAACCTTGGCGCACTGAACGGCCATGTCGAGGAAATGTTCACCGGACATACGATCGTCAAAGCTTTCGGCCACGAAAACAAATCGATCGAGCGATTCAACGAAATTAACGAAAAGCTGTATCAGTCCGGTTGGAAAGCGCAATTTATATCCGGTCTGATCTTTCCGCTGATGAGCTTTATCGGCAATATCGGCTTTGTGCTGGTCAGTGTGATCGGCGGAATTATGGTGACCCACGGTTCGATCAAAATCGGCGATATCCAGGCTTTCATCCAATATTCCGGTCAGTTCGGCATGCCCATCACCCAGGTAGCCAACATCGCCAACGTTATCCAGTCCACCATCGCGGCGGCGGAGCGCGTATTCGAACTGTTGGATGAACCTGAGGAACAGCAGGATGCCGCCGACGCCAAATCCGTTGCACATGTCTCAGGACGGGTGCAATTCGAAAACGTCAAGTTTGCCTATAAGGAAGATACGCCGCTGATTACCGACATGAACATCGACGTGCAGCCCGGGCAGACGGTTGCCATCGTCGGACCGACGGGCGCAGGCAAAACGACGATCGTCAACCTGCTCATGCGCTTTTACGAGCTGCAGAGCGGCCGCATCGCCATAGACGACGTCGACTCGCGGCAAATGACGCGCAGTCACCTGCGCGGGCTGTTCGGCATGGTGCTGCAGGACACCTGGCTGTTCAACGGGACGATCCGCGACAACATCGCCTACGGCCGCGAAGGAGCGACCGAAGAGCAGATCGTGAGCGCAGCCAGGGCGGCTTACGCCGATCACTTTATCCGCACGCTGCCGGAAGGATATGATACGGTTTTGAACGAAGAGGCTTCGAACATATCGCACGGCCAGAAGCAGTTGCTGACGATCGCGCGTGCCATACTGGCCGACCCGCCGATTCTCATTTTGGACGAAGCGACGAGCAGCGTCGATACGCGGACCGAGGTTTCGATCCAGAGGGCGATGAACAACTTGATGCAGGGCCGCACCAGCTTTGTGATCGCCCACCGCCTGTCCACGATACGCGACGCCGACCTGATACTCGTCATGAATCAGGGGGCCGTCATCGAACAGGGCACGCACGAACAGCTCCTGGCGCAAAACGGCTTCTACGCCGAACTGCACAACAGCCAATTCGTCCACGCTGCAGCCAATCCGAACGCCGGATAGTCCGGGTGGCGGATTGCGGGCTGCATGTTTACACGGCAACACGCGTGCTTCTCCCGGTGCGTTGCGCGTGCACGGGGCGGGTCGCATGTTCGCGCGGCAACATGCGTGCTTTTCTCGGCGCGTTGCGCGTGCACGGGGCGGGCTGCATGTTCGCGCGGCAACACACGTGCTTCTCTCGGCGCGTTGCACGTGCGCGGGGCGGGCTGCATGTTCGCGCGGCAACACGCGTGCTTCTCTCGGCGCGTCGCGCGTGCACGGATGGCGGGTCAGCCCTCGCCCCCACCCTACGCCTCTCCTGCACGGGCTGCGGCGATGAAGCAGAGGGCACTAGACGGCTTGGCTAGGGAAAAGCCTGCAAAAGTGCAGGTTTTTCCTTAAAAACGGTTCGTTTTGGCGAAAAGCCTGCGATTGTGCAGGAATTTTCGATGAAAACGGTCCAGAACCCCAGTTCGTGACGAAAAGCCTGCACATTTGCAGGAATTTTTCGTTGCCGGCGTATCAACTGGGCAAAAACTGTACTTTTGCAGGTTTTCTTTGCTCAACCAGGCAACAGGTTAGGTGCTGAAGCAGAGGCACTAGGCGGCTTGGCAGGGAAAAGCCTGCAAAAGTGCAGGTTTTTTCCTTAAAAACGGTTCATTTTGGCGAAAAGCCTGCGATATAGTGCAGGAATTTTCGGTGAAAACGGTCCAGAACCCCAGTTCGTGACGAAAAGCCTGTACATTTGCAGGAATTCTTCGTTGCCGGCGTATCAGCCGGGCAAAAACTGTACTTTTGCAGGTTTTCTTTGCTCAACTAGGCAGATTTGTGCGACCGGCTTTGGCGTGTGGGTTTCCGGGCAGACTGACGACTTTTCGCGGGTTTTCTGCGCATTGACAGCATTGGCGGCGTTGACAGCTCTAGCTGTACTGATCGCATTGGCTGTACAGGTTGCAATGGAAACACTTGCAGCGTTGATAGTGTTGGCAGCATTGGTAGTGTTGGCAGTATTAGCAGTATTAGCAGTATTGGCCGCAATGGCGCACTGGTGGCGTTAGCGGCATTCGCAGCATTGGCGATGTTGCCGGCACTGGCCGCATTGGCGGTACTGGCGGTATTGCCGTTTTCGGCCGCACCGCCCCGCATTAGCTGCACTTGACTGCACTGGCCGCATTGGCAACACCAGCAACATCGGCTGCGTTGGTATACGCACCGTAAGGACAATCTCAACCCTGACGCTCTGTTGTCAGGGTTGCTCTTTTATAATAGAACGTGAGCAATTCATCCGGCGGTCCTTCGCAAGTTACGTCTCGAGACCGAGGAGCCGGACTGGTCTTCGCATGTACAATGAGGGACGTGGAGAAATGAAAGTAACGCGCACGCAACGCATATCAAAGGAGTGACAAGTTCAATGACAGCAACGCAAAACAAAGTAGGTTTCATCATCGCGGGCCTGCTGCTTTCGATTCTGATGTCTTCGATGGACAATACGATCGTCGCAACGGCTATGGGAACGATCGTCGCCAAGCTCGGGGGCTTCGACAAGTTTATTTGGGTAACGTCGGCTTACATGGTAGCCGAGATGGCCGGTATGCCGATTTTCGGCAAGCTGTCCGATATGTATGGCAGGAAGCGGTTTTTCATATTCGGCATGATCGTATTTCTGCTCGGTTCCATCCTGTGCGGGACCGCTCAAAGCATCGTTCAGCTCAGCATTTACCGCGCCATTCAAGGTATTGGCGGCGGCGCGCTGATTCCGATTGCGTTCACGATTATTTTTGACGTGATTCCGCCGGAGCAGCGGGGCAAAATTACCGGTCTGTTCGGCGCAACTTTCGGGCTGTCCAGCATATTCGGGCCGCTGCTCGGCTCCTACATCACCGATTACATCGACTGGCGCTGGGTGTTCTACATCAACCTGCCGCTCGGCATACTGTCCTTCATCTTCATTGCCGTCCATTACAAAGAATCGCCGATCCACTCGAAACAGCGAATCGATTGGCTTGGCGCAGCAACACTCGTCGGGGCGGTCGTCTGCCTCATGTTCGGTCTTGAGCTAGGAGGCAACAAATACGCTTGGGACTCGCCGCCCATTCTCGGTTTATTTGCCGGCTTCGCCGTTCTGCTGGTCACATTTCTGTGGGCGGAGACGAAAGCCCAGGAGCCTATTCTCTCCTTCTCCATGTTCCGCGACCGCCTGTTCGGCGGCAGCACGCTGGTCGGGCTTTGCTACGGCATCGCTTTTATCGTATCGACGGTTTACATCCCGATCTATATACAGGGCGTAGCGGGCGGAAGCGCGACGAACTCGGGCCTGATCCTGCTGCCCATGATGCTCGGCGTCGTGGCCTCAAGCCAGATCGGCGCCGTCCTGGCCGGTAAATTCGGCTACCGCAACGTTATGCTCGTCTTCGGCGCTATTTTCCTGATCGCCATCATCTTGTTGACGACGTTGACGGCATCCACTCCGCGATGGCTCATTACCGTCTACATGGTGATCGCCGGCTTCGGCACAGGCGCCTCCTTCTCCGTGCTGGGCATGGCCGCCATCCATAACATGAGCCCGCTGCAAAGAGGCTCGGCCAACTCTACGCTCTCCTTTGTTAGGGAGCTTGGCATGGCGCTCGGCATTACCGTATACGGCATCATCCAGCGCAATAACTTCACGCACAAAATGGCCGACGCGCTGGGCGGGACCGGGCCAATGCCGGCCGGGGCCGCGAGCGATCCGCGCGCCCTGCTCGATCCGCAGACGAGAGCGCAAATCCCGACACCGGTTCTCGATAAAATTACCGGCATACTCTCTTCTTCCATTACGCACGCTTTCACCTGGGCGATCGTCCCGGCCGTATTTGTGATCGTGTTCATGTTCTTCCTTACAAACGACAAGATCGGCACTGCCGGACAAAATAAAAAACAAAGCGCAGCCTGACGGTCGCCGGCGGTTCCCGATCCCGGGAGCCGCATTTTTTTGGCTTGTCCATACAAACGCATTGGCTGAAACGCTCCCTTTCTGATAATATAGGAGAGTCAACCCAAATCAATAAGGAGATGTCAAACATGAGTGAAATGAACACCCTGGAAATTATTCAATTTATTAAAGAAAGCAAAAAAAAGACTCCTGTTAAAGTATATGTAAAAGGAAACCTGGATTCCATCGACTTCGGTGAAGGCTCCCAGTCCTTCGTATCAGGCGGAAGCGGCGTCGTTTTCGGTGAGTGGAGCGTCATTCAGCCCGTTTTGGAGCAAAACAAAGCGCTGATCGAAGATTATGTCGTTGAGGCCGACCGCCGCAACTCCGCGATTCCGATGCTTGACCTGAAACCGATCAATGCCCGCATCGAGCCAGGCGCGGTTATCCGCGACAAAGTGCACATCGGCGACAATGCGGTCATCATGATGGGCGCCCTCATTAACATCGGCGCTTCCGTTGGCGACGGCACGATGATCGACATGAACGCAGTGCTTGGCGGAAGAGCGCAGATCGGCAAAATGTGTCACATCGGCGCAGGCGCAGTCGTAGCAGGCGTAATCGAGCCGCCTTCCGCACAGCCGTGCGTCATTGAAGACGATGTGCTCGTCGGAGCCAACGCGGTCATTCTGGAAGGCGTCCGCATCGGCAAAGGCTCTGTCGTTGCCGCCGGAGCCGTCGTCACGCAGGATGTCGAGGAATATACCGTCGTAGCGGGCGCGCCAGCCAGAGTGATCAAAAAAGTGGACGACAAAACGAAGTCCAAAACGGAAATTTTGCAAGATCTTCGCACGCTGTAAAGCACTCTGGGGGGATTCGCCATGCATAGCCCATTTATCGAACTGCGCAGGCAGCTCCATCAAATTCCGGAGCCCGGCTTTCAGGAATTTGAAACGCAGCGGCTGCTTTTGGACTATTTGGCCGGCCTGCCTCAGGACAGAATGACGATCCGCACTTGGCGTACCGGCATTCTGGTTCATATCGCGGGGACTGCTCCTTCGAAGCGGTTCGGGTATCGCGCGGATATGGACGGGCTGCCTATAACGGAAGAGACTTCTCTTCCGTTCCCTTCCCGGCATCCGGGTTATATGCACGCTTGCGGCCACGACCTGCACATGTCCATCGGTATGGGCGTTGTTTCCCATTTTGCGCATCATCCGATGAAAGACGACCTTGTCGTGCTCTTCCAGCCTGCCGAAGAAGGTCCCGGAGGCGCTTTGCCGATGCTTGCCGCCGAGGAGCTGCAGGACTGGAAGCCCGATCAGATCGTAGCGCTGCATATAGCGCCGGAGTATCCCGTAGGCACGATTGCCACGAAGCCGGAAATTTTGTTCGCCAATACGTCTGAACTTTTCATCGACCTGCTCGGCAAAGGCGGTCACGCCGCTTACCCGCATCAGGCGAACGATATGATCGTAGCGGCTTCGCAAATGGTCGGCCAATTGCAAACGATCGTGTCCCGCAACGTGAATCCGCTCGATTCGGCCGTCATTACGATCGGCAAAATGGAAGCCGGCACGAAGCAAAACATCATCGCCGAGAAAGCCCGCCTGGAAGGGACGATCCGCACCCTGTCCGCCGCCTCCATGGCCAACGTCAAAAAACGGATCGAAGCCGTAGCGGCCGGGATCGAAGGCTCGTTCGACTGCCGGGTGTCCATCAACTACGGCTCCAACTACCGCCAGGTGTACAACGATCCGCCGTTGACGCTGGAATTTATGGAGTGGCTGCGCGGCAGCGGCAAAGCCAATCTCGTGGAATGCACGGAAGCGATGACCGGCGAAGATTTCGGCTACTTTTTGGAGCAAATCCCGGGCTTCATGTTCTGGCTTGGCGTCGAAACGCCGCATGGACTGCACCACGCCAAAATAGAGCCCGACGAACGTGCTATCGGCATCGCCATCGAGACGATCACTTCGTATTTGCTGTACAAATCGAGCCAGTCATAAAGCGAAAAAAGCCTCCGCAACCACCGGTGTAGAACCCGTGTCGGTGCGAAGGCTTTTTTTTTACCACATAAGAATGTTTAAGTTCTTACAGCGCTAAAGCGTGTAGAACGGCATTCTTATTGGCGAATAAACCTACCTCTAAACGCGGTCGCTCATCTTCGAACGACCTCGATAGAGGTTTATCTCATTTCAGCTTGCCGACAAAACGCTCCAGACGGTCCAGCGATTGCTCCAGCACTTCCTGCGAATACGCGTAGGAAATGCGCATGTAGCCTTCCCCGTATGAGGTGAACGCATCGCCCGGTACGACTGCGACTTTCTCTTCCTGAAGCAGCCGCAGCGCAAACTCTTCCGATTTCAGCCCGAATCTGGCGATGGAGGGGAACAGGTAAAAAGCCCCCTTCGGCTTTTCCAGCTCGAAGCCCATCGCGATCAGCCGATCGTACACATAGTCTCTGCGGGCTTCGTAAGCTTGCCGCATCGGCAGCGCGTCGTCCACACCGTTCGTCAATGCTTCGAGCGCCGCATATTGGCTTACCGAACTGGCGCATGTCACGTTATACTGATGAACCTTGACCATATGCCCGGTCAAATATGCCGGAGCAAAAACAAACCCGATCCGCCAGCCTGTCATCGCATGAGACTTGGAAAGACCGTTAATGACAATCGTCTTCTCGCGCAGCTTGCCCATCGCAGCGATGGACCGGTGGCTGTCCCCGTAAATCAGCTCGCTATAAATTTCATCAGATAAAATAAATAAGTCCTTATCTTCCAGCAAATGAGTCAGCTCCGTGAGTTCCTGTTCCGAAAGCACATGTCCCGTCGGATTGGACGGATAACAGAGGATCACGCAGCGCGTGCGCTCTGTAAGATGCGGCTCCAGCAAATCCGCTGTACATTTCAAACCGTTCGCGCGCGTATCCACATAGACCGGAACGCCCCCTGCCAGCCGGATTAACGGCTCGTAGCCCGGGTAGATCGGCGCCGGGATAATGACTTCCGCACCTGGCGTAAGAATGGTGCGCAGGGCGATATCGACGGCTTGGCTCGCCCCGACGGTCACTATAACTTCATCGGCCGCCCGGTAGTCCAGGCCGTATTTATTCCGGACGAAGCGGGACGCCGCTTCGCGCAGTTCCGGCAAGCCGGGATTGGGCGTATAGACCGTCTTGTTTTGCTCCAATGCTTGCTGTCCTGCTTCGATAATATGCCGCGGAGTCGGAAAATCCGGCTGGCCGATCGTCAGCGTCAGCGCGCCGGGAATCGTGCTTACAAGATTGGAAATTTTGCGGATGCCCGATATTTGAATTTCCTTCACTTGCGGATTGATTAAATGTTCCATCCGTTTCTCCCCTCTGCCTATGGAAACGCTGCGGCTTCCTTACTTTAAGGTATGGATCAGATGCTCCATATCCGCAGGAAGCGGCGCTTCGAACTGCATCGTTACCCCTGTTCGCGGATGCACGAAACCGAGTACCGCGGCATGCAGCGCTTGGCCTTCCATCAGCATTCCCTTGCTTTTGCCGTACATCGGATCTCCGACGAGCGGGTGGCCGATGAATTTCATATGAACGCGAATCTGGTGCGTTCTCCCTGTCTCCAGCTTCAGCTCGACGAGCGTGAAGTCCCCAAAACGCTCCAGAACGAGAAAATGCGTGACCGCGTGCTTGCTGTTTTTGTCCGTCACGGTGTACATCTTGCGGTCGTGGGAATCGCGCCCGATTGGAGCGTCGATCGTGCCGTGCTCATGCTGAATGGTGCCGTGAACCAAGGCGATATATTTGCGGTTGACGGTGTGAGCTTTCAACTGCTCGGCGAGGCTTGCATGGGCTTTGTCGTTTTTGGCGGCCATGATGAGGCCCGACGTATCTTTGTCGATGCGGTGTACGATGCCCGGGCGCAGCTCGCCGTTGATGCCCGACAAATCCTTGCAGTGATACAGCAAGGCGTTGACCAGCGTGCCGGAATAATGTCCCGGCGCAGGATGAACGACAAGGCCCCGCGGCTTGTTGATGACGATCACATCGGAATCCTCATAGACGACTTCCAGCGGGATCGGTTCGCCGGTCAATTCCGCATCCGTCGGCTCCGGAATCGTGAGCACGATATGATCGTTCTCCGACAGCTTGTAGTTCGGCTTGACCGGCCGGCCGTTGACCGCCGCGTGCCCGTCCTTCAGCCATTGCTGTACTTGCGTCCGCGAAACTTCTTCTTCCAACGATTCGGTAATGAATTTATCAATGCGTTCACCCGTGTACTCGGCCGAGACGCTCCACTCCGCCGGATCAGGTGAGGTCTGGTTTGTGCTCATGTCCGGCTCCTTTTTTCTCTCTTCTTGCCGTCAGTATGGAATCCAGGAATATCAGGATGACCCCGATCACGATGGCCGAATCCGCAAGGTTGAAGATCGGATAAATATAATAGATCGCCTTGCCGAACAACGAAAAGTCAAACGTAAATTGCAGAAAATCGACGACTTCCCCGAACAGCGCGCGGTCGAGAAAATTGCCTAACGCCCCGCCCAGCAGCAGGCTTAGCGCAAATGAAAGCAGGCCCTTGCCCTCGCGAATCGTGCGTCTGATATACCATAGAATCCCTATGACGACAACTAGTGTCACGATAATGAAAAACCATCTTTGATTTTGCAAAATGCCGAAGGCCGCTCCGCGGTTGCGATGAGAAGTGATGACGAAAAATTCTCCGATCACCGAGCGTTCTTCGCCGAGCGGAATCTTTTGTACGATAACCCATTTGGTAGCCTGATCGAGCAAAAAAACGATAAGCGCGTAAATATAATATTTCACTTTATTTCCTCCTAGGTCCCTGATATACAAGGAATTACCTCACTAAAAAAAGCTTCCGTTCGGAACTATAACGTTATGGAACACCTGTAGGAAAGGAGCTGTACTTATGAACCATTTAACCGAGCAGCAAATTCGCGAATTGCATCTGCAGCTGTTGGAGGAAAAACTTGATCTCGAACGGCATTTCGACCGGAACGGCAATTTCGGTTTGTCCAGCTCTTTTATCGAAAATACCGGCGAACTGTCCATGTACGACAACCATCCCGGCGACATCGCTTCGGAAATTTACGAGCGCGGGAAAGACATTTCACTGAACGAACATGCCGGATTTCAGCTTATGCAAGTTGACGAAGCGCTGGAGCATATGGACAAAGGCGATTACGGCCTATGCGTTTTTTGCCAAGCTCCTATTCCATTCGAACGGCTTCAAGCCATTCCGACTACCGTATACTGCATCCGGCATGTGCCGGATCCTCACGAGTCCGAACGCAGACCTGTCGAGGAAAAGCTGCTTTCCCCACCGTTCGGCAGAACGAGTCTGGACGAACTTGACGGGCAAAACCAGTTCGACGGCGAGGACGCGTGGCAAATCGTGGAAAGTTGGGGAACTTCCAACACTCCCGCTTTTGCCGAAGACCCGAATGTCGACGACTATAAGGACATGTACATCGAAGCCGACGAACACGAAGGTTTTGTCGAATCGTTTGAAAGCTTCGTAGCGACCGACTTATACGGCGAACATGTGACGATCGTCAGAAGCAAAGCGTACCGGGACTACATGAGCAGCGGCGAAGGCGGTCCTCTGCTCGAACTCGGACCTGATGCAGAGAACGTGGATGACCAAAATTGAACAGGACAAACGAGCTTCGCCGCCGGCGTCAGCTCGTTTGCTTCTTTGTCCCGCTACTCGTGATAATGAGCGGCAACAACCTCACTGCATCGGACGCAAAGAGTCGGATGCTCTTTATTTTGCCCAACTTCAGGAGTAACTATCCAGCAGCGCTCGCACTTCTCGCCTTCCGCCACAGTTACCTGAATCGTGACATCCTTCGCCGCATACCCGTCCTGCGGCTTCGGAGCCGACGGCTCGTGGACAGTCACGGCGGAAACGATAAACAATTGATCGAGCTGCTCCAGCCTGCTCAGCAGGCTGTGAACGGCCTCGTTCGGATACAGATGAACGGTCGCCCCCAATGAATTGCCGATCACTTTCTCTTTGCGCGCTTCTTCCAAAGCTTTCAGCACTTCGTCGCGCACATCGAGGAAGCTGTTCCACTTCTCTTCCAGCTCCGCATCATACAAATCCGCCTGCACTTCAGGCAGCTCGGCGATCTGCACGCTGCTCAATCCCGCTTCAGGAATGTACTTCCAGACCTCATCCGCGGTATGCGGCAAAATCGGCGAAATTAATGTTGTAATTGCCGTAAGCGCGTCATACAGCACCGTTTGGGAAGCTTTACGCGCGGCATCGTTCGGCGCGCCTGCGTACATGCGATCCTTGATGACGTCCAGATAGAACGAGCTCATCTCGACGGCGCAGAAATGATGAATCACCTGATAGACAACGTGGAATTCGTAAGCCTCATAGGCTTTTACCACTTTGTCGATCATACGGTTTAAACGAATCAGAGCAAACCAGTCCAGCTCGGACATTTGCTCCGGAGCCACACGGTCGGCAGCCGGGTTAAAATGGCTCAAGTTGCCGAGCAAGAAGCGCAGAGTGTTGCGGATTTTGCGGTATACTTCCGTCGTCTGGTTCAAAATGTTATCCGAAATCCGGTGATCGGATTGGTAATCGACGGAAGACACCCACAGCCGGAGAATATCCGCTCCGAGCTTGTTGCAAACCTGGCTCGGATCAATCGTGTTGCCGATCGATTTGGACATTTTGCGGCCTTCGCCGTCAAGCGTAAAGCCGTGGCTTAAAATGCCTTTGTACGGAGCCTGTCCGCGCACGGCAACGCCGGTGATCAGCGACGAGTTGAACCAGCCGCGGTATTGGTCGGAGCCTTCCAAATACAGGTCGGCCGGCCATTGCAGCTCCGGACGGGTCTCCAGAACGCCGGCATGGCTGGACCCGGAATCAAACCATACGTCCATAATGTCCGTTTCCTTGCGGAAGCGGTCATGGCCGCATTTGGCGCATACCGTTCCTTCCGGCAGCAGCTCATGCTCGTCCTTGATGAACCACGAATTCGAGCCTTCCTTGGCGAACAGCCCGGCCACATGCTCAATGGTCTGCTCGTTGACCAGCGGCTCGTTGCAGCTGCGGCAGTAAAAAATCGGAATCGGCACGCCCCATGTGCGCTGCCGCGAAATACACCAATCGCCGCGCTCGGCGATCATGTTGTGCAGCCTGACTTCACCCCAGTTGGGCGTCCATTTGACCTTTTTGATCTCATCCAGCATCTCCTGCCGGAATTTATCGATCGAAGCGAACCACTGCTCCGTCGCACGGTAGATGACCGGTTTCTTCGTCCGCCAGTCGTGCGCGTATTGGTGCTTGATTTCGCCCGCTTTCAGCAGCAGACCCGACTCCTGCAGCATCTCGACGATGACCTTGCTGCCTTTTTCATAAAAAAGCCCTTCAAAACCGGGTGCTTCCGCCGTAAAATGGCCCTGATCGTCCACCGGGCAAAGCACGCCGATCTGGTAGCGCTGGCCGATGACGAAGTCGTCCTCGCCATGTCCCGGAGCGGTATGCACGCAGCCGGTACCGGCTTCAAGCGTGACGTGCTCGCCGACCATGACGAGAGATTCCCTGTCATAAAAAGGATGCTTGCACGTTACATACTCCAGTTCGCTGCCCTTGACGGTAGACAGCACTTCGTAGTCCGTCCAGCCAATCTCCTTGGCGGCCGTTTCCAGCAGCCCTTGCGCCAGCACATACTTTTTGCCGGCCGCCTGCACGACCGTGTAATCAAATTCAGGGTGCAAGCTGATGCCCAGATTGGCCGGAAGCGTCCATGGCGTCGTCGTCCAGATGACGATGGAAGCGTCCTGCGGCAGTTTGCCTTTGCCGTCTTGAACCGGGAACGCGACATAAATCGAAGTCGATACTTTCTCTTTGTACTCGATCTCGGCCTCGGCGAGCGCGCTTTCCGACGACGGAGACCAATAAACAGGCTTCAGGCCTTTGTAAATGTAGCCTTTTTGCACCATTTGGCCGAATACGCGAATTTGCTGCGCTTCGTACTCCGGCTGCAGTGTAATATAAGGATTTTGCCAATCGCCCCGGATGCCCAGGCGCTGGAATTGGCTCTTTTGCTTGTCGACCCATTGCAGCGCATACTCTTTGCAGTACTCGCGGAACTCGTGTACGGACATTTTTTTGCGGTCGACTTTGCCGTTGTTGGCGATCGCCTGTTCGATCGGCAGCCCGTGCGTGTCCCAGCCCGGAACGTAAGGCGCGTCGTAGCCCTGCAGCGTTTTGAATCGTACGATAATATCTTTCAGCACCTTGTTCAGCGCATGTCCGATATGAATGTCACCGTTCGCATACGGAGGCCCGTCATGAAGCACGAATTTCGGCTTGCCTTTGCGGCTCTCCCGAACTTTCGCGTAAATGTCCTCGGCTGCCCACTGCTCTTGAATTTTCGGCTCCGCCTGAGGCAGATTGCCTCTCATCGGAAATTCGGTTTGCAATAAATTCAATGTTTTTCCGTAATCCATTCGTTCCACTTCCTTTAGAAATTTCAACTGCCCACAAACAAAAAAAGCTCCCATCCCCAAAGGGACGAGAAGCTCTGCTCGCGGTACCACCCTCGTTAAAAAGCATACGCAGCGTTCGCGATATGCCTCGCGCTTCGGCTGCTCTTTCACTCGATCATGGATAACGGCATGACCCGATTCTCTCTACTCGGCTTCGAGAGATGCTCCTGGGGGATATTCGGCACGCTGCAGAGGTTAGGCTCACACCAAATCCCTAACTCGCTGGCACTGCGGTTACGTCCTACTCGGTCCAGTCATCGCTTTGCTGCGATACATTTAACAGGAGTATAACGAATTCGCCAAGCTTAGTCAATACGACCTGCCCTTACGGTTCGCTATGATCCATCTGCATGCTGTTCCAGCCCTCGTTATTGAGAAGCTCCAGCTGCGCTTCCAGCAAAGTCCGAAAACGCGTGCGGTAAATGGAAGCCTGCTTTTTCAGCTCTTCGATTTCCAATGCAACCTTACGCGAGCGCGTCAATGCTTCGTTAATAATGCGGTCGGCGTTCTTCTCCGCCTCTTTAAGAATCAGCTGCGCTTCTTTCTTCGAATTGTTCTTCAGTTCGTCGGCTGCTTCCTGGGCTACGATAATCGTTTTGCTTAACGTTTCTTCGATATGGGCAAAATGGTCAAGACGTTCCTGCAGCGCAACCGTCTGATTGTGCAGATCTTTATTTTCACGGATAAGCGCTTCATAATCCTTGATCACCTGATCCAGGAACTCGTTGACCTGATCCTCATCATAACCGCGGAATGAACGGGAAAATTCCTTGTTATGTATGTCCAATGGCGTTAGTGGCATTGGTGCACCTCCTTTGTAAACATAGCAGAATAATAATCAACAAAAAGCTTCGTATGTATATCCCGATTCCACCCAACGGCGGATATCAGTATCCTGCATGTTCAGTTCGACATAAAATAAGAAATTCCTGCAAATCCGCATATATCGTGTCCAATTTCAGGCATACTTGCCGATCTTCACGCGCATTCTGCCTTTTTTTGTAATCCCTTCCACTTCAAGCACCTTAAACCGTCCGAAGCCTTGAAGGGACACCATATCGCCCTCCTTCAGCTGTTTGCTCGGATCTTCCTCGACCTTCCAGTTGACGCGGCAGCGGCCGGCCTGGATCGGAATCAGCACCTTGGCGCGGCTCAAGCGGAATACGTCGCTGACGATTCCATCCATGCGCATCGAAGCGACGGACAGATTCAGTTCGTCCAGCTGCACTGAGGCGATCTGCAGTTTATCCAGCGGAAGCAGCTCCGTCTGGACATGCACGCGGTGCACCTGGGATAAGTGCAGATGCAAGTAATCGGCGGCCTCCTCTGCGACCAGGCAGTGGCAGCCTCCCTCTATAACATGAATATCGCCAATCTTGTCCCGCTTCATGCCGAGTCCAAGAATGGCGCCCATGTAATCTCCATGTTCCAATGTCAAAAACTTGCCGTCGCCGGACGAAACGGCCAAAACCGCGATTCCCATATCCTCATCGTCCACGGGCCGGTAATCGGGGGCAATGATCGCCCGCTTCCGTTCGGCCCCGGTGTAACCGCCATCCAGACGGCAGTGCACATCGGGATGCCGGTTCGCCAGCGTGCTCAAAATAAAAGCCTGCCTGGGGTCCAGAAAATCCGTCCGTTTTACGGCATGCTGCTCGGCGGACCGCTGCACCCAATCCCACGCTTTGTCAACAAAGTGGTGTTCGTCCGGGTGAAAGTGCGAATAAAGTTCTTTTTGCAAGGTTAAAACGCTCCAACTATAAAAGAAATAATGGTTCGAATGCCCAGAACGACAAAGTGCAGGGCGAGCAAGGCGACGATCGGCGAAAGATCGATGAACCCGATCGAAGGAATAATTTTACGGAACGGCCGTAAATACGGCTCGACGAGCTTGCCCAGCAGCTCTCCGATAAAGCTTTCCCTTGCGTTCGGAAACCAGGAAAGAAGGATGTAGCCGATAATCATGAAGTAATAAATTTGCTCTAAGTAACCTAAAATCACATCAATTTGGTAAAGCACTTGCGCAGTCACCTCAATGTCAGGATATGCGTCTACTCCTCACTCATCATCTCGGAGATATGTCCATGAATATCGACCGAATCGGGCGTGCACAAGAAGATATTCGGCCCCAGTTTGGAAATAGACCCATTTAAAGCATATACCGTTCCGCTCAGGAAATCCACTATACGGACGGCTTGATCCGATCGAACCCGCTGCAGATTGACGATGACCGCTCTTCGGGAACGAAGATGGTCGGCGATATCCTGCGTTTCATCGTACGTGCGCGGTTCGCTGAGCACAACGCGGGCATTTTTTTGCGAATGAATGCTGACGACGTTGGCCTTATTTTTACTACGAATCTCGTATGGATTGGTTTCAGGTTCTTCCGGCTGCTCCACAATCCGTTCGCGTTCGACGACTTCTTCCTCCTCCTGCAGCCCGAGAAAATTCATAAAGCGGTTCATTACACCCATAAGGAATACCTCCTTCTCTATATTGGTTGTACGGTTTCACCCGATTCTTTGACCAAAACTGTCCCCAGGCGCACCATGGTCGCCCCTTCCTCTATCGCCACCTCGAAATCTCCGGACATCCCCATGGACAAGTGCTCGACTGCATAAGGCAGTATGCCTTGTCCGTTCAAACGATCCCGCAGCTCTCTCAATCCGCGAAAAACAGGTCTTGTCGCCTCGGCTTCCAGCTCGTAAGGCGCCATTGTCATCAGGCCTGCTATATGTATATGTTTCAGGTTGTTCACTTCGGCGGCAAAGTCGAAAAGCTCCTCAGGTCTCAAACCGTACTTGGTTTCCTCACCGGATACGTTGACCTGAATGAGGCATTGAACCTGCAACCCTGACGCCGCCGCCTGCTTGTCCAGCTCCTTGGCAAGAGAAAGGCGGTCAAGCGAATGAATGTAAGCAAACTTCCCGATGATATCTTTTACCTTGTTCGTCTGCAAATGTCCGATAAAATGCCAGGTGCCGCGATCGTGCAGCGCCTCCCACTTCGGCTTCACATCCTGCCAGCGGTTCTCCCCGATGTGCAGGACGCCTTCGTCCAGCACCGCTCTGGCCGTCTCGAGCGAGACGTATTTCGTAACAGCTATAAGCATAACCTCTTGCCGCCGGCGGCCGGAACGCTCGCAGGCAGCGGCAATTCGGGCCTCCACCGCGTCAATCTGTCCCCGTAAACTCATCTATTCTGCCACCTCGTTTCCATGCATCACGCGAAATCTTGCCGGTCCGGTTCGGTCATTCCGATCCAAGCGATCATTCTTCCCGTAGAACCGCCTTCTTTTCGATGGGAAAAGAACATATCGGTGCTGCAACTCGTACACAACTGAGTTACTTCGATATGGGACGACAAAATTCCTGCTTGAAGTATCAAAATTCGGTTCAAACCTTGCAGATCGAGCATGTATTTCCCGTTTGCCCGTTCTTGAAGAATAGGTTCGGCAGCCGCTGCGGAAGCATGTATCTCCAGCAAAACTTCCTTCACCCGGCTCGCGACGGTATCGTCCACTTCGTAGCAGCAAACGCCGATCGACGGTCCTATGGCGGCCCGGATGTGCTCCGGCTTGCTACCAAAAGTATTTGTCATTGAGGTTATCGTAGCCATGGCAATTTTTAACACGGTCCCTTTCCAGCCTGCATGCGCAAGCCCTGCCACCCGCTGAACGGGATCGTAAAAATAAAGCGGCACGCAATCGGCAAATTGGGCGCACAGGACGATGCCCGCTTCATTCGTAATGAAAGCGTCCCGCGCTTGAATCGCCGCCTCCCGGCTCAAGCGCCCTCGGCCCGCATCGGCTCTTCCAACGACCTGCACTTCGCAGCCGTGTACCTGCTCGGCGTAAGTAAAGCGGGCGAACGGCAGGCCTACCGCTTCGGCGATGAGCTCGCGGTTTTGAACGACCCGCTCTGCGGCATCATTGACATGCAGCCCGCAGTTCAGCGTTCCGTAGGGCGCTTCGCTTACGCCTCCGTGCCGCGACGTAAATCCGGCGGTCAGCTCCGGAAACTGCCGCATCCAGCTCTCCAGGGCAAAAAGCGTCGGCTTTCCTTCTATAACACGACTAACAAACGGTTCCACGCTCTGTTCCTCTCCCTTATTGCATCTTTGTCTCTACTTTAGCACAAAATGAAAAGACACACGATCTTTGCCAGGCTTGCCCTATCCGGGACTGCCTGCCCGTGTGCTTGACTTCACGCGCGAAATTGCTGATTGTACTCGTAAATCTGCTCGTTCTCGTCGCTTTGCCGGTAAGGCCGCGTATCGTCCAGCTTCACCAGCACGACGTCGGCTCCTATTTTCACGATATGTTTCCACGGGATGATGACATCGGTACCCGATCCGAACAAGCCGAAAAAACGGCTTTGGTTCGGCACGACGATCGATTCGATGCGCCCCTGCCGCAAATCCAGTTCCAAATCGCTGATTTGCCCCAGCTTTTTCCCGTCGACAATATTAATAACGTCCTTCGTTTGAAAATCGGATATTTTCATGAGGCGACACCCTCGCATTTTCTGAAGTTTTTCCGGCTTTGTACTAGTATATGTGGGGTGTGGGCAAAATGTCCTGCCAATCAAAAAAAGACCGTACCGGCCTGTCTAAGCCGATCCGGTCTTTATGAAATTTCAGGTCTTGACGTGTTTTTGCATCTGGGAAATGGCCGATTTCTCCAGCCTGGAAACTTGCGCCTGCGAAATTCCGATTTCGTCGGCCACCTCCATTTGCGTCTTCCCTTCGAAAAACCGCATGGACAAAATCATTTTTTCCCTGTCGTTCAGCTTCCGCATCGCTTCCCGCAAGGCAATGCCCTCGATCCAGGACATATCCTTGTTGCGCTCGTCGCTGATTTGGTCCATCACGTAGATTGGGTCTCCTCCGTCATGGTAAATCGGCTCGAACAGCGAGACCGGGTCCTGGATCGCGTCAAGCGCGAAGACGACATCTTCTTTCGGAACGTTCAGCGCCTCGGAAATTTCGTATATCGTCGGCTCCCGCGAGTTTTGATTCGTCAGACTGTCTCTCACCTGCAAAGCTTTATAGGCAATATCCCTCAAAGACCGCGAAACGCGGATCGGGTTATTATCGCGCAGGTAGCGGCGGATCTCGCCAATGATCATTGGCACGGCATACGTGGAAAATTTGACGTTCTGGCTCAAGTCGAAGTTATCGATAGCCTTCATCAAGCCGATGCACCCCACCTGAAAAAGGTCGTCCACAAACTCTCCCCGATTGTTAAATCGCTGAATCACGCTGAGAACCAGTCTAAGGTTCCCGTTCACTAATTTCTCTCTTGCAGTCCGCTCCTGTTTCGTTTGCAGCTCAGCGAATAGCTCCCGCATTTCCGCATTGGTCAGAACAGGCAGTTTGGCGGTATCAACACCACATATCTCGACTTTATTTCGGGTCACCGTGATTACCTCCCAAGGAGAAACATTAATGTTAATTATCCCCGCGAGCGATTGATTTATTCGCCTTAAAATCCGCCCGGACCTACTTGACAAAAGGGTTTGAACTTGCTCCCTCGCGTTAGTCCTGCATTATTTTCGATTCGGGAAGCGAAAATTTTTTTTCAAAGCAAAAAGAGAGGCGCCGGCCCCTCTTCGCTAAACCATTTTATTAAATTCTTTGCGCAGCCTTTTAATAATTCGTTTTTCCAGCCGGGAGATGTAAGATTGGGAGATGCCAAGCAGATCCGCGACATCCTTCTGTGTTTTTTCCTCGCCGTCCTGAAGGCCGAAGCGCAGCTCCATAATAATGCGCTCGCGTTCCGTCAGCTTATCCAGCGCTTTATGCAGCAGCTTGCGGTCCACCTGCTCCTCGATGTTGCGGTAAATCGTATCGTTCTCCGTCCCCAGCACATCGGATAGCAGCAGTTCATTGCCGTCCCAATCGATATTCAGCGGTTCGTCGAACGAAACTTCGGTGCGGATTTTGCTGTTCCTGCGCAAGTACATCAAAATTTCATTCTCGATGCAGCGGGAAGCATAGGTGGCCAGCTTGATCTTCTTCTCCGGATCGAACGTATTCACCGCTTTGATAAGCCCAATCGCGCCTATGGAAACCAGGTCCTCAATGTTGATGCCGGTGTTTTCAAACTTTCTTGCTATATAGACAACCAAACGCAGGTTGCGCTCGATCAGCATAGCACGTATAGCCGCATCCCCCGATGGTAACTTTTCCAATAAATATTCTTCTTCTTCTCTCGTAAGCGGCGGCGGCAGCGCCTCGCTTCCGCCTATGTAATAGATTTCCTCGCCTTTGAGCCCGAGCTTCATCAATATTTTGTAATAAAAAATTTGCAAGAGCAATTTCCACTTCAAGAGCATGTTGGTTTCCTCCTAAGAGTTTTGCGTAAGCAAAACTGACTTCGTAAGCATTCGCTGAGTTTTCCGTAGGAAAACTAACTTCGTAAGCATAGGCTGAGTTTTGCACTAGCAAAACTGACTTCGTAAGCATGTGCCGGGCTCTTTTTCCCCGGTCGAACGGCAATTGAAAGCGTTATCCCGCGGCAACCAAGGTGGGATGTATGATCGCCTGATACGATCCGTCGCTGCAAAGCTTGCCTCCATCCA
This sequence comes from Paenibacillus sp. sgz302191, assembly GCF_057749925.1. Classification (NCBI taxonomy): domain Bacteria; kingdom Bacillati; phylum Bacillota; class Bacilli; order Caryophanales; family Paenibacillaceae; genus Paenibacillus; species Paenibacillus sp. sgz302191. Next base: position 138,409 of record NZ_JBYLHY010000006.1, read on the forward strand.
AACCGATCAGCACTTTGGAGGCCTCGATTTGCTTGTCATTGTAGGTAATCACCACCTTATCGGGCTTGATGGCCAGCATAAACTGCGTATTGCGGTTAACGCCCCGGTAAGGCACAAGACGCAAACGGTCCTGCCATGCAAATTCCTCCGTCCCGAGGCCGCTGATGATTTGGTCAACGTCAGCCGAACGAATGCGCTGCAGCCATTCTTCCGGCAGCACTTCCCCCCACTCGGACACTTCCATGACCATGACAGGGGTTCGCGTCAACGGATCGTAGAGCTGGTTGCCCGTATCGATCAAACCTCTGCAGGAAGCGGTAAAATCATCCACATAAATGCTTACTTCCGCCAAAAAAGCCGTGAACTCCTCGCGCTGCTTAGTGCTCAGAAACACGGTTCTGAACCACCAGAACATAACACCGGCGGCAATCAAGATGAATACGAGGCCGATCTGCAGCTTGAACGCCATGCCCCCGGCATGGGTAAACAAAAGGCCGTCCATTACATCCGACGAGGACGATAGCACGTAATGGATGCCGAATATGCCCCCGGCGACAGAAAAGTTAACCAACAGGAACGTTCCCAGGTTTCGCAAAAAATTTTGTAGGCTGCCGAATCCAAAAGCTGTCATAATCATGCCGATACAAAATATACATTTCACAGAAAATGTAAATAGGATGGAAAGCTCCGGAACGAACATTAACACGACATACGAAGCGCCGATACTGGCCGAAAGCGCGATTCTCCACCATTTGAACTTTATTTTCCGGGTCTTCGCCGTCACTGCGAGCATAGCCGCGTCCATCAGAAAGTTCAGCAGGAATATGAGATCCGCATATACGACCACGATTTGCTCACCTCCCCAAGGAAGACGCTTGCGGAGCAAGTTTTCTGGCGAAAACTTATTATTTAGGCTCCAGACCAGTATATAGTAATCATATTTCAAAGTCTGTCTAAACTTGCCAGTCGGACGCAACTTTTTTTGTCAATTGCTGCGGCTTGCCGAAGGCTCTCAAAAGGCCCGGAAACGGCAAAAAACCGAAGCCCCAATGTGGCGGGGCTTCGGTTACTATGTGAGCAATGTGTATTTATTTGTCGGTATTCCGCCCGCGATTGCGGAGGAATGTCGGGATGTCCAACTGGTCGTTCGAAGTCTGCGTGCCGAAAGGTCTCAGATTGTTCAAACGGTTGTCGCCGGCAGGTTCGGATTGGCCTGCGGAAGGACGTTTGACCTGCGGTTGAGGCTGCACAACTTTATGATCGAAGCCTGTGGCGATAACCGTTACCAGAATTTCGTCCTTGTACCGCTCGTCAATAACCGCACCGAAAATCATGTTCACTTCGATGTCGGAAGCGGAAGCGACGATATCGGCAGCTTCGTTGACTTCATACAAGCTCAGGCTTGTGCCGCCGGTAATATTCATCAGAACGCCGCGAGCGCCTTCGATCGAAGTTTCCAGCAAGGGGCTGGAAATCGCTTTTTTGGCTGCTTCGGCAGCGCGGTTCTCGCCGGTCGCCACGCCGATGCCCATCAGGGCCGATCCGCGCTCGGTCATAATCGTCTTGACGTCTGCAAAGTCCAAGTTAATTAATCCCGGCACCGCAATCAAGTCGGAAATGCCCTGTACCCCTTGACGAAGCACGTTGTCAGCCTGACGAAACGCTTCAAGCATAGGAGTCTTCTTGTCTACGATTTCAAGCAGCCTGTCGTTAGGGATAATAATTAACGTGTCGACTTTCTCTTTCAGAGCGGCAATCCCTTGTTCGGCCTGCATAGAGCGCTTACGGCCTTCAAAAGTGAACGGGCGCGTAACGACGCCTACGGTCAAAGCACCGACTTCTTTGGCAATTTCGGCGATGACCGGAGCGGCTCCCGTTCCGGTGCCGCCGCCCATTCCCGCTGTAACGAACACCATGTCGGCGCCGCGCAGCGAGTTTAAAATCATCTCTCTCGACTCTTCAGCCGCTTTCTTGCCGACTTCCGGATTGGCGCCCGCTCCGAGACCTCTTGTAAGCTTGTCCCCGATTTGCAGTTTAATCTCCGCCTGCGCATGATGGAGCGCTTGCGCATCCGTATTTACCGTGATGAATTCGACGCCTCTTACGCCGCCCTCAATCATGCGGTTCACGGCGTTGCTGCCGCCGCCGCCTACTCCAATTACTTTTATTTGAGCCAACTGGTCCATATCCAGATCAAATTCAAACATGTGAGCCATATCCTCCTAACTATACTTTCACTGCCAAAGCTAAATGAACTCGCTGAAAAAATTTTTTACCCGTTCCATCCAACCGGGTTTTGTCGTTGTGGTGCCGGAGGATTTTTTGCTCGGAGCCTTGGCGGCAATTTTCTTGGCGAAGCCTGAGCCGCCCGTGCTGCGAGTTCTCATATATTTGGAAACGAATTGAATAATGCCAACACCGCTTGTAAAGGAAGGATCCCGCACGCCGATAAAATCGGGAACAGCAATGCGTACGGATGTTGCTAGTTCGGCTTGCGCGACGGCAAGCATGCCCGGCATACAAACGGTTCCGCCGGTCAGCACGTACCCGCCGGTCAACTCGCCGTAACCCAAACGATGCACTTCCGCGCGAATGAGATGGAAAATTTCTTGTACGCGAGGCTCAATAATATTCGCGAGATCGACCTGTGAAAATTCTTTTTCGATGTTGCTTCCGATTCTCGCAACTTTGAATAGTTGATCCGGCGCAGAATCGTCTATGGACGCGCAGCCGTATTTCAACTTGATTTTCTCGGCAATTTCCAGCTGCGTTCGAAGCCCGATGGCAATGTCGTTGCTAATGAATTCGCCGCCGATCGGAATCGTGGAAGTCGCAAGCAAATTTCCTTGTTCGAAAACGGCGATCGTCGTCGATCCCGCTCCGACGTCTACAAGCACGGTTCCGATCGCTTTCTCGTCTTTGGATAAAGCGAGCTGACCGGAAGCCAGCGACATCAAAATGAGACCGGCCACTTTTAATTCGGATTTTTCAACGACGCGAAGCAAATTATGTATCCCGGTCTTCGCTCCGGTAATGATCGTCGCTTCCACTTCCAACCGGACTCCGATCATACCGCGGGGATCATTAATTCCCTCCTGCCCATCGACTAAATACTGCTTGGGTACGACTCCAATGATTTCACGCTCGGGAGGTAGTGCGATAACTCTGGCTGCCTGAATGACCCGATCAATGTCTTCATCTCCGATCTCCCGGTCCTCATTCGAAACGGCGACGACGCCATGGCTCGATTGAAGAGCGATATGGTTGCCGGAAATTCCAACATAAACTTCGGATATTTGTACACCTACCATGCGCTCGGCATGATCTACCGCACTGCGAATCGAGTTGACGGTTTGATCGATGTCGACGATAGCGCCTTTACGAATACCTTCCGAATCGGCAGATCCCACACCTATTATATTAATGGTTCCGTTCACGACTTCCCCAATAATAGCACGAACCTTGGATGTACCGATGTCCAAACTAACAATGATGTCATTGTTGCTCAATCCCTTGGCACCTCCTGTAACTTGGGTAATAATGAGCGTTCTTCACGCGTGCATTTGTACTTATTCCACACCGTAGCCATATTCCCTCTTTTTTTTACGCTTTTTTTGCTGCAAGTTCAAGTCTCAAATTGCATTATTGCTTACGCATTGGCAATCGTTTCCACGAAAAGTTGCTAGTTTGAAAGAATATTGAAAAAAGTAACCATAAAACTAATTTTAACATTATTTCAATGGATTGAGTAGTCTATTTGCGTTTTTTTGTCACGATGGCCGGGCCGTATCTTTCGTCGTCGGTTTGGGACTCGGTTTGGGCGTATTTTTGGGAACGGATTTGGCGTCAGACTTATCCGCATCTTTTTTCACATCCTTTTTCGAATCCGCAGCGGAATCCGCATTGCTTCCCGATTTTGCCCCGTCCTGGCCGGCAGCGTCTTTTGGGGACGAGTCGGAAGGATCGAACGGAGCGTGATTGTCGACCTCGAACATTTTAATAATGCCATTCGTAATATGATCTTCTCCTAAGCTTGCTATATAAGCCGGCAGTTTGTCAATTTTCGCGGGCAAGTAGGCGATCGTCGTATACACCTCGAACTGGGACCGGGTATACAGCTTGATCTTATCCGGGTATGAATCTGAAGGGTCCGGTTTGATTTCCGAAATGTCGGACAGGGAAGCGGCGGGAATGCTGCCGAGCGCTTTGCAAAGCGCGATTTTGTTCGGATCGGAGTCCGACCATCCCGTCAGAATCGGCTTGTCCAGCGGAAAATTACCGTCGGCCAAAGCGACGACAGCACCGTCGGCGAGCACAGCCTGCTTGCGGCCGTCGGCTGCGATTTGGAACGCTACTTTGGGATGCTCCTGCACCTGAATGTGAATAACGCCGGGAAAATGTTTCGTAACCTCGACCGCCTTGACGATGGGCAGCTTCGCTACGCGGCTTTCAATCGCCCCCGAGCTGACGGCAAAAAAATGATCGCCGGCGGCAACCTGGGCGGCTTGTCCGATCGCATCGGCGGAAATCAGCTCATTGCCTTCGATTTGTATTTCGCTGATTCGGCTTAAGGAAGATTGGAAAAAGAGGATCACCAGCACGGTGATGAAAAAAAAGAACAAGAAGCCCAGCAGCTTCCGGTTCGAACGCGAGCGCGGCTTCGGATTGGGTATGGCGGGTACTTTGCGGTCTTCGGGCAAGATGGGCACCACCTATTATTAATTACCGCCCTCTCCTTCTCCTTGATAGAAAGCGCCAAAGATTTCCGCCCCCGGACAAACGCGTTAGCGGAATGGAGAGCAGTTGAATCGGCCAGTAACGCAAACTGCAGCTGGCTCGTTTTTGCAGTATGGAGATATGCGCCGCACCGGTACGCGAGCAGCCGGCCGCAGCAAACCGTCCGCCCCCTCCTGCGGGCAGGAAGGGAGCAGCCAGAGCCTGGACGTGCTTACTCGCTCGGAACCGGGGATTGGCGGTGCACGGAGGCACCCAATCTGGTCAGCATAACCTCAATTCTATCATAACCTCTATCAATATGATGAATTTGCTCAACGATCGTCGTGCCGTGCGCAGCCAGACCGGCAATGACAAGAGCGGCGCCGGCGCGCAAATCCGTGGCCTCGACCGTCGCTCCGTAAAGCCTCGGAACGCCTCGGATAAAGGCCGAGCTCAGATCGACACGTATATCCGCCCCCATGCGGGACAGTTCGTCTACGTGCTTGAATCTGCCTTCAAAAATCGTTTCTTTCATGACGCTGAGTCCGTCGCCCAAAGAGAGCAAAACCATGACCTGGGATTGCAGGTCGGTCGGAAATGCGGGATACGGCGAGGTGACGATCCGTTCTACGGCTTTCGGCCTCGCAGGACAGCTCACATGTATTATATCACCGTCAATTGCGATTTGGATACCTGCGCGCTTCAGGACGTGAATCGCGGAGGTCAGATGGGCGGGGTTCACCCTTTCCAGGGTGACGCTTCCCCTTGTAGCGGCCGCAGCGACCAGAAACGTGCCGGCCACGATGCGGTCCGGGATAATGCGGTACGTGCAGGGCTCAAGCGTCTTGACTCCGCGAATCGTAATCGTGTCGGTGCCCGCCCCGATAATATCGGCGCCCATCGTGTTCAGAAAATTTTGCAAATCCTGGATTTCCGGTTCTCTGGCCGCATTGTAAATCGTTGTAGTGCCTTCGGCCAGCACGGCAGCCATCATAATATTTTCCGTGGCGCCTACGCTCGGGAAGTCAAGAACGATCTCGCTTCCCTGCAGCGAGCCGGCGGTGCATACGATTTTGTTGGCGGACTCTTCAATTCGGGCTCCAAGCGCTTGCAGACCTTTCAGATGCAAGTCGATCTTGCGTTCGCCGATGGCGCAGCCTCCGGGCTGGTACACGGTCACGCTGCCGAATCTGGCTAGTAGCGGACCCATCAAAAAGATGGAGGAGCGCATTTGCCCCATCAATTCTTCAGGGATATGGGAGGAATGAGCTGTGGATGTAAGAACGGTTACGGTATCGTCCTGCTGCTCGGCCCGGCAACCCAGGGCGCGGAGAATCCGCAGCATCGTATCGATATCCAGCAAATTGGGAACATTCGTCAACGTATGAGTACCGCTAGCTAAGATGCAGGCTGCTAAGATAGGTAATGCGGCGTTTTTAGCGCCGTGTATCTGGATGGCTCCCGAGAGAGGTTTTCCACCTTCGATAACGAGCTTCTCCAAAGTTCCACCTCCGATTTACCTCTCGCCCACCACCAAAACTTCCGGCACAAGCGATACTCCGTACTTGTTCAGTACGTCCCGCTGCACCTCCTGTATAAGGGCGAGAACATCCTCGGCTGTTGCGTTCCCGGTATTGACAATGAAATTGGCATGCAGAGCGGACACTTCCGCTCCGCCGACCCTCTTGCCTTTCAGGCCGGCCTCTTCGATCAGTTTGGCCGCAAAGCCCACTGGCGGATTGCGGAAAACACTGCCTGCGCAAGCCAATTGAAGCGGTTGAGTGCGAAGCCGGCGATCCCGGTACGCCGCCATGGCGCCGGCAATCTCCTTGCGGTCTCCGGCCTGCAGCTCGAAGACAGCTTCCGTTACGATGCCGGGCAGCGTATGCAGAATCGAATGCCGATACGCATACTGCAAATCCTCCGCCTGCATCGTTACCAATTCCCCTGTATCCAGAATCACATCAGCCTTCTTGAGTATGCGTGACACATCAGATCCATGGGCCCCTGCATTCATATAGACGGCGCCTCCCACAGTGCCGGGAATTCCTCCCGCGAACTCAAGCCCGGTTAACCCTTCTTTGGCAGCCAGAATCGATAGCTTGATGAACGAATACGAGGCGCCGGCGTATGCGGTAACGCCCTCGAAACGGAGCGTTTCCAGCTCGCTGCCCAGCTTGATGACGACCCCTCTGATGCCTTTATCCCTCACCAGCAGATTCGAACCGCGTCCGATGACCGTCCACGGGATGCCGCTGTCGTGCAAGGTCCGTATGGCGGCGGCAATCTGATCGATACTGCGGGGAATGACCAGCACGTCGGCAGGTCCTCCTATTTTCCAAGTCGTATAGGGGGCCAAACGTTCATTCGTTCGAATGTCATGAATGCCTGCTGCTTGCAAAGCCGAAATTAACTGCTGCATGGGAAACCTCCTTCACAGAACGCAGGGCGGAATTGTAAGATTCCAAATATACAAGCGGGCCGAAAATGGCCGGTTTCCGGAGCGTCGCGCTGTATAAAGCCGTTTGGTTTCTGTCACGGTTATAGTGTAGTTTATGTAAAATCGAAAGAGAGTGTGACAATCGCCTATTCATAATCCGTCAAAGTTATGAGGGTAAACTGTAAGTTTCAATCAGCCGGACGATCGCCTGGACCGCATCGGTCTCCTGGCGGGATTTCATCGCAGCCTTGTAATCGTCGCGCTTCGCGTACAGCGATTCGACCCGCTCTGCGAGCGAGTCCGCAGAAAGCTGCTCCTCGAACAGCACGTCGGCATAGCCGGCTTTTTGGAACGATTGCGCATTGAGGAGTTGATCTCCCCGGCTTGCCTGAAGCGTCAGCGGAATGAGCAGCATCGGTTTTTCCAATATTAAAAACTCATAGATCGAAGTAGCGCCCGCGCGGGAAATGACAAGCTCCGACATCGCCATCACATCCGGCAAATCCTCCGAAATGTACTCGAACTGCTTGTAGCCTCTCCGGCCCGCGAGGTCAGGGGCTATATGGCCTTTCCCGCAAATATGCACGATTTGAAAATGTTCCAGCAGCCGGGGCAAACTCTCCCTGACCGCATGATTGATCGCTTGCGAGCCCAAGCTTCCGCCCATGACCAGCACGACAGGCTTGCCGCTGTGGAAATCGCACAGATGGTATCCCCGGGAAGCTTTGCCGCCGCTGATCTGATCGCGGATCGGCAGGCCGGTCAGCACCGCTTTGGGTTCCCGCACATGCTTCAGCGACTCGGGGAACGTTACGCAAACTTTGGTCGCAAAAGGAATCGAAAGCTTGTTCGCCAAACCCGGCGTTATGTCCGACTCATGAATAATGACAGGAATCCGGTTCATCTTGCTGCCGAAAACGACGGGGACGGAAACGAACCCGCCCTTCGAAAAGACGATGGCGGGCTTGAGGCGGCGCAGCAGTCTATAAGACTCGTATACGCCCTTCACGACTTTAAAAGGATCTTTCAAGTTTTTCAAGTCAAAATATCTGCGAAGCTTTCCGGAGGAAATCGGATAAAAAGGAATGCCTTCCTTTTCGATGATATCCTTCTCGATGCCGGTCGCCGATCCGATGTAGCGGATCTCCCAGCCTAACCGCTTGAGCTTGGTCATCAGCGCAATGTTAGGCGTGACGTGCCCGGCCGAGCCGCCTCCGGTAAAGACGATCGTTTTCATGGTCATTCACCTCGAATAGCGGGATATGTTCAGCAAAATGCCGATCGAAGTCAACATCAGCGTCAGGGAGGAGCCTCCGGCGCTGATCAGCGGCAGCGTAATGCCGGTGACCGGAAACATGCCGATGACAACTCCGATATTGATAATCACCTGCACGGCGATCATGCCGATAATGCCGACAGCGATCAGACTGGCAAAGGTGTCTGGCGCGGTTAGCGCCGTCCTCATCCCTCTCCACACCAATATCGTGAACAGCAGCAGGACGAGCGTGCCGCCGATAAAGCCCAGTTCTTCCGCAATAATCGAGAAGATGAAATCCGTTTGAGGCTCGGGCAAATAGCTGTATTTTTGCCGGCTCATGCCGAGTCCCAGTCCGACCAGGCCCCCGGGCCCGATCGCATACAGCGATTGAATCGACTGGTAGCCGGCCCCGAGCGGATCCTGCCAAGGGTCAAGGAACGCGGTAATTCGCTTCAGGCGGTACGGCGCCGCAATGACGAGCCCGACAAAGCCGGCCACTCCGACCATGCCCAGGTAGGATAAGTGCAGCAGTCTGGCTCCGGACGTGTAAATGATCAGCAGAGAAGCGCCGACGAGGACGACTCCCGTCCCCAAGTCCGGCTGGAGCATGATCAGTCCGAAAGCAAGTCCCATAATGCCGAGCGGCGGCAAAAGCCCTTTCGTAAACAGCGTGATTTTCGACTGCTGATCCGAGAGCATTTTGGACAAAAAGAGAATCATGCCGATCTTCATAAATTCGGAAGGCTGAATGCCGAATGCGCCGATGCCGAGCCAGCTTCTGGCGCCCCCCCGGACAACCCCGATTCCCGGGATCAGCACGATGAGGAGCAGGCCGAAACAGACGAGCAGCGCGATGCGGGCATAATTTTTCCAAACCAAGTAATCCACATTCATCGTAAAAAACATGGCGGCAATGCCGAGAACGGCGAACAAGAGCTGCCTTTTCAAATAATACAGCGAGTCTCCGAATTCCCGGTAAGCAAGAACCGCACTGGCACTGTACACCATAATAACGCCGATTGTCAATAACAACAAGGTAGGAATAATAATCCATATATCCGGAGCGGACCGTGCTTTGCCCATACCAAACACCTCTTACGCAAGTGTAGTGGGCTTATCCGCCGAATATGGATAGGCCCTACTTAAAGGTTATGCACGGACTCCTTAAACATGCGTCCCCTGTCCTCATAGGATGGAAACATGTCCCAGCTGGCACAAGCCGGCGAAAGCAGCACGATGTCGCCCGCTTCGCTCATTTGCGAAGCAAGCCGTACCGCCTGGGATACCGCGTCCGCTGCATCTTTAGCAGTATCGACGCTTTTGACCCGGCTAATCCCTGCCAGCTCGGCGATGCGGTTAATTTTCTCCTTCGTCTGCCCCAACGTGACGAGGCCTTTCACCCGTTCGCGGAAAACCGGCAGCAGCTCCATGTAATCCGAGCCGCGGTCCAGCCCGCCGGCGATCAGCACAACCCCCCGGTCGAACGCCTCGATCGATTTGATCGAAGCCGCCGAGTTCGTCGCTTTCGAATTGTTGTAAAAGGTGACGCCGTTCAGCTCGCGCACAAACTCAAGCCGGTGCTCGACGCCCCTGAAGCTTCTGAGCACATCCGCAATCGCTTCCGGCTTCACGCCCGCCGTAATCGCCGCAGCGGCCGCAGCCAGCGCGTTTTCCACGTTGTAGCTTCCCGGAATGCCCATTTCTTTGGCCGGCAGAATCGTATGTATGACGCCTTCCCCATCCGAATATACGATCGTATCCGTGCGTGCGTCCAAATAGACGCCGAATGCGAGCGCTTCTTTCATCGAAAAAGGCAGCAGCTTCGCCTTCAGACCCGGAACCAGCGACCGGCACACCGGATCGTCCCAGTTCACAATAGCCGTATCCTGAACCGTCTGATTGGCAAAAAGCTTCGCTTTGGACGCGATATAGTCGTCCATCGAGCCATGGTAGTCCAAATGGGTTTCATATACGTTGAGCAGAAGGGCGATTTTCGGTCTGAAATCGACGGTTCCCTTTAACTGGAAGCTGCTCAGCTCCACAACGAGCCAGTCGGACCCGGTCACTTCCGGCGCAGCCTCGGTCAAAGCGCGGCCGATATTGCCCGCCACCACCGGCGAAAGACCGCCTGCGTCCAGCATTTGGCCGATCAGGGTCGTCGTCGTCGTCTTGCCGTTCGAGCCCGTAATGCCGATGATCGGCGCTTGAGAAATATGATAGGCGACCTCGACCTCGGTCACGACCTCGATGCCCAGCTCCCCGGCTATGCGGACCGGCGCCACGGTATACGGAATGCCCGGATTTTTCACTACGAGCGCCACGCCCTTATGGACGAGCGAGTCCGGATGATGCCCGCATACAACAGAAATACCCAGAGCCTCCAATTCATCGGCTTCAGGGCATGCGCTGCGCTCCTTTTTATCGTTCACTTGGACGATGGCTCCAAAGTGATGAAAAAGCTTAGCCGCAGCGACTCCGCTGCGAGCCAAGCCCAAAATAACGACTTCAAGTCCACGATATTCCCGCGGATGCTTCATGATCTATAACACCTCATTCATATATAATCCGAGCGCGGCAAGAACTAAGCCGACCACCCAGAATGTGATGACGACGCGCCATTCGGACCAGCCGACCAATTCGAAATGATGATGGATCGGCGCCATTTTGAAAACGCGCTTGCCTCTTGTCTTAAAGGATACCACTTGAATGACGACGGACAAAATCTCGACGAGAAACACGCCGCCGATGACCGCAAGCAGCAGCTCGGCTTTCGTCAGGATCGCTACCGCTACAAGCCCTCCGCCAATGCCGAGCGAACCCGTATCGCCCATGAACACTTTGGCCGGGTGGGCGTTGAATACGAGAAATCCGAGAACGGCGCCGACCATGGCTGCGGAGAAAATCGCCGCTTCCGGCTGCGTGTTGTTCATCGCGATGACCGTGTAGGCTCCGAAAGCGATGGCACTGGTACCCGCCAGCAGGCCGTCAAGACCGTCCGTGAAATTGACCGCGTTGGACGCGCCCAGCATCAGGATCGCCATCAGCGGGAAATACAGCCAGCCCAGGTTGAGATGAAATTCGATGAAAGGAACCAACAAGTCCGTGCTGTGGCCTTCCCTGACGAGCAGGAAGCAGACAATCGCCGAAATCAGCAGCTGTCCGAACAGCTTCTGTCTGGCCGTCAGCCCGAGAGAGCGCTTGAAAATGATTTTAATATAGTCGTCAAGAAAGCCGACGAGCCCATAGCCGAGCGAAGCGATCAGCAGGATGAGCAGATCGGTCGTTTTGTCGGCAAAGCGCAGCGTTGCCAGCGCCAGCGCGAGCAAAATGATCGTGCCGCCCATGGTCGGGGTCCCTTGTTTTTTGAGATGGCCTTGCGGACCGTCGGTACGGATTTGCTGGCCGAATTTCATCCGCCGCAAAATCGGAATAAAGAGCGGTCCCATGATGAGCGCGAGCACGAAGGCCACACCCATCGTCAATAATATTGCGTTTTCCACTTTGGTTCCTCCTGCTCGCTTCCCTAAAGGCAAGGGGCGATAAGCTTGAATATTTGCAATAAGTTTAGGATAGCAGGGCGTTCACGACCTGTTCAAGCCGCATGCCGCGCGAGCCTTTGACGAGCACCAAGTCGTCCGGCTGCACAAGCTCGGCGAGCTCGGCAGCGAGCAGCCGCTTGTCGTCGTAGGAGCGCACGCGTCCCTGCGGGTACGCCTTGGCGGCTTCCTCCGCGATCAAGCCGCCAAGCCGCCCGAACGTGAAGACGCCGTCGATGCGGTCGGGCGACAGCAGCGCGCCGATGCCGCGATGGAACTGCTCTTCCTGCTCGCCGAGCTCCAGCATGTCGCCGAGCACGACGAACTTGCGGCCGAAGCCGGTGAGCTGCTCGGCCAGCGCGATCGCCGCGCGCATCGACGCCGGGCTCGCGTTGTACGCATCGTTGAGCACGGTCAGCCCCGAGGCTGCCGTCAGCTTCTCGATGCGCATGCTGGTCATTTGCAGCGAGGCGAGGCCTGCTGCAACGGCCTCAGGCGGCACGCCGAACGATTCTCCGATCGCAATGGCGGCCAGCGCATTGATCACGTTGTGCGTGCCGAGCAGCGGGATGTACAATTCCGGGTAGTCCGGCCGGTTAATGGAGAAATGAGCCCCGTCCGCATCCATGCGGATGTGCGTCGGATGCAGGCCGCTTTGCTCGCTGCTGCCGAAGCGGATCGTCCGCAACCCTTCAGGCAGCGCACGCTCGGCCAGCGCCTGCTCGATCAGCGGCTCGTCTCCGTTATAGACGAACAGCGCGCCGTCCGGCATCCCGCTCACGATCTCGGCCTTCGCGCGGGCGATCTCCTCGCGTGTGCCGAGCTGGAGCAAATGCGACTCGCCGATCATCGTAATGATCGCCGCCTCCGGCTCGGCGAGCCTGGATAACAGCTCGATCTCGCCCCTGCCGCTCATGCCCATTTCCACGACGGCGAATTCGGTCGTTTCTTCCAGCTGCAGCAAGGTCAGCGGCAATCCGATATGATTATTGAAATTTCCTTTCGTCTTATGCACCTTGTATGTGCCGCCCAGCACGGACGCGACCAAATCTTTGGTCGTCGTTTTCCCGTTGCTGCCGGTAATGCCGACGATCCGCACCGGCAGCTGCTTGCGGTAAGCTTTGGCAAGCTGCTGAAGCGCAGCGAGCGTATCCTGCACGATGACAATCGGCATGCCCTCGGGCGGGTTCGGCCGGTCCGCCTGCCATAAAGCCGCAGCAGCGCCCCTGTCATAGGCTTCCGCCGCATAGGCGTGCCCGTCGAAGTGCTCGCCGATCAGCGGCACGAAGAGCGTTCCCGGCTGAATCGTCCGGGTATCCGTCGATACGCCCTGTATGCGCAAAGCCGCATCTCCCGCTCCGCCTTCCGCGAAGGCGGCATCCAGCATTTCCCTGATTTCCCCCAATGTACGACTGATCATTGCTTTCTTCCCCTTATCGCAGCCTTAGCCACCAAACGATCATCAAAATCATGCTTGACCCCCATGATATCCTGATACGTTTCGTGGCCTTTTCCCGCTATCAATACTACATCTTTGGGGCCTGCCCCTTCAATAGCCTTTTGTATCGCTTTTCTGCGATCCGCGATGAGCTCGTATTTATCGCTCGAATATCCGGCTTCCTCAAGCCCTGGAACGATATCCCGAAGAATTTCCTCGGGATCTTCCGTCCGCGGATTATCCGAGGTCACATATAAATAATCGCTGTATTTCGCCGTTACTTTGCCCATGAGCGGCCGCTTCGTACGGTCGCGGTCGCCGCCGCAGCCAAACAACGTAATGATGCGGCCTTCGGCAAACTCCCGAATCGCCGTCAGCGCGTTCTCCAGGCCGTCCGGCGTATGGGCGTAATCAACCAGGACCAAATAGTTCTGGCCTTCGATCACAGGCTCCATTCGCCCTTCCACGACGGCCACACTTTCCAAACTATTCCGGATTTGCTCAAGCGGAACGCCTTCCGCCAAAGTTGAGGCAATTGCCCCAAGCGCATTGTAAACGTTAAATTTGCCGAACAGCTTCATGCGGAACAGGGCCTCGCCGGCAAATGAAACGAGACGGAATTCCACGCCCTCCGCGGTCATTCGAATGTCGGTCGCCCGCACATCGCTTTCGCTATCGATGCCGTAGGTGACGACCTGCGCGGACGTCTGCTTGGCGAGATAGGCCGACGCCGGATCGTCCGCATTGAGCACCGCGTACTGCCTGCCGTTCGGATCGGCGGTAAATTCGTTGCCCAGCCTGGAAAAAAGCAGCCCTTTGGCGGCTTTGTAATTGTCCATCGTTTGGTGGTAATCCAAATGATCCTGCGTCAAATTCGTAAACAGGCCCGTGCGGAAACGAACCCCTTTGACTCTTCCCATATCCAGCCCGTGCGAAGATACTTCCATAATACAGTAATCGGTATGCTGATCCGCCATTTTTCTGAGAATGCGCTGAAGCTCCAAAGCTTCCTGGGTGTTGGTCGCCTTGTTCTCCGAATATTCCGCGCCGATTTTGATGTGAATGTTCCCCATCAAGCCTGTTTTATATCCTTGATCGCTCAAAATCCGCTCGATCAAATAAGTTGAAGTTGTCTTGCCGTTCGTCCCCGTCACTCCGATGACTTTCATGGAGCTTCCGGCGTACCCGTAAAAATGGGCCGACAATGCCGCCATGGCATACCTGGCGTCTTTTACGACCAATTGAGGCACCGGCAGGTCCAACGCTCTCTCCGTAACGAGCGCCGCAGCCCCCAGCTCTACGGCTTTGGGGGCAAAATCATGGCCGTCCGCGGCCAGTCCCGGGATACAAAGAAACAAATCGCCCGCGTGCACTTTGCGCGAATCGGACTCGATGCCGGTAATCTCCGTATTGCCATCTCCGTGTATATGGGCAACGAGCAGTGCGGAAGCAAGCTCTTTCAGTCTCATCGGCAAACCCTCCCGTTTTAAACAAAATCGCAATCGTATCTATTATGGACAATTTTATGCGCCGAGAAAAGCAAAACATGTCTGCGGCCCATCTTTTTTTCGCAAGTAAAGGAAATTTATTGCTGCGGCGGTTCGCTGTTCGACAAAAAAATGCGGATCGTCGATCCTTGTTCGACCCTGGCGCCCGGTTTCGGTGCTTGGCTCATCACGTATTTGCCGTTCCCCGACTTCGCCAGCTTGAAGTTCATGTTCAAATCTTCATAAATGTCTTCGACCGTAGCGCCAATCAAATTGGGCACTTCGACGACCGGCGTTTCTCCGTAGCGATAATCGCGGTCCAATTGCTGCTTGCTGGGCTCAACTTTCATGTAGCGCAGAGCGTCCGCCATCATGTTTCTGACCAGCGGAGCGGCGATCAGACCGCCGAACTGAATGCCCTGCGGATCGTCTACGGCAGCGTACACGACGATGCGCGGATTGTCGGCCGGAGCGAAGCCGATGAACGAAACGATATGCTCATCCGGCGAATAGCGGCCGTTCACTACTTTTTGCGCCGTACCGGTTTTGCCGCCGACCCGGTATCCGTCGATGAACGCATTGCGGCCCGTTCCTTTGGCGACTACGCTTTCCAGCGCCTCGCGCACCTGCTTGGACGTATTTTCCGATATGACGTTGCGCACCAGCTCGGGTTCGATCACATCTACAACCTCTCCGGTTTCCGGGTTGGAGAACGATCTGGCGACATGGGGCTTGAACAGCTTGCCCCCGTTGATTGCCGCCGAGACGGCCGCAATTTGCTGAATCGGCGTCACCGAAACCCCTTGCCCGAATGAGGTTGTGGCCAGTTCCACCGGACCGACCTGCGAAGGCTTGAACAGGATTCCGTTCTCTTCCCCGCCCAGATCGATGCCCGTTTTTTTGCCGAAGCCGAATTTCGAAATGTAGTCGAACAGCTTCTCTTTTCCGAGGCGCTGCCCCATCACGACGAATCCCGGGTTGCAGGAATTTTCGACAACTTGCAAAAACGTCTCGCTGCCGTGCCCGCCCCGTTTCCAGCAGCGCAGCCTCGCCCCTCCCACTTCGATGAAGCCGGGGTCGTAAAAACCTTCGTTCTTTAAATCTACCTTTTTCTCCTCTAACGCAGCTGCCAGCGTAATAATTTTAAACGTGGAACCGGGCTCGTACGTTTTCCATATCGGCAGGTTCCGGTTATACGTCTCGGACGCGTATTCTTTATAATTGCCGGGCTCATAGGTCGGTCTGCTGCCCATCGCCAGTATTTCCCCATTGTTCGGGTCCATCATGATTGCCAGCACGTTTTGCGGCTGGTACTGCAGCATCGTCTGGTCAAGCTCCCGCTCCATAATGGACTGCAAGTGGCTGTCGATCGTCAGCTGCAGGTTCAGGCCGTCTTTGGGCTTCACATACTCGTCCGTCGTGCCTTCCAGCTGCCTTCCCGCCGCATCGGCCATGTAGGAAATGCTGCCGGGAATGCCGTTCAAATATTTGTTGTACTTGGCTTCTACACCGGTCAATCCTTCGTTATATGCGTTTGTAAACCCGAGTATATGGGCGGCCAGCGTGCCGAACGGATAATAACGCTTGTTATCTTCCGCGACGACGATGCCGGGCAGCTTCAAATTGCGGATTTCCTGCGCTTTTTCAACTGTAATTTTGCGGCCTGTAGGCTTAATTTCGTTAATTCTCGCCCGCTTGGTCATCTGCTTGTAGATTTCGTCCTCATTGCCCTGCAGCATTTCCGCCAGCTTCCCGGCGACAGTCCGGGCGTCCTTCAGCTGTACGGGAATCGCCATCACCGACGGCGTGCTGACATTGTAGGTGAGCGCGACGCCGTTCCGGTCGAGAATCTCGCCCCTCTTCGGTGCGAACGGAATATCCCTCCGCCAACTGTTCTCCGCCTTTTCCGCCAAATCCGGGCCCATCCATATTTGTACGTAAGCCAGACGCAGGATGAGCGCTGAGAAAATGACCGTTCCGATAATGAGCGCTGCAAACAGTCTGCGACGAACGGTAACGTTGGATACGCGCATGTGCGTTCGCTCCCCCTTCCAAACAAGTCAAGATCGTTCATATCATGACTATTCGGGACAAACTGGGGTTAGAACAAGCTATCCGTCACTGCGTTTTTTTCGCCGCACCGTTTTTCGCAGCCGTATCCGATTTTTTGCCATTGTCCTTATCTTTCGCATTCGGCCCCGGCGATGGCGACGGAGATGGTGACGGCGGTGAAGCCGTTTCGCCTAGCGGTTGGAGCTGCAAGGTTACCGTGCGCGAATCCCCTTCTCCCGCCACCGATTGATCCGTTACGTAGCCTTCTCCCGAAGTTTGGCAGTTCAGCTTGAGAAATGAGCAGGCTTCCATCGCATCGCGCAGCGACCTGCCTTTAAAGCTGGGAACAGGCAAAGAATCAAGCGGCTGCATAGCTACATAAATTCGTTGGGTCGACAAAATTTCAGTACCGGCCCGCGGAAATTGTTCGATCACCTGGCTGCCTTTGCCGAACACTTCGAGCTTCAAATTCAGCTCCTTGGCTTTGTCGGTTACGATGTCCTGCGCCGCATCCACGAGATCCGGCATCGTCATCTTGTTCGCTTCCTGCGTCACGACTTTCGTCTGCTTGGTCGAGGCAACGCCCATGTACTGCAGAGACTCGGTCGCGATTTCTTTGAACGCCGGAGCGAGCACCTGACCGCCCAAGTGGTAGTTCCCGCCAAGGTCCGGCTGGTCGGCAATCAGCGTAATCAAAATCTTCGGATTTTCAACCGGCGCATAGCCGATAAACGAAATGACCCATGTATTGGTGGAATACGTTTTGTCACCGGGCAAAACGATGTTTGCCGTTCCTGTTTTCCCGGCGACCCGATACCCCTCCATGTATGCCAGCTTGCCTGTACCGATATCCTGGTCGGAAACGACCTGCTCCAAATATCCGGTCACCTGCTTGGCGGTTTGCTCGGTTACAACCTGGCTGACTACTTTGGGGGCAAAAGACTGAATGGCATCGCCCGTCTTCGGGTCGACGATATCTTTGACGACATGCGGCCACATCAGCTTGCCGCCGTTGGCCATCGCCGCATACGCGGCAGTTTGCTGAATCGCGGTCACAACGACCTTGCCCTGCCCGTAAGTCGCCGTTGCGTACTCAGGGCCGTACTTCATGGCGATCAAGCCCGACACCTCGTTCGGCAGATCGATATTCGTCTTTTTATCGAACCCGAACCTCTTAATATAGTCATCGAGCCGTTCCCTTCCCAGCATTTCATAGCCAAGCTTAACGAATGCCACGTTACTGGAACGTTTCAAACCGTCCAGAAAAGTTATTTTCCCCCATCCTACGCGGTTATGGTCATGAAGCTCCCTGTCTTCGACACGTATGGCACCTGATTGATATGTAGCGTTCGGGTTAAACAAGCCTTCCTGCACCGTGCCGGCGAGAGTGACGATTTTGAACGTGGAACCGGGCTCGTAACGGGAAGCGATGGCGTTGTTTTTAAAATCGTTCTGGTCCTTGAACGTCCAGTACTTGTTCGGATTGAACGTCGGTAAATTAGCCATTCCAAGTATTTCCATCGTTTGTGGGTCGACCGCGATAGCCGTCAAGCTTTTAGGATGCCATTTTTCGTTCACTTTGGCAAGTGCGGTTTCCATATAGTACTGGATGTTTTTATCGATCGTCAGCCTGACGTTTTTGCCGTCCTCGGCGGGTTTAAAGTTGATTTTGGAATCGGGAAGCTCGACGCCCTTCGGATCGGTTTCGTGCTTCATCATGCCGGGAACCCCTTTGAGGATATCGTCGAGATTGGCTTCCAGCCCCATCGAAGCGGCTCCCTCTTTGTTCGTATAGCCGAGCACATGGGAAGCGAGCGTTTCTCCTGGATAATAGCGTTTCTTGTCCTCGAGGAGGTAGATGCCGACGTTATCTTTCGGTTTCTTATCCAGTTTGGTTTGCAGCGAGGCGATCAGTTTTTGCACGGCGTCCGCTTTATCTTTTTCGATTTTCCAGCCTTCGCTGCGAACCTCCACATTTTTTGCAAACGTGCCGTTATCTCTTTTTCTCGTAGCCATGTCACGGATTTTAGCAACCAAAGCTGCTTTGCCATCGTCCGACTCTTTTAAAATATCAGCCAGCCCTTGCGCGACGTCGTCCGAAATGTTATAAAGATTGATAATTTCCGGGTTCAGCGAAACGGTATATGCGGTCGCATCTACAGCCAGCACTTTATCGTTGCGGTCGAGAATTTCGCCTCTGGCCGGCGTGATCACTTTATCTTTTTCCCAAATTTTCTCCGCCTTACTTGTCAGCCACGCCGCATCTACGACTTGAATCCAATAGATTTTCGCGATGAGAACAACAAAAAAAAGGGTAAAGAACCCCCCGATCAAAAATGAGCGAATTTTAATTTTTTTCGTCATCATGTCATCCCCGCCCGTTTATGGATTGTAGGCCACTTTGTTTTTTTTGTCGGTTGAGGCGGGCGTTTTTCCTTTTTGGGCGGCCGATTGGCCTGCCGGTATATCATCTTGCGGCTTCAGCCCGAGGCGCGAAGCCTCCGTTTTCAAACGGTCGGGACTTTGCAGCATCTCCACTTCCTGCTTGAGCGCGCTGTTTTCCGCCTGAATTTGACGAATCTCGTTTTGCATTTTCAAAATGCTTGCATTCATTTGATAAATGGTTGCATACCGCCAAATGATAACTCCGGCGACGATGACACAGAGCACAACCGTAAACAAATACAGCATTTTCTCCTGAACCGGCAGCGATTTGGCGCGGTACACAACTTTCGTCGTTTCTTTGATTTTGACTTTAGGCGTCCGTTTCGGGTCTAGAGCGAGGTTCCCTTGAATGTAGGAAGGCATGTCATGTTTCCTCCTTTGGTATCATAGCTTTTCTGCAATGCGCAGTTTCGCCGATCTGGCCCGCTGGTTGGTTTCAAGTTCCTGTTCTCCCGGGATTATCGGCTTACGATTCACTAATTTGACAACTCCGACGCTTCCGCATACACATATCGGGAAATCTGACGGACATGTGCATTTTTCAACATTTTTCGCAAAAATTTGCTTGCATATTCGGTCTTCCAGCGAGTGGAACGTGATGACGGCTACTCTTCCTTGCGGCGCGAGACAGCGGATGGACTGCTCCAACGCTTCTTCAAAAGCGCCCAATTCGTCATTGACGGCGATGCGAAGCGCCTGAAAGCTCCTTTTGGCGGGATGCCCGCCGGTTCGGCGCGCCGCTGCCGGGATGCCTTCCTTGATCAGCTCCACCAATTCCCCGGTCGTTGCGATCGGCTGCTTGGCCCGCGCTTGCACGATATTGGCGGCGATGCGGCGCGAAAACTTCTCCTCGCCGTACTCATACAATATTTTCGCGATTCGATCTTCCGGCCACTCGTTGACAATCGTTTTCGCGCTCAGCTCCGTCCGCCGGTCCATCCTCATATCGAGCTCGGCATCTTGATGGTAGCTGAAGCCGCGTTCGGCGTCATCCAGCTGCGGAGAGGATACGCCCAGATCGAAAAGAATGCCGTCGACCTGCGGTTTCCCGTCGCGAACCGCCCTGGGCTCGTCCATAAGCACCCGCTCCAATTCGCGAAAATTGCTTTTTACGATTTTCACGCGGTCTCCATAAGGAGCAAGCACTGTCCGGGCGTTCGCCAGCGCCACATCGTCCTGATCCAGCGCGATCAAAAGCCCATCGGGGCCGAGTTTGGACGCAATCAGAGCACTGTGGCCGGCTCCCCCCATCGTGCAATCCACGTATACGCCGCCTGGCTTTATATGTAATCCTTCAACAGATTCTTCCTTTAATACCGTCACATGATGAAACACTTGGTGTCCTCCTAAGAGTTTTCCGAAGGAAAACTTTCTTCGTAAGCGTCTGCCCCTTCCGGCTACAGATCAAAATTAAAATCCACCAGCTTTTCGGCGATTTCATTGAATGACTGCTCGGATTCACTGGAATAGCTTTCCCAAATTTGCTTGCTCCAAATCTCAACCCGGCTGGACACGCCGATGACGACGCAATCTTTTTCCAGCTTGGCATGTTCGACCAGATTACCGGGAATATTCGCTCTTCCTTGTTTATCAAGATCGCACTCCGTCGCCCCGGAAAAAAAGAAGCGGGTGAATGCGCGCGCATCTGACTTCATTAGCGGCAGCGCCTTCAGCTTCTGCTCCAGCACAGCCCATTCCGACCTCGGATATACAAACAAACATTGGTCCAAGCCGCGGGTGATAACAAAGGATTCGCCGAGCGCTTCGCGAAATTTTGCCGGGATAATGATCCGGCCCTTTTCGTCAATGCTATGCTGGTGTTCCCCCATGAACATAGCATGGCGCCCCCTTTCCCTCCACTTTGTACCACTTTCCACCACTTTTATATGTCTATTCGCCAAAAATGCAAAAAATCCTGCTAAAGACGCAGGATTTCCGAAAATTTTATTTCTGTTTTCAACTATGGACCGTCCTTGGATTCCGTATCTTCGCTTTGGGATGTCGTAATGGCTGTGTTTTGTTCTTTAAATTGATTCCTCATCTCAAGCAGTTTCCTGTTTCTTTTGCGTCTTACCAGACATAGCGGGATCGCGACGATCGCGAGTATGACGATAATCGGCAGCGCAGCCGCCAAAAACACCAATACTCCCTGAAGCACCGCAGCCAGCACATTCAAGCTGGAATTCCACGCTTTTTGCAGACGGTCGCCCAGCGTCAGCTTGTTCGGATCGGACAGCAGCGGCTTGTTTCCGCTCTGTTGATACATGCGCAGCTCAATGGTCGAGTACGCTACATTTTGATCCAAATATCTGATGCGGCCTTTGATTCGCTCGATTTCTTCCTGCACTTTGGAAAGCTCGTTGGAAAAAGCGAGCAGCTCATCGGTTTTGGTCGCTTTTTCCATAAAGCTCAGCAGCCTCGATTCCACGACCTGCTTCGCCTTCAGGCGGGAATTCAAATCGACGTATTCCTCCGTTACATCCTGCCCCTGCACGTTGCGCTGTATCGAAGGGCTGATTTTTTCCAATCCGTCCAGCAAGGAGACGAATCCGCCGGCAGCGACCTTAATCGTAAAAGTCCCGCCGCGCTCCCCCGTACTCGCGTTTTCCGAAAACTGTAAAATGTAACCTCCGCTTAACGCGACCAAATTCCTCAGCTGCGTCTGCGCCTCGCTGTAATTCTCGACAGGCATGACCAGAT
This sequence comes from Paenibacillus sp. sgz302191, assembly GCF_057749925.1. Classification (NCBI taxonomy): domain Bacteria; kingdom Bacillati; phylum Bacillota; class Bacilli; order Caryophanales; family Paenibacillaceae; genus Paenibacillus; species Paenibacillus sp. sgz302191. The sequence goes on from NZ_JBYLHY010000006.1 coordinate 160,481, forward strand.
TGGCGCGATAGATGAGCTTCCGGCTAAAACTATCACTCCCGTCCGCTCCATCCGACGGAGCGATCGCAATCGGCGCAGGTTTTTCTTCCGCCTGAGCTTTTGCCGGCTCTTGCGCCGTTTTGCCGCTTGGAGCGGCACCGGCTGCCGCGGAAGCAGACTCTGCGCGTTGGTCCGCCGCTTTCATCGACTTATCAGCCGTGGCACCGCTCGTCTGCACATCCATTTTAGCCTCTCCGCCGGCAGCTGACGAGTTCTTTTCGCTTGCCGCGCTGCAGCCGTTCAGCACCGCCGCCAGCAGCAAAAAGCTCAGCGCAAGCAGCGCCATGCGCCTTCCCCTACCCGCTTTTCCCCCGTGATGCGTTCTTTGTGCGGATTGCAAGTTCTGCACCATGTTCATCGCCCCTTTTCCATATATAGGTGACACACCCTATAAACGGGCACCGACCTGGAAAAGTTGCGATGGGAAGGCTGCTTTGGGTGGAAGAAGAAGCAGCTTAGAGCGGAAGGAGCGGCTGCTTTGGGCGGATGGGCGCGGCTAGAGTTGTGGTCGACCGACCGCAACACCGCGCGCTGAGAGCTGCGCGTGGTGCTGATGGGGCGCAGCTAGAACGGATGGGGTGACAGCTAGTGCTGATGGGTGCGGATGAAGCTGATGGCCCCCCCTTATTTTTACCCAAACGTTTCGTTTAGCTGACACAAGATGGCGTAGGTGGTCATGGAGCGGTTGCGCAAACGAAAAGCCTGCGAAAGTGCAGGCTTTTTCGGGTAAAATGGTTCATTTGGAGGAAAAGCCTGCAATTATGCAGGAATTTCCGGTTAAAACGCGTCTGAGCTCGTGCAGCAGCTGGAAAGCCTGCACATTTGCAGGAATTTTTCGCTGAAAGCGTAGCCGCGGACAAAAAACTGCACTTTTGCAGGCTTTTTTCGCGCTGCCAAGAAGCAGAAGCACGATATGCTGCTGTGAACGCAGCCTTGAACAACAGCGAGGCGCAGCTAGTGCGGATGGGGCGCAGATGGAGCTGATTGCGTGCAGCTAGAGTTGTAGTCGTCCAGCCGCCATCATGCAGCGCAACACCGCGCGCTGTGAACGCAGCTTGAACAAAAGCGGGCAACTCCCGCCACACGGCGCCGCATGGCCTGACGGTAACCGCCGCGCACTGACCCCTGCCCCTGCCCCTGCCCTTGCCCCTGCCACCGCCCCCGCTTCACGCAGCCTTTCCTCGCTAAAGGAAACGGCTGCGCAGCGTCAATCAGGCTTGCATCCCGTTCCAGGAGCGGCACCCGCCCCGAAAAAAATGCAAAAAAACCCGAGCAGACAACATTCGTCCCCTCGGGCCTCAGCCTTCTTACTATCGCTTAGTGCAAAGTCCAGCTGTCCAGGTAAGCTTTTTGCTCTTCGCTCAAGGAATCAATGCTCGTTCCCAGCGATTCGAGCTTGAATCTGGCAACCTGCTCGTCGAGCGCATACGGCACGTTCACGACTTTTTTGCCGATGTTTTGGTACTCATCGTTCACGTACTTCAGCGACATCGCTTGCAGCGCGAACGTCATATCCATAATTTCCGCGGGATGCCCGTCGCCTGCGGCGAGATTTACGAGACGGCCTTCGGCAAGCAGGTAAACCTTGCGTCCGTCTTTCAACTGATACTCCTCAATGTTGCGGCGTACCGTACGTATGGAAACCGACAGTGCCTCCAGCTCCGGCTTGTTCACTTCCACGTCAAAATGGCCCGCGTTGGAAAGAACGGCACCGTCTTTCATCACTTGGTAATGCTCGCCGCGGATCACATCGCGGTTGCCTGTAACCGTCACGAAGAAATCGCCCAATTTGGCCGCTTCGCTCATCGGCATTACGGCAAACCCGTCCATGTAAGCTTCCACCGCTTTAATCGCGTCAATTTCCGTCACGATAACGTTGGCACCCAAGCCTTTGGCGCGCAACGCCACTCCTTTGCCGCACCAGCCGTAACCGACGACGACAACGGTCTTGCCAGCTACAACGAGATTCGTCGTGCGGTTGATGCCGTCCCATGCGGACTGTCCCGTACCGTAACGGTTGTCGAACAAATATTTGCAAAATGCGTCATTGACCGCAACCATCGGGAAGCGCAGCTGCCCGTCCTTTTCGATCGCTTTCAGGCGTTGAATGCCTGTCGTCGTTTCTTCAGCCCCGCCTCTGACGTTTTCCAGCAAATCTTGGCGCTCGGTATGTAAAATCGTAACTAGGTCTCCGCCGTCGTCGATGATCAGATCAGGCTTCGTTTCCAAAGCTTTGATCAACAGCTCTTTGTACTCTTCCGGACTTGGATTATACTTGGCAAAAACCGTGACCCCGTCCTCGACGAGAGCCGCGCATACGTCATCCTGCGTGGACAGCGGGTTGCTGCCCGTAATCGTCACATCGGCGCCGCCGGCTTTCACGACTTTGGCCAAATAAGCGGTTTTGGCTTCAAGATGGAGCGAAATCGTAACTTTCAACCCTTTAAAAGGCTGCTCTTTTTCGAACTGCTCGCGAATCCGGTTCAAAACCGGCATGTGCGCCTGCACCCAATCGATTTTCAAATGGCCTTCCGGCGCCAGCTTCATATCCGTGACAATACTTTTGTCTACAGTGTTCATTCGAACGTCCTCCTATATCCTACAGATAATAAATGCGGTGCATACCGTCTACCGGTATCGGGGTTTCAACCAGACTTTTCAGCCAATCGCTGCCGTATCGATTCATGTAAGCACATCCATTATACACTCTTTCCTGCGGCTTTGCTAATGGCAAAATCGTCAGCCGGATCCGCTCCAACTGGCGAAGCGCCGAATCGAACTGCGACTTGTACGCATCCGCGGCTTTATTTTCCAAAAACTCGATCTGCTCCAAAATTTTGGCCAGATTCGTATCGCCCAGCTTCTTAACGCCGGGGTTGATCGCCGAAAGGGATTCCACCAACGGCTCATAGCTGGCGCGGAACTGCGCCTTCACGGCGTCAAACCGCTCCGAGAGCTTCAGCGTATCCTTCCCGTCAAGCCACTGCCGCTGCTTCTGCTCGAACCGTTCCAGCACATCCTCCACCGTCAACTCGTACTTGTTCATATGCTTCTGAACAGTTCCTTCCAACAGCGTGAACTCCAGCCGCGGCGCGGCGATCGGCATTTTCATGCCGAACAGCTCGAAGGCTTCCCCCGTCAAGCCCCAGTAAGCGATCTCGCCCGCCCCGAGAACCGTGGCAAGCACCGGAAACAAATACTCCTGCATAAGCGGCCGCGTCATCACATTGTTGCTGAGCAGCTCCGGCTGCGTAAGCGCAATATCGCGCAGTTGTTCGCGCGAATAGGCGAATTCATGCTTTTTATCCGTGAAAAGCTCGCCATCCCGCTGCAGCAGCAGCCGTCCGCTGCCCGCAAAAACAAACAAATTCGCCCCGTTATCGGCGATTTCCGCTTGCGGCTCATAGCCCGCCTCCTGAAGCTTGGACCGCGTGCGGAGCAGCGCCTGGCCGAGAGCTTCGTTGTCCGCGACAAGCCGCTCGAACATCGGCGCTTCCAGCTGGCGTAAGGAAGGATCGTCGGAATCGATCAGCACGAGTCCGTATTCGCCAAACAACGCGGCCATCCACCGCGCAAACGCGTCGGACAGCGTCGCCGAACCGCTGGAAGCGTGCTTCAGCTTGGACAGCAGCGACGACTTGAACTCGGTATCCATCAGCGTGCGGTCCAGCATGTCCAGCGCTTCCGCCCAAGCTTCATCCGGCAAAGGCAGCTTGCTAACGGAAGTTCGCAGCCCTGTAGGATGATCGACCTTGATCTTCTCAACCTGCTGGGCGCCGGTAAGCACGTGAGTATGATTGGCCTCGTCAAAATCATGATCTTCCCCGGCAATCCAAAACACCGGAACGACCGGACGATTCAGCTTTTGGCCCCATTCGCGGGCAAGCTGAATAATCGTTACCGCTTTATACAGAACGAGCAAAGCCCCGCCGAAAAGCCCCGCCTGCTGACCGCCGACAATGGCGAGCGCCCCGGGATCGGCAAGAGCGCCGATGTTATCGAACGCAAGCGGCGCATTGCCGATTCTTTCATTATAAGCGGTCAAAACGTTGACAAGCTCCCCGCGGTCGGCGCGCGGCGCACCGGACGGCTCCGTCAGCCACTGCGCCCGCTCGGCCCAGTCGTCGGCACTGCCAAAATGATACGGGAACAACTTTTTGGAACCAGTTTTGTTTTGTATGTAGTCTTCGGCAAGCGCCTGACTTCTTTTCCAGTGAAAAGCTTCCGTTTGCATTCCGTTGTCTCCTCTTTATCCCAAATAAAGATGTGTCTCTGGAGTAACTCCGTCGAACAGACTCCTATGTTTGATTGTACACTTCCGGTCCCGCTTAAGTCAAAACTGTATTTTATTCAGTTACATTTCACTCGCAAAAAAGAGCGAATGCTGCAGCTCCTCGAATGCTGCGCCTCCTTAAGATCGAGAGAAGCCGGGACTGGCTTCCTTGCAATTCGAATGGAAGTGAAATGCGGGATGGCGCCCGCCCCCGCGGCCACATGCAGTGGTGGTTGACGACCTTCATGCGACGCCACACCGCGCGCTAGGATCTGCGCGCGGTGCGAAAGCATTTGAAAGGAAAATGTGCAGCTGCATCGGCTACTTCACCCGAGGGACACTCGCAGAAGATACGTTCGTTGCGAAAAACCATCCGGAGCCAACGTCTCCCTGCCAGCGACCAGAAAGCCTGCAAAACTACAGGTCTACGCACCTTTGCACGCTTGCTTCGAAAAAATCCCTGCAAATGTGCAGGCTTTCCGGGCAAATTGGGCCTCTGGCCTATCATCGGCGCAAAATTCCTGCACAATCGCAGGCTTTTCCCCAAAACAGGCCGCTTCCAGCGAAAAAGCCTGCAAAAATACAGGCTTATGCACCTCAAAACGCATGCTTCGAAAAAATTCCTGCGAATGCGCAGGCTTTCCGGGCAAATTGGGCCTCTAGCCCATCATCCACGCAAAATTCCTGCACAATCGCAGGCTTTTCGCCAAAACAGGCCGCTTCCAGCGGAAAAGCCTGCACTTTCGCAGGCTTTCCCACGCCAAGCCGCTTAGAGCCCCCACGTCAGCTCCGCGCCCCGTGCAGGAGAGACATATGTTGGGGGAAGAGCGGTTGTCCCCCCTCTGGTTCCTCTAACCTGACGCTTTATCAACAATCTGACTATCGCAGGTTTTCTACTTGTTAAAAGAGAAGAGTCTCTTCTATGTACGTTTTATCAACTACCTGCACTTTCGCAGGCTTTAAGGCGATCAACCAGCCGCTGCCTGTACTTTTTACGAAAATAGAACGCGGCAGACGTTCTGTGGGGTGACGCCCGCGACGTCGTGGGAGTTTTAGCAAGTTTTAACACACCACCGAGCATCGAGTGCCGAGCCACCTATCAGGCGGTGATGCCGTCTCCGAGCGACAAAACTAACAAAACCGAGTCTCGCCATCCCTGCTTTTCGCCTTGGCAGACAAACCAAGGCCCTTCAATGAAAAGCAGCCGTGTTCAAAAGGCCGATGTGCATTACGGTGCCAAAGTATCCGGAACGAACGTTCCGATTGACAGGTCCGAGACCCCATTTAACCTAAATATTTACAATACAAACCACAATTTCAAAATACGCCAAACAAATCCCTTCCTCCCCCACACAAAGTATTCGCCGATTTTCAAAAAACATCGACTCAAACAAAAAAACTTAAAAAACCGCCCCCACAGGGACGGTTCCGGACTTAATACAGATGGCACGCGACAAAATGGTTAGGCTCCACCTCTTTGACCGGCGGCATCGATGCGGCGCATTCCGGCATCGCCTTCGGACAGCGGGTGCGGAACGGACATCCGCTCGGCGGGTTCAGCGGGCTCGGCACATCGCCTTGCAAAATGATGCGCTCGCGCGTGCGCTCCACTTCCGGGTCGGGAATCGGGATGGCTGAGAGCAGCGATTCCGTGTACGGATGAAGCGGATTAGCATACAAATTGGCCGACGTTGTGACTTCGACCAGGTTGCCCAAATACATAACGCCGATACGGTCGGATATGTGCTTCACCATCGCCAGATCGTGCGCGATGAACAAATAAGTGAGCCCGTGTTCTTTTTGCAGCCGTTTGAACAGGTTGACCACTTGCGCCTGGACGGATACGTCCAGAGCGGATATCGGCTCGTCCGCAATGATGAATTGCGGTTCGATCGCAAGCGCCCGGGCGATCCCGATCCTCTGGCGCTGCCCGCCGGAAAATTCATGAGGGAACCGGCTCGCATGCTCATCGTTCAAACCGACGGCGCGCAGCAGCTCCATGACGCGCTCGTTCCGTTTGGCACCCCTGTAGAGACCGTGAATATCAATGCCTTCGGCAATAATATTCCCGACCGTCATACGCGGATTCAGCGAGGCGTAAGGATCCTGGAACACCATCTGCATATTGCGGTTAAACTCTTTTATTTTTTTCCCTTTCAGCTTGTGCACGTTCTCGCCGTTGAAAATAACTTCCCCGGATGTCGCTTCGTACAGTCTGATAATCGTCCTGCCTGCGGTCGACTTCCCGCAGCCGGACTCACCTACAAGCCCGAACGTTTCTCCACGGTAAATGTCTATCGAAAAGTTGTCAACAGCTTTCAGCACTTTGCCGCTGCCAAGCTGAAAATGCTTTTTCATATTGCGGATTTGCAAAATCGGTTGATTAGCCATGATGATGACCTCCCACTCCTACAGGACGTTCAACTTGCGGCGCATCGGGATGCAGCAGCCAGCACGCTGCGGAATGCGTCTCAGACAGTCCCGCATGCTCCGGATCTTCCTCCAGGCAAGCGTTCATCGCATACGGACATCTGGCGGCGAAGGCGCAGCCTTTCGGCGGAGCGAACAAATCCGGCGGCGTTCCCGGAATCGGGATCAATTCCTCGTCGCTGTTCGTGTCCAGACGCGGTACCGAGCGCAGCAAGCCCCATGTATAAGGATGCTGCGGATCGTAAAAGATCTCATCCACCGTGCCCTGCTCGACGATTTTGCCCGCATACATGACGACGACCCGCTGCGCCATATCGGCGACAACGCCCAAATCGTGCGTAATCAAAATAATCGAAGATTCCGTTTTTTCCGAAATGGTCTTCATCAAATCGATGATTTGCGCTTGAATCGTAACGTCGAGAGCCGTCGTAGGCTCATCGGCAATCAGCAGCTTCGGCGAGCAAGCAAGCGCAATGGCGATCATGACGCGCTGACGCATACCGCCCGAAAGCTCGTGCGGATATTGATGAATGCGGCCTTCCGGCGAGTTGATGCCGACCAGCTTCAAAATTTCAATGGCACGTTTCGCAGCATCCTGTTTGCTGATGCCCTGGTGCTTGATCAAGCCTTCCGTAATTTGCTCGCCGATCTTCATAGTAGGGTTCAAGGATGTCATCGGATCCTGGAAAATCATCCCCATTTCGGAACCGCGGATTTTTTCCATCTGCCTATTGGTCAGCCGGGTAATATCCGTCTTCCCGTCGAACAAAATCGAGCCGCTTTTTATGAAACTGGGCGGAGTCGGAATTAAACGCATGAGAGTCTGGGCGGTTACCGATTTGCCGCAGCCGGATTCCCCTACGATGGCCAGCACTTCGCCTCTTTTTAAATGAAAAGTAACCCCGCGAACGGCTTGAACTTCGCCGGCATACGTGCGGAAAGAAACTCTAAGGTCTTTAACTTCAAGCAAATTGTCATTGGTGCTCATGTTCATTCACCCCTTCTTACTTGCGCATTTTTGGATCCAGCGCATCGCGAAGCCCGTCGCCCAGAAGATTGAAGCTCATCAAAATCATGCTGAATACAATCGTCGGAATAATCAGGCGGTGCGGATACAAACGAATATAGTTAGCGCCGTCCGACAGCAAGTTGCCCAGAGAGGCAAGCGGAGGCTTGACACCCAGACCGATAAAACTTAAGAACGCTTCGGTAAAAATGGCCGACGGCACGACAAATGTGATTTGTACGATAATGATCCCGAGGGCGTTGGGAATCAGGCTGCGCATAATAATTCTCATGGCGGAAGCGCCGAGCGTACGGGAAGCGAGCACGAATTCCTGCTCCTTCAAAGTCAGCATCTGCCCGCGAACCAACCTGGCCATAGGCACCCAGCCCGTAATACTGTAAGCCAAAATAATGGAAGATACCCCCGAGCCGATAACCATGATGAGCAAAATTGCAATGAGCAGAAAAGGAATCGCGTACACGATCTCGATCGTGCGCTGCATGATCTCATCGACACGGCCGCCATAGTAGGCGGAAATGCCGCCGTAAATAACGCCGACGACCAAATCGATCAGAGCCGCAGTAATCCCGATAAACAAGGAGATGCGCGTCCCCCACCAAACGCGTGTCCAGACGTCACGGCCGAAATCGTCCGTACCGAACCAATGCTCGGCATTCGGCGCCAAATTTTTTATTTTCAAATCTTGCGTCTGATAATCATAATTCGAAAAAAACGGAGCAAAAACCGAAAGCAATATCAAGGCGATCAATATAGTTAAGCCAGCCATAGCCAGTCTATTTTTCTTAAGTCGTCTCCATGCGTCCTGCCAATAATTGAGCGAAGGCCTTACAATTCTATCGCCGGTTAAAGATCCGGTAGCAACGGGAGCAAACTTATTGTTCTCAGTTGTTTGCGATGTCGTTTGCATCATTTATTTCCCGCCTTTCCCAAGTCGAATTCTAGGGTCTACGATTCCGTACAGTACGTCTGTCAGGAAAATAACCAAAATAAGAATGCTGGAATAGAAAATCGTTAATCCAGATATCATTGTATAATCGTTCGAAGATACTGCAGATACGAAATGCTTGCCCAAGCCTGGAACGGAGAAAATTTGCTCAACGACCAACGTTCCTGTGATGACGTTTACAAAAATTGGGCCAATAATAGTAATAACTGGTAAAATAGCATTGCGAATCGTATGTTTCACAACGACAGTAAAATTCGCAAGCCCTTTGGCTTTCGCCGTTTTAATATAATCCTGGTTGAGTACATCCAGCATCGACGTGCGCATCAAACGCGCCAAAATCGCAATGGTGCCGAACGACAGCGCAATTGCCGGCAAAACGCGGTAGCTGGGACCTTTCCACAATCCGGCGGGAAGAATTCCCCATTTAACACCGATGTAGTAAGAAAGCAGCGGACCGAGCACGAACGAAGGAATCGAAACACCGATAATGGCAATGAACATCGCTGTGTAATCGCCGGCTTTATTATGTTTTAGTGCTGCGATAATCCCCAAAGTAAGACCTACAACAATCGCAATGGCAATCGAAATCAAACCGAGTTCAAGAGATGAAGGGAAAGCCTGCTTAATAATGTCCGTTACTTTGTGGGCGGGGAATTGGAAGGAAGCTCCCAGATCTCCGCGAAGAATATTACCCATAAAAGTTAAATATTGTTCCCATAACGGCTTATCGAGCCCGTACTGCTTCAGCAGCATATCTCTCGTCGCTTTCGGGATCCGTTCAGCGCCTTCTCCCAGCGGATTGCCCGGCAAGTTTTTCATCAATACGAATGTGAATGTGGCAATGAGCCATAACGTTATAAGCGCGTATAAGAGACGGCGAAGAATGAACTTAACCATATTGCTCCTCCTTATTTCATATTCTAGCCGGAAATTTAGAAGAGGCCGCTCCCACGAGGTGCGAACGGCCTCTTGCCTGTAATTCGTAAACAGCTTGCGCGATTACTTAATGGAAGTCCATCTCAATTCCCATTCTTGACCGAAGGATGGCAGGATTAAACCTTGAACGCTCTCCTTTTTCAAGTAAGCGCGAGTACGGAAATAAAGTGGAGTTACGGCTTGATCATCCATCAAAATTTTCTCGGCTTCAACCAACGCTTTGGAACGTTTGGAAGGGTCGATTTCCGTCTGAGCCTGCTTGACCAATTTATCGTATTCCGGATTGCTGTAGTCGCCTTCGTCAAACTCGCCGCCGGTTACCCACATATCCATGAATGTCATCGGATCGTTGTAATCGGCACCCCACAGGGCAAGCGTAATGTCGAAGTCATGCTTGGAAGCCAGCTCAATGCGCAGCGCATGAGGAATAGGATTCGCTTCCGCATCGTAACCAAGGTTTTGCTTCCATTGCGCCAAGATGAATTCAAGCGATTTTTTCGCAGTTTCCGAGTCGTCCGCATTGATTTTCATTTTCGGCAGAGCTGTGAGTCCTGCTTCTTTCAACCCTTCGGCAAGCAGTTCTTTCGCTTTGGCCGCATCGAATTTCGGCTGGGTATCGCCGGCAACTTTACGGAAATCGCCGCCTGCGCCGTCCGAAGTGCCGACAGGAACGAGACCCGTGGAAGGAACGGAACCGTTGGCAAGAACGGTATCTACATAAGCTTGACGGTCGATCGCCATATTAAGCGCCTGGCGGATTTTTTTGTTGCCCAAAGCCGGAACTTTTTTCGTTTGATACATCAGGTAGGAGTTTGTCAGCTCCGGTTTCGGAGTGTTATCAGGCTTGCCTGCATAAAGCTTCAACTGGTCGCGGTTGATTTCAGTCAGATCCGCCGCATCCGTTTCGTACAGATTCAGTCCCGTATTCGTATCTTTTACGATGTTAACCGTCGCTTTCGTCAATTTGACGTTAGCCGCATCCCAATACTTATCGTTTTTTACGAGCTCAAGAGTTTGGCCATGATCCCACTTGGAAAGGACGAACGGTCCGGCACCGATGACTTTATCCGCTTCGGCGCCGTATTTGTCGCCTGCTTGCTTCACAAAATCTTCTCTTTGCGGGAAGAACGTCGCGAACGCGAGCAACTGTGTAAAGAAAGCTACCGGTTTTTCAAGTTTAATTTCCAGCTGCTTGTCGCTAATCGCTTTAACGCCTAGCGCGTCTTGCGCCGCTTTTACTTCTTCAGGAGTTTTAGCTTTCGTTACCGCTTCTCCGCCTTTAATCCATGCGACGATAAAGCTGTACTGCGCTTTCGTGGCAGGGTCCAAAGTACGTTTGAATGAATAGACGAAGTCTTGCGCTTTTACAGGTTGTCCATCGGACCAGTTGGCGTTGTCGCGAATGTCGATGGTATATGTTAAGCCGTCTGCCGAAACTTTAGGGAAATCTTTCGCAAGTCCCGGAGTGGCTTTGCCGTCTTTGTCAGTGCGGAAAAGGCCTTCGTTAAAGGCGCTGAGGAACGTAAATGCGGCGTTCGCCGTCGTTTTGGAGCTGTCCATTATCGGCGGTTCTGCCGAGAAATTGATTTTGATTTCTTGCGGTTTGTTCGAAGCTGCCGGAGCAGCCGATCCTTTGGCATCGCCGCTTGGGGACGCTGCCGGAGTATTTTCATTTTTTGTACACCCGATCGCCACACTGCCAACCAAACTAAGCGCTACTGCTGTTGTAACCCACTTCTTCGATTTCATAAAACTCCTCCTTTAAAAATATGTATATCTATTTATGGTCAGGTGTATGTTGTCAAATAAATTTACGTTAACCTAACACCGAAAACCCAAGATACAATGAAAATCCTTTTAAATACGTAACATAATCTAACATATATCTCTGGTAAAAAAATTTACTATATAATACGTGAGAAATTATAACATATTACGCCATAATGTCCAGCCTTAATTCACCAGTGTCAAATTAATGTCTAAAAAAAGATCTTCATGGATTTTAATTATACAACCAACGGTTAATAAAATCTACACGAAAATCATTGTTATTTTCTACAATTCTCAAATAAATATTACAAAAAGGCCCTGTACTATCAGAAATCGCTTTTTCTGCTATCATTCATAACTTTGTCGATGGCGTAAGCGAGTTCCCGGTAAATTTCCGGCTCCAGCTGCCTTAATTGCGTTTTCACAAACATTTCTCCTTGCGAGGACGACACGTATTTCGGGGGAATGCGGTTCAGTGTGATCGCCATAATATCGGCCAACTTTTGCTCCTCGCAACCTCTTAACAGTTCCTGATGCTGCTGCAAATCCCTCAAGCATTGCAATACAAGTTCTTCCATCAAGTTACGTACCATGTCATCCATCTCCTCATTGATGTAATCGTATTATGTAGAGTATATATAGGTCTTTCCTATATTCAGAAGAAAAAGAACGATGTACAAGGCCGATAGTCCGAGAAAACCCATTCTCCAAACGATCCTGCCCACTTTCAAAAGTTCGGATTTCCCTTTCACCCGCGTCTGATAGCCGCCGATCGTGCCGAATGCAATCAGCAGAACGAGCAAAATCAGCCAGAAACCGAACGAAGTCTGGAACAGTTGGTTCCACATGACGGACACGGATCCGATCAGAAACAATGTCGTTATATCCATAGCCAGCCTTGTCGTCATCTTTTTGTCTTTCATAAAAAAATACACGGCAAACCAGACGGCGATAAACGTCACAAACGGGGCAATAGCGAGAATAGCGTATAATTTTGTCAGTACACCAGCAATAACATCCACGAACGGATCACCTTCTTATTCAAGGGCTTTTATGAAGCGATAAACGGTTTGGTGAGCGGCAAGTTCCATCTTTGCCTCCCGGGCCATGCCAAGCAAACTCCCATTCATGCTGTCGATTTCCGTCCGTCGGGCGTTCATAAGATCCTGAAGCATGGAGGAATGATTGTCCGCTGTCGCCTCGCATACTTGAAGCAGCGTCCCCCACAAATCTTCGGATACGGGTATGCCTTTGGCCGAAGCCAATCCGGCCGCTTCTTGATAAAGCTCGCGCATAAGCTGCCTCGTCCATTCCGATTCCAGCAATTCGCCGTTGCGCACGCGCAGTATCGCCGTAAGCGGATTAATGACACAATTAATAATCAGCTTGTTCCAAACCCGCGTATCCATGTCTTTCGACACCTGCGCGTCAAATCCTGCCTTTCTTAGCGTGTCGGCCAATAAAATTTGTCTAAATTTCTCAGGTCCTTTGTTTTCCTCGCTGCCTCCGGCATTTCCGATGTATGTAACCCCATGGCCGGTATGGTTGACTTTATGCAGGCCGTCCCTTTTGGCAGCTTCCGTCGTCACCGCAAGCAGCACGCGATCCGCGCCTAGCGCCTGCTCCAGCTTTTCCGCATGGCCGATCCCGTTTTGAAAACAAACGGCAACCGTATGCCGTGACATCTTCGCTGACATGTAAGAAAGCAAGCTTTCTTCAATGGCGGATTGCTTGACCATCAGAAAAATAAAATCGTACGGCGCATCCCCGCCCGTAGAAAGCCGATGTTCTTCAAAAGCTGCGAATCGGACCGCGGGCGAAAATGCCGCAGCGGGCCGGCCGTCGAGCACGATACCTTCCCGTTGCAGCGCCAGGGCTTGCGCCTCTGTCCTCGCCGTTACCGTCATGCTGTCGCAAACTTCCGCTAGCTTGGCCGCATACAAGAGCCCCAGCGAACCTGCCCCAATGATCATGATGTGCATGTAGCCCGCCCCCTCTTTACTTGGATACGCTCCCCATTATAGCACGAAAGCCCCGCAAGCGAGGCGTTGGCCTGCTCCGGAGCTTCTCGATTGACTATGCTTTTATAGGTACTGAGATCCTGTCAGTCTACTCTTTCCAAGTTGCCGTTGGCGTCCATCTTGAACCGCGGCTTTCCTTCTTCTTCCTCTTCCACGAGGAACGCCATTTTCCTTGCGCGGTCCATGATCTGGATCAGCGCCTTGTAATCGTCATTGACAACCCGGTAGTCGGTCTCCACTTCGTTGACCTGCTTGTTCAGCTTGTCGTTTTCCCGCCCCAGCCGGTCGAGTTCTTCCTCTTTGTCCTGCAACTCTTTCTCCAGGTTTTTAATATGCCTGTTCATATCCTGATAGGTGCTTCTCCATTGTCTGAGGAAGCGGATGACCGCATCGATCGATAGCGTTTCCTCGGAAATCGCCTCCGCTTTGCCTCCAGGCAGTTCCTGGGTGTCAAGCAGTGCCACGGATGAGCTTGAAATGCTGACTGCAGCATGTTTTTTCAGCTGTGTGCGTTTTTGCCGCTGGGCCTTCGCAATTTGAATGGCGGCCTCATATTTCTTTCTGACGAAACTGTTCCAACGAAAACCGCATGCAGCAGCCGTACGGCCGATCCGCTCCCCCACTTCTTCAAAAGCGGACAGCTGAGTGCTCCCTTCACGAATATGACGCAGCGTCACCTCCGCTAAAATTAAATCGTCTTCGTCGCTCCAAGCGTCTTGTCTAATTGCTGACATAAGGTCAATCCTCCTAACGTAATTGTGCAAATGCATCTAAATATAGAGAGAATCAATTCGCAAGAGAAGGTATAAATTGATTCGTGCCATTATTACTATTTCTATGCCCATAGTAGAGTTCATAGAATCTATTTGATACTAAATGGTATTGCCATTTTTTTTACGGCTCATACATCGGATTCGGACAAAAAGCCATACTAATGATACAAGGCGAAATGTTTTTAATTTCTTTACGCTTGGAGGTTTACACTCGTCTAAGCAAAAGGTATAATGTGATGTAGTAAAAGTGCATCGCGGCATGAGAGGGGGATAAAACGTAAATGGATCGCATGTTTCGGGTTTTAGGATTTTGGACGCTTGTCATCGCATTGATGAGTTTAGCGGGAGATATGATTCCGATGTCTCTGCTTTTCTTTTTCCAAACGGCCGTTTTCGTGATTCTGGGCTATATGCGCTTATCAGAACGCACCTACATACTGCTGTTTTGGGGATATATGATCATCTCCTTCAGCGGATTTACGTATTGGTCTTTCTTCAGAATGTCCGTGTAAAATTCAAAAAGGTGATCCGAATGACATCATTCGGATCACCTTTTTTTATGCGCTGTCATAACCTTGAACAGCTCGCTCATTTGATCGCTGAGCAGCAGCTGGCGGATGGCGCGATTCTTCCTTGCAACCTCGCTAAACGGATTCGGGTCGTGATGCTCCTGCAGCTTGTGCAAAATGCCCTGCTCCACAAGAAACTCCCGCTGCGTCCGCAGCGTACAGCCGGTAAACCCCGCTCGCGCCGCCGCATCCAGGCACAAGCTGAAATTGACATGAGCCGTCATGTCCTGCCGCCCCTGAAATTGAAACGGATCGTCCGCAGCCTGATGCTGCCGGTAGCACATCAACGTGCCGCGCTGCCGGTGCGCCCCGTAGATTTCCTCTTCCCGATCGCCATAATCGATGACGATGACGCCTCCGCTCCGAACGCGCTTCGCTACCGCGTGCAGCCAGTCCTCCGCGGCGAAATTCACTTCCCCGATCTGCCCGTCCAGCCATTGAACTTTTAGCCCGGTCATATAGTCTAATAATCGTTTGGATGCTGCAGGATGCCAGACTTCCCGGAAAGATCGATCCGGCTCGTCCCACGCCACGTACGCCTCCTCGTACCGCCCTTCCCGGTACCTTACCCGGTGAACCGGAAATGCGTCGAGCAGCTCATTGGCGAGCACAAAAATCCCGTCGCCCGGAGGAGCGGCAAGCCAGTCCGCATCCGCAACAAAACGGACGACAGCCTCGTGCGGCTTTAAGGTCTCAGCCTGCAACCGCCGATGATATCCGCTGGATTCGATCATCGTATAGCTGAGACGGGCGTACAAAGACGGTGCTGTCAGCCGCAGCTCATTTAAAAGATGAAGAGCAAGCCGGCCGCTGCCCCCTCCCCATTCTACGATGGAAACCGGCTCCGTTTCCCGCACGGTCTCGGCCGCCCGGCGAACGATGAACGCGGCCACCATCTCGCCCATTGCGGTGCCGATCGAAGAGCTGGTGTAGAAATCGCCGTCTTTCCCGATTTTGACAGTCTCGCTGCGGTAATATCCTCCGGGCTCGTGGTATAAACATATATCCATATAATCGCGAAACGGAATCGCCCGCTTCTCGTGCCGCCGGATAGCGGCTATCAGCGCTTGAACGACTTCCGGGTGACCAAGCTGCACATTCACAAAGATTGCCTCCTGATATTCGCTGCAAATTGCAAGCGTTTTTTGCAATTGTTTACATACAGACAAACCGGGTATAAACCATTATAATGAAGAAGGACTTATGGAAGGAGAGACTGGAATACATGTTTAAAAAATGGATGACGTTAACGGTGATCACCTCGGTCGGCCTCGTTTCGTTAACAGCTTGTACGGACAACACCAAGATCAAAGAAACAGTGGAAACATCGTTAACCAAGCAGCAGGAAATGAAATCGTATTCGTTTGACGGCAGCGCAGCTCTGCAAATCAGCGACGCGCTGATAAGCTCTCCGAATCCTCTTACGAACGGAATTCTCGGCGTATTCCGGGAAAGCACCATTGAGTGGAAAGGCGCCAGCAGCCTCGATCCGCTGCGGTTCGAGACCGATTTGAAAATTACCCCCAAAGGGACTACGTCTCCGATTGCAATACCTATTCTTATTAAAGATAACAAATTGTATTTCAATATACCAGCTATCAATAAAACGGCTGACGAATATTATGCCGTCGATTTGCAGCAGCTTAGCCAAAACAGCGCGGCACCGCTGAAGCTTGATAATTTGAAAAACACATCGCAATTGACCGCGGCGCTAAGCAGCATCATTTTCCAGGGCACCGATCCCAAATGGTATAAAGAGGCCAAAGAACCTGTCAAGCTGAAAGACGGTTCGAACGCCAAATCGATCAGCATCGACCTGACCGCGAAAAACGAAAAAGAATTGAACGCCATGCTGCAAGCCAAACTGCCGGATTTCGTCGGCACGCTGCAAAATAACGGCCTGCTCGCCGCAGACAAAGCGGAACAGCTCAAAAAGTCGCTGACCGGCGTCCAACTGAAAGCCCCTGGCACGCTGAGCGTCGCGATCGACGATCAAGGTTTCATCCGCGACCAGTCGATGGACATTATTTTCACGGTAACTGCGGCTGACGGCAAATCGTCGGAGAACAAATTGACGCTCCACCAAACCTATGACGGGATCAATCAAGCCCCTGCCTTCACCAAGCAAGTTCCAGCCCAGGTTAAAGACTTTAATGACGTCCTTAAGCTGATAGTCAAAACAAAAAAATAGCTTTCCTTACATGCTTGCTCCTTTCGCCGGGGGGCAAGTATTTTTTTGTGCTTCATTTAATAGAAATATGATAATCTGTACATAGGGGGAGAAACGTCTGAATGAAATACAGGAACCGAATCATGCTCGTCGTTTTATCGGCGATGCTCATCTGGAATACGGCCGCGCCCATCCGTTCGGTATTGGCTGAAGAGGCAGGCGCTGCACACGATAATACGAAAGAGCTGCTGCAAAAAGGGCTGACGATATACGAAATCGACCGGGAACTCGCCAGACTGAACGAGCAGGACGCCAAGCTCGCCGACCAAATCCGGCTTAACGAGCAGGATATCGTTCGGCAAAACGACAGCGTTCAAGAAACGAGAAAGCATGCCGGCAAAGTGCTCAGAGCCTATTACACCGGAGACCGCGATACGATTTGGACGCTTCTGTTCACCGTTACTTCGGTCAGCGATGCGATCCGAATGTTGGAATACATACAAATGATACTTGTGAACGACCACAAAGCGTTGGCCAGCTTTACCGAATCGTTCGCCAAGCTCAAGCAGTTGCGGGTGGATCTTGATACGTCCCGCAGCGATTTGCAGAAAACGAAAGACAATTGGCTGCAGCAGCGGCAGCGGCTCGTCACGCTCCAGGAAGAACTGGACAAACAGCTTGCAGTGACGGCCCAGGCGGCGGTCGTTCAGCAGCAGATCAAGTCGTTGAACGATCAATGGAAAGAAGAAGGCCTGCCTGTGTTCCGCGAATACTTGAAGCAGCTGTCCGCCGCTTTCCTTGAATTTCCCCAGTTTATTACGCAAAGCGGCGCCGACAATAAATATTTGGATTTGTCTTCCTTCAGCAACCCACTGATCACGATCAGCGACCGCGATTTCAACGACTATTTGCACCGGACTAACGAGCAGTTGAAAAATCTCGACTTCACCTTTCAGAACGACGGCATTGTCGCCTCGGGGAAAAAAGACGATCTCGCCTTCAAGCTGCAAGGCAAATTCGCCTTAATTGAAGGAACGGACATGAACGAAGTCCGGTTCCTGATCGACCGTATCGAATTCAACGGCTTCGAGCTGCCGGATACGACGATCGCGGACATGATGAAAGAATTCAAGCTAGGCTTCATCCCGAAAAAGATGGTCAGCTACCTCGATGTCGTGAGCGTAGAAACAAAAGACGGGAAGGCTGTCGTCAAACTCAAGCTATCCTTTACAAAGTGAACGGATGGGGCTGCGTCGAAAACCTGCAACAATCAGATTAGATTGATAACAAAGTGACGGGATAGAGGAACCTGAGGGGGTACAGCCGTTCTTCCTCAATCCACTCCTCTCTTGAGCAAGTTACAGCACTGAAGTGGGAGGACACAAGCCGGCTGGACAGGGAGAAAACCTGCGAAAGTGCAGGTTTTTTCTGCGAAATTAGTTTGTTTTGGCGAAAAACCTGCAAAAGTACAGGAATTTTCGCTGAAAGTGAATCGGAGTCCATGTATTCGATGAAAAGCCTGCACAATTGCAGGAATTCTTCGTGGCCAGTGGTTAAGGACACAAATTCATGTATTTTTGCAGGTTTTTTCGTGCAGCCAGGCAGATTGTGGCTATCGCCTATGACGCGGCAGTTTTTTGGGCAGCCTGACTTTTGAGGTTTTTCGTGCAGCTTGGCAGATTGTGCGATCGGCCCTGGCGTGTGGGTTTATGGGCAGCCCCATGCCCATGTGTTCATCGTTCGTTATTTTCAGGTTAGTACGGCATTCCAGCCGCTGCGCAGGCTCAAGCCCGCTCTAAGCGGGGAATATCTATGCAATCGCGGGCTTTCCACGCAACGAACCGATGCCACGCAAACAAGCCCTTATCCGCAGATACGGATAAGGGCTTGTTTGCGTTTCTCGTTATAGCAGGTCCGCCGCCAGTTGGGCCAAGTGCGAACGTTCACCTCGTTCCAGCGTGATGTGGCCGCTGATCCCCTCTTGCTTAAATCGCTCGACCACATAAGTGAGGCCGTTGCTGGATGCGTCCAAATAAGGATGGTCGATTTGCTCGGGGTCGCCCAGCAGCACGATTTTGCTGTTCTCGCCGACACGCGAGACGATCGTCTTCACTTCATGCTTCGATAAGTTCTGAGCTTCGTCGATGATAATGAATTGTCCCGGGATGGAGCGCCCGCGGATGTACGTCAAGGCCTCCACCTGTATGCTGCCCAGCCCTGCCAATATTTTATCGATATCGCCCGTTTTTTTCGTATCGAACAAAAACTCCAGATTATCATAGATCGGCTGCATCCAGGGGCGCAGCTTCTCGTCTTTTTCACCGGGCAAATATCCGATATCTTTGCCCATCGGAACGACGGGGCGGGCGATCAGCAGCTTTTTGTACTTGCGCTCGTCTTCGATTTTCATAAGCCCCGCGGCAAGCGTCAGCAGCGTTTTGCCAGTGCCCGCTTTGCCGGTCAAGGTCACCAGCGGGATCTCGTCGTTTAAAAGCAATTCCAGCGCCATGCGCTGCTGGGCGTTGCGCGCCGCGATTCCCCATACGGGCTCGTTGCTCATATAAAGCGGCTCCAGCTTTTTGCCTTCGGCATTGACTTTTAACAAAGCGGATTTCGACGTTCCCAGTTCATCCCTTAAAATAACAAATTCATGAGAATGCAGCGAATACCCGAGATTCAGCGAATGGAGGTTCAAAAAGCGGTACGTATAAAATTCGTCTATGATCGACGGATGCACATGCAGCGTCACATATCCCGTATACATATCAGTCTGGGAGACAATGCGGTCGGTCAAATAATCTTGAGCCGTCAGCCCGAGAACGTCCGCTTTAATTCGCACCAGAGTATCTTTGCTGACAATCACGACAGGCTTCGGATCGTCGTTCTCCTGCTCTTCCAGATGATAGTTGAGCGCAACCGCGAGAATCCGGTTATCGTTGGTGAGCTCGGCGAACGTTTCCTGAAGCTTGGCAAAGCTGCGGTGATTCAGCTCCACCTTGATGCTGCCGCCGCTTTCCAGCGTGACTCCATCGGATAATGTACCTTTGACGCGCAGACCGTCAAGCAGACGGGATACATGTCTGGCATTTCGCCCAATCTCATCGGCGTTCCGTTTCTTCGAATCGATCTCTTCCAACACCACGGCGGGTATGACTACTTCATTATCGTCGAAAGCAAATAAAGAATTAGGGTCCTGAAGCAGTACATTGGTATCCAACACGTAAATTTTTTTCATATGTGTGTCCCCTCCCGGATTTGGCGTTAGATCTTTTGCTGTAGGAATGCAATTTTTGATTCGCTGGAATCAAATTCATTCCTTGTGCCAGATGCCATGCTATCTGATGCATACATACAAAATAGCTGTGCAGGACAAACTAAACGCAAGATTCAAGGAAAAGAAAGGATCGATGCTGGTGAAACGAATTTGTCTGATAGTGCCGCTGCTTTTCCTTGCTGCCGGCTGCAGCCAAGCGCCGAAAAGTGGTGCTGCCCCCTCTCCAAATGCAAATCAGGATCAAATTAAAGTGCAACAAATCGCTCCGCAAAAACTGGAAATTAAAAATCCGCAGCAAGTCGCAGAGCGTTTGGAGAACCTGGCGGTAAGCGTTCCGCAAGTGGAAAGTGCCCATTGTGTTGTATTCGGCAACACGGCTGTCGTAGGAATCAATGTAAAAAAAGATATGGACAGATCCAAAGTCGGAACCGTGAAGTATTCCGTCGCAGAAGCGCTGCGCAAAGACCCGTACGGCGTCAATGCCATCGTTACCGCAGATATGGACCTCGATCAGCGCTTGCGCAACATTCGCGATAATATTAGGGCTGGAAGGCCTGTCACAGGCTTTGCCGAGCAGATGGCCGATATCGTCGGCCGGATTATGCCGCAGATCCCCCGCGATCTTAGAGATGTCCCAAGCAACCCCGTACCGAACGATGCGAATCAGGTAGGAAGACCTAACCTGTAGCCCGATAACTGGATAAACTTGGAAAAGACGAGAAAAAGCCTGACAGCGTAAGCATGTCTAGGCTTTTTTTATCGCATGAAAAACTTGTCCGTCCAGCTCAATCGCTGCACGTCGGTTGAATGCACAGAACACGGCGGTCCGAGCCGACTTGATGCCTGTCTCGGCACAAGCCGGATTGTCGCTTGGCAAGGCTGAAAACAATTGCTCCGGTAAAGTTGTAATTGGTTCGGCCATGATGTTTGCGCCTCCTACAAGGTAGTAGCATACTAGCCTTACAATTTCAGTATATCACAAGCAAGAGCACGTGTTCCACTTTTATGTATCCATTTTTCAATCCATGCGAACACTCCTTCGGCCTGCGGCAGGATATACCCTATTGTATCGTCCGGAAGGCAAAGTTATGTCGGTGTCGCAAGTTATTGATTATATTTAGGATTTGAGTTGATGTCTTCCAGCAGCTTTTCCGCCGCCTCCCGGTCGAAGGATACACTCCTGCTTACTCCTTCCTGCTCATAAGCGATGATGACCTTGATGGCGTCTTCACCTTCGATCTGCATCCCTGTTACCGCGTGATCCTCCCGCAATAGAACGGCGAAGAAATCGAGCGTTTCCGCCGCCGCCCGATCTTCCGTCCGCGCTTCCGCGACAATATGCATCTGCAGCCAATTAAACAGCGCATCCTGAAGTTTCACTCATCTACCATCCTCTCTCAGCAAAATGACCTCATACCCGTTCTCCAGCCATTCCAGCCATTGGCGCTTCCACAGCAGCTGCCGGTCGGAAAGTCCGCCTGCGCCGCCCTTCAGTTCCCTTACCAACTCTCTCGATGCCTCGGGAGCAAGCAGACGATCCAAAAAAGCTTCCGCGCAATGGGATATATGCAAGGGATTGCCGTCGAACGCCAGCACGCCAGGAGCGGCCAGATCCGCCTCGACAAGCTCGGAGCCGCACAGCTCTTCGTCATCGCTCAGCAGCAGACTGGCTTTGAACATCGGCAAAAGCCGCGGATGGAGCGCATGCGCCTCCTCCCGCAAAGCGTCAACCTCGCCCGGCGGTTCGCAGCACAGACGATCAGCCCCGAAAGTTACAGGTTCCCTGCAAATAATAGGAGTTAACCAATAGCGGATCATCAACCAATCCCCCTCCCTTATTGGGAAGACCTTTTACCGGTTCTTTTTTCAACAAAATAGCGCACCCGGACCAGGAACATGAGAAATACGGCCACAGCCAGACTGGGCACGATCGGCAATCCCGCGACCTGGAAAAAGAGCAGCATGATCGAGCCGATCGCAATCAGCACGTAGATGATGAGCGTCTTCAAAACCGGCAGCTTGCGCGCGCGGAACACTTTATTATACACATACGACATAAACACGAAAATCAACAAATATGTAATCAGGATATGATCGCCAAACCACCCAGTCAACACAAGTCTCACCTCCATGAAAGCGAATTCTCACAAGCATACGAAAAATATAGGGAAAGGGAAATGACAGCTCAAGAAAGTAACTCTGCTGCATTTCCCTTTTTTGCCTTTTATTTATTATACGCCTGCTTCGGACATTTTGCGGTGTTTTTCAGCGCGTTCGCGCTCGCTTTTATTCAAAATCTTTTTGCGCAGACGAACGGATTTCGGCGTAATTTCGCAGTACTCGTCATCGTTCAAGTACTCCAGCGCCTGCTCCAGGGAATAGATGCGGGGAGTTTTCATTTTCACCGTTTCTTCCTTGTTCGCCGAACGGATGTTGTTGACCGCTTTTTCCTTGCAAATGTTGACGATGATGTCGTTGTCGCGAGTATGCTCGCCTACGATCATGCCCTCGTACACTTCCGTCTGCGGGTGAACGAACAGCACGCCGCGGTCTTCGACGGAAAGAATGCCGTACAGCGTGGACACTCCCGTTTCGCTGGATACGAGCACGCCTTCGTGACGGCCGCCGACGCCTGCGCCCAGGTAAGGACCGTAGCTGTCAAACGCGTGGTTCATAATTCCGTAGCCGCGTGTCAGCGTCAGGAAGTACGTTCTGTATCCGATCAAGCCCCGCGCAGGAATCAGGAACTCCAGGCGCACGTTGCCGTTGCCGTTGTTGATCATATTGACCATTTCCGCTTTGCGGGTTCCGAGGCTTTCCATAACCGCGCCCATGCTGTCCTCGGGAACGTCAATGATCAAGCGCTCGATCGGCTCCATTTTTTGCCCGTCGATTTCGCGGATGATGACTTCCGGCTTGGACACCTGCATCTCGAAACCTTCGCGGCGCATATTCTCGATCAGGATGCCGAGGTGAAGCTCGCCGCGCCCGGAGACGATGAAAGCATCAGGGCTGTCCGTGTCCTCCACGCGCAAGCTGACGTCGGTTTCCAGCTCTTTGTACAGACGCTCGCGCAGCTTGCGGGACGTTACCCATTTGCCTTCGCGGCCGGCAAACGGGCTGTTGTTCACGAGGAACGTCATCTGCAGCGTCGGCTCGTCGATTTTCAGCACCGGCAGTGCTTCCGGATTCGTCGGATCGGCAACCGTTTCGCCGATGTTGATTTCTTTAATCCCGGCAATCGCGATGATATCGCCTGCGCCGGCTTCTTCGATTTCAATCCGTTTCAAGCCGGAGAAACCGAACAATTTCTCGATTCTCGCCTGTTTTGTAGCGCCTTCGCGGGTAATAACCGCAACCGGTTGCCCTTGGCGGATTTTGCCGCGGTTCACCCGGCCGACCCCGATGCGTCCCAAATACTCGTTGTAATCCATCAGCGTAACGAGGAACTGCAGCGGTTGATCCACGTCTTCCGTAGGCGCAGGAATATGCTGAACGACCGTTTCATAGATCGCTTCCATGTTCGCATCCTGCTTATCCGGGTCAAGGCTGGATGTGCCTTGAAGCGCGGAGGCGTACACGACATGGAAATCCAACTGCTCATCCGTCGCTCCCAGCTCAATGAACAAATCGAGCACTTCGTCGACAACTTCCGCCGGACGCGCATTCGGTCGGTCGATTTTGTTGACGACGACGACCGGCGACAGGTTTTGCTCCAGCGCTTTGCGCAGTACGAACTTCGTTTGCGGCATCGTGCCTTCGAAAGCGTCGACTACGAGCAGAACGCCGTCGACCATTTTCATAATCCGTTCAACCTCGCCGCCGAAGTCGGCGTGTCCCGGGGTGTCCACGATATTAATCAAATAGTCTTTATAATTAATCGCCGTATTTTTGGCCAAAATCGTAATGCCGCGCTCTCTCTCCAAATCGTTGGAGTCCATGGCTCTTTCCTGAACGGCCTCGTTATCGCGGAACGTTCCAGACTGCTGCAGCAGCTTGTCGACGAGCGTAGTTTTGCCGTGGTCAACGTGCGCGATAATCGCGATATTGCGAATCTTGTCTCTAGCGTGCATGAATTATTCAAACCCTCTCTACCCTATGATTTTCGTCTCTGATCATAAAAGAAGCGTCGGACGAAAGCGCCGACGCTTGACATTTAACATTATTATATGCAAAAAAGCGACATTATGCAAGGATTTTGCACTTTATTTTATTGTAAACGGACATTTCCCCGCTTTGCAGGCCCATCCCCGCTACCATATTCTCGGCTTGCGCATCATGATCAGCACACCGCCTACGATGAGCAGCAGGGCAACGACGTAGATGCCGAGCTTGAACAATAAAGCAAGGACGAAGAAAACGGCGGATGCGACGCCCAAAATCAGCGCGGCGGTCATGACCCCGCGGTCGCGGCCCCGGTCAAACAAATGCAGCTCGTACAGACCGACGGCCACTCCGAAAATAAAGCCGGGCCACAAGTAGCTCATCGAGCCCCATCCAAAAATGTTGCAGTAAAAAAACATGAGCGAATACGTCGTCAATATGCCGCCCGGCAGCAGAACCCCGGCCGGAAGCATGCGGTTAAAATACAAAGCGTGAAACAACAGCCCCGGAATAAGTAGCACCAGCGGCCATAAATAAGCAAAGACAAAGTGAAAGACCCCTAATTTCCCAAGCAGCAAAACGATCGCAACCCCGATCAGCAGCACACCGATGGAGTAGCTGTTTCTAGCCATAAGGCTTCCCTCCCCAATTCGCCGAAAGTGAGCGCCCGTTCGACACTCATCTGCAAATAGTGTATCTCACTTGCGGAAAAAACGCCAGAAGGCGCGGCGTTTACTTGCGGTTGCGCCGTTTCGCTTCCAGCAAACGGCTCATCGCATCCGGCGGCGGCGGGGCCTCGGACGCCGCCGGGGGCGCTGGCGGAGCGGCGGCCGCGGGCCGTTCCGCTTCGGCGGCGGCGGGCCGCGCAGCCGCCGCCGGGGGCCGCTGCAGCTTGCGCTCCGCAAGCTGCCGGCGTTCGCGGAGACGCGCAAGCGGCGTCTCCGCAGGCTGCGGCGGGCCGGCTTCGCGGCGGGCCCGCCCGAATCGCGCAGCCGGCCGGGCCCACAGGGCGGACGGCAGGCTGACGCGGCGCGCTGCGATATCAAGCAGCAGCAGCGCGAGCGCGGCCATCAGCAGGTACGCGCTGATGGGGACCGCCCGCTTCTGCGCGGCGGAAGCGAAGGCGAAGGCGTCCTCCGGGTGTTCGAGCGAGAGCACCCGGCCGCCGGTCAAGGCGGCAAGCTGCTTCAGCTTGTCCGGGCCCTTGCCTTCCGTGATCCGGTATTCCGGCGAATACGGGATCACGAACCCCGACGTCGCGCTGCCGATCACGCGCTTCTCTGCGCCTTCCCCGCCCTCCGGCGCCAGAAGTTCCGTCTTCACCAAATATACGCCGGACTTATCCACAGGCACTTGCGCTGAATATTCTCCCGGCGCCGTAGCCGTGAAGGCGACATCCTTCGTGCCGAGGGAGTCGTCCGTTATAACCGCTCGAAGCTCGCCCTGCAAACCGGCGCTCCCGCTGCCGTTCCCGATCCGCGCTTCCAGGGTCATTTCGCTGCCTGACAAATGTCCGGTCAGCTCCATCGGCGAAGCTTCAAACTGCGGGAACGTCCATTTGATCATACCCGTCAGCGCCTTCGGAAAACCCGGCCACTTGACCCAGTCCGCCGACCACGCTCCGGTAACGTCGCTCGTCCATGCAACCGACCGGCCGGACCCGTACTGCCACCTTGCCAAAACCGGGTCGGGCTCCTGGCTCGCCAAAATCACGTCCGCCGTTTCCTTCGGCGTCGTCGCGATATACCCGTTCAGGGCCGGCACCCCTTGCCCGAACAAGCCCATCCAGTCGGCTCCCCCCGTATAGGCGGGAACGAACGGCTGATTCACGATATACGTGCGGGAAATCAAAACCGCCTCGCGGCTGAAAATCGCCGGAATCGTCGTTTGATCGACAGCGGCATAGTACCTGCCCTTGGCGAGATCGGCAAGCTGCTTCAGCAGCGCCTGATCCGCATCGGTGCCAATCGCCACTGTGGACATCGTTATATTGTCCTTTTGCATGTTTTGCGTCAGGGCCTGATAGCTTTGATCCGTCGCGGACTGCCCGTCCGTCAGCAAAATGATATGTTTCCGCTGCGCGTCCACCTTCGACAGCTTCCGGTAAGCTTCTTCCACCGCCGAATAAATTTCGGTGCCGCCGTCGGCGGGAATCGAATTGATTTTGCGGATGACGTCCGGCTTGTCGGTCAGCTTCTGCGGCTCTACGTACCAGAGCGAAGACGAATCGAATCCGAGGACGCCGAGGGTGTCCTTCTCCCTTAACAAATCCGTCGTCCGGGAGGCCGCCTCCTGGGCCAGCTTCATTTTGTCCCCGGCCATACTGCCGGATTTGTCGATCACGAGCACGATGCCGAGCGACGGAATTTCCCGCTTGCCGCGCAAATCCATGTAGACGGGAAGCGCGCGTTCGATCGGCGTTTTGAAATATCCGCCCAAACCGTAGCTGTCCTGCCCGCCGAGCATGACCAGACCGACGCCGTAATCGCGTACGGCCTGCTCGATCATCTCCATCTTGACCTGCGGAATGCGGGTTGCGGGGACGTCATTCAAAACGATGCTTTCATAGCCGGCATACGAAACAAAATTGTTCGACAGCAGCTCCGGCGTTATCGTATCGAAAGGAATCAACGCGGACCTAAGCGCCGCCTCCACATTTTGCGAAGCTCCTTCCTTGCCCTCGACGATGAGCACTTTCGGCGGCCCCTGCACTTTGCTGAACGCATAATGCGTGTTGTTCGCCGACTGCTCGTCCCCGTCCATATAGATCTCGGCCCTGTACCGGTGAATGCCCGGCTCCTTCGCCAGCGATTTGACGACAAAGCGGTTTTCGCCCTTTTCGAGCGTTACCTGCCCGGCCGTTATTTCCCGGTCGTCTTCATAAACCCGCAGCTGTGCGGGACCGGCCGCAGTCGCCCTTACCTGCACCTCGACCGAATAAGCTTCCCCTTGGTACAGCTTGTCGGGAACCCGCACTTCTTCGACGGCGGCATCTTTTTTCTCTTTGACAGGCATGGGCACGACGTCGACGGCAATTCCGCGATCGCGGAGCAGTGCGCCTTGCCGCAGCATATCGCCGACGTTTTCCTCGCCGTCGGATAGCAGCACAATATGCTTTCCCTTGCCGTCTCCCAGGGAGCCGGAAGCAAGCTGCAGCCCGGCGGACAAGTTCGTAAACTGCGCATTCGTCCGCGAAGTGAACTGGAAGCCGACAAGAGGCTTGGTGTCCACAGACGTTTCCAGATAAGCGTCCAGCCCGATGGAAACAACCCCGGCTTCGTCCTGCTCCGACCGCTCTTTGGCGGCGGCGCGAATCCACTGGGCTTCCCGGCTGTCCGCCTTTACGCTGTCGGAACGGTCCACGGCAAAGACGACGGTTTTATTGTTTTTCCATGTGAACAGCTGCGTCCCGGCAAGCGAAAGCACGAGAAGCAGAAGGACAAGCGTACGGACGGCAACCGCAAATTTTTTGCGCGTGCCGTTCAGCCTTGGAACGTGGAGCCACATGAGGCGGATATAAAAAACGAGGGGCACGATCAGCAGCAGAGCCCACACGCGGTCAAACTGAATGCCCACTTCTATACACCTCCCATTCCAGCAGCAGCAGGATCAACAGCATAGCAACGATCCAGGGCACTAAAGAAACCGCGAACGGTTCTTTGTCCGGCGAAACGGCGGCGCGGGATGCATCCGTATTGCCCGAGTCCGTCCGTTCGCCAGGGGTGGCCCCGGGCAGTAAATCCGCTTTCCCGTTGATATTCGATTCCCGTGAATCGATCGCCGATTCCAGCAGTCGCGACTGGACAACATTGCCTTGGGCATCGTACTCCACAAAACGGTACAGCCCTGGCACCGCAGGGATCGTCTGCAAAGCTGCTACTGCTCCTCCAATTTGTTCAGCCGCCTGTTCGGCACCCTGACCTGACTCGGGCTTCCAAACGGCCTTGGCCGTCTCCGGATGAATCGCCAGCTCCCTTCTGTCGCCTGCTACGAATCGTCCCAGACTCGCGCCGTCCTGCCGTGTCAGCCAATTGGCCGCGTTTTGCACCAGAATCGGAAATTCAGCCCGCAGCGCCAAATCGGATTGCTGCAAGGAAAAAACGAACACGAGGCGCGGAACGCCGCTTTCCGTGCCCGCCAGCAGCAGCGGCAGCCTGCCCGCTTCCACGATCGGCTTGGCCCCTTTTTGACCGGCGCCGGCAGCCTCGTCCGCTTGAGCGACGTTCACGTCCTGCAGCCGGATGAAGCGGGTGACCGGATGATCGGCAATCGTATAAGGAGGCGAAACCTGGCGGCTTGCCGAAGGTGACGGGGCGGCCGGAGGAAATGTCCAGAGCGGCGTCGATTTCAGGAGCCGCTGCCAGGGCTCTCCCGGCAGCTCCGCCCCCGATACGCCGTCGAGGATGACGAGATCGGGGCTCGTCCCGGTTGGCAGCGGATACGTCCCGTCGGCGCTTTTTTGTATTTTCAGCACATCGATTTTCGCCAAAGCGAGCGCTTTTTCCAAAAACAAGCTGCCGCTGCCGACATAGGCGGCTCTCTTGCGCCCGCCTCCTTCGGAAAACGCGTAGGCCGTGTTATCTTCCGCAAGCGCGTCTTGAACGTCGAGGGCCAGCTTGTAAACGGCTGCGCTTTCCAGATTTTCGAAATAAACGGTCTGCTGTTCGTCAGGTTGTAAAGTCAAGCGCTCGATTGTTACTGCCTTGGCATCAGCATAAAGCGCAGCCTCGAATGATGCTGGCTCGGCGCCCCAGTTTTTGACGACAGCTACGGCTTGATACCCGGAACCGCTGCCTCCCTGTTTCACGCCGAACTGCGCAATACTTACGTTTTCGTGTGTCCCGGCAAGCTCCGTACGCTCGACGGCAACAGGTACGACGAAAGAGATTCCTGATCCGTTTTCCGTCCATTGGCCGTCGGTGTAAATGCGCACCTGTGCTTCGGGGTCATCCCGAGTGAGCGCAGCAGCAAGCGACAGCGAAGCCTGATAGGCGGTTTTTCCATAAAAAGGCGTGACCTTCCGAATTGCGGACTCCAGGGCGGGAATGCCCGCTTGCCGCTGCATCACCACTTCCGGCTGATCTCTCATGACAAGCAGCGTATATTCGCTGTTTGGCGCATGCTCGCGGGCGAATTCCAGCAATTGCCGCTCCGCTTGCTGCAGCCTCGTCACGCCCCCTGCGGAAGCCTGCATGCTGGCGGAAGCGTCCAGCACGAAGACGACTCGCGCCGTCCCGCCGCCGCCCGTTCCGGGGACGAACGGCTTCATGAGCGCAAGCACGCACAGCGCGGCCGCCAGCAGCTGCAGCCAGAGCAAAAGCTGGCGGCGGAGACGCTGCCACGGCCGATTCGCTTCCTGCTCGCGCAGAATTCGCTGCCAAAGCAAATGGCTGGATACTTCGGTATCCACATAGCGCCGCTTTAGAAGATACAGGATGACGATAAAAGGCAGCGACAGCGAAAACCAGAGACCGCTTAAGGACGCGAACTGCATGAAAGGCTCACCTCTTTCTTTCTGAATATTTCGGGCATACTATTTCGGAACCGGCGGCAGCTATGCTGCAACCGCGTTTTTTTACCACATAAGAATGTTTAAGTTCTTTACAGCGCTAAAGCGCGTAGAACAGCATTCTTATTGGCGAATAAACCTACCTCTGAACGCGGTCGCTCATCTTCGAAAAGACCTCGATAGAGGTTTATCTCACAAAATGCACTTTTCCTGTACAGGAGGACTTATGGAACGATCGCAACCGGCTCACGCCCAAAAACCGCTTTGGACAAAAGCTTTCTTGCTTACTTCGCTTTCGAATCTGCTGCTTTTTTTCAGCTTTCAAATGCTGATTCCGACCATTCCGGTCCACATCCTGGATATTGGAGGAAACAATGTGCAGGTCGGGCTTGTGATGGGGCTGTTCACGATTTCATCGCTGATTACGCGGCCTTTTGCCGGCAAGGCGCTGGACACGCTGGGCAGAAAACACGTGCTGCTGGTCGGATTAACGATCTGCATTCTGACCATTGCCGGGTATTCCTACATGGCCGCTGTCGCGCTCATTCTCGCCGCCCGCTTCGTGCACGGCATCGGCTGGGGCATTTCCACCACTTCCCTCGGCACTGTCATCGCCGATATTATTCCGGCGGAAAGACGCGGGGAGGGAATGGGCTACTACGGGTTATCGAATACGTTTGCCCTGGCCTCGGCTCCGATGACCGGATTATGGGTTCTGCACGCTTACGGCTTCCATCGTGTACTTCAACTATCCACTGTACTTGCGGTGATGTCGCTGCTCAGCTCGCTTTTTATCGCCTACCCGAAGCCCAGGCCGTTCGAAAAACCGGCTCAGCCGCCGAAGCTCATCGACCGGCTCATGGAGCGAAGCGCTGCGCTGCCGTCCGTTTTGCTGTTTTGCACAGCGGTTTGCTACGGAGGCATCGTCACGTTCATTACTTTATTCGGCCGCGAAGCCGGGATTTCGAATGTCGGATGGTTTTTTCTTTGCAACGCTTCCATGGTGTTGATCGTCAGACCTATAACCGGTCTGCTGTTCGACCGGAAAGGCCACGAATGGGTGCTGCTCCCCGGAGCTTTGTTCACGATATGCGGGCTGCTGCTGCTTTCGTTTGCGCACTCCGAGGGCTCCCTGGCGGCCGCCGCATTGTGCTACGGCATCGGCTTCGGCTCCATCCAGCCGGCACTGCAGGCGTGGACGATCAGCCGTGCGGCTTCGGCCCGCCGCGGTGCGGCGAGCGGCACTTTTTTCTCCGCCAACGATCTCGGCATCGGAGTCGGCGCGATGGCGCTCGGAGCGTTGGCTAACGCGCTTGGCAGCTACGCCTGGATGTACCGGTTTTCCATCGTGCTGATGGTCGCCTTCCTGCTTATTTACGGCTGGTCCCTATGGCACGCCAGACGCGGCGTTCGCATCGTCCAGCGGGCATAAGCTTGCTTGCTCTTTCACCGGACGAGTCCGCTGCGGCGCAGCTCGCCAAGCAAAAAATCGCCCGGAGGCACATCGGTAGCCGCCAGCAAATACGTAATCCCGCGTTCAAAGCAGAAAGATCTGAGTGACTGCGTGTACGCTTCTACCGCTTTCCGGTAAGACTGCAGCACTTTGCCGGTGACGGCTACCTCTTTGGCCGCGCCCGATTCGCTGTCGATCAACCTTAGCTCGCCGCTGAGACCGGGGTTCAGCTCCTCTGGCGACAGCACTTGCACGACGACCACTTCCTGCTTCGCGGCAAGCAAATATTGAAGCGCCTCCAGAACGCCGTTTTCATACAAAAAATCGGAAAACAGCCAGGTCATGCCCGCCTGCCGCGGAAGCACCGCCGGATTGCAAAACACGGCCCCGGCATCGCCCGCTCCCTGCGCCTCGCAGCCCGCCAAAAACTCAAAAAGCCTTGCCGCGCTGCCTTTGCCGCGAAGGTGCTTCAACTGCCCTGTCACCCGATCCGTAAAAGCCGCGGCGCTGACGCGGTCATACCGGTTCAGCGAAACGTACCCGATCGCCGCGGCGAGCGTTCTTGCGTACTCCCATTTGGTAAGCGGCGAAGCTCCGGAGCCTTTCCCAACTCGCGCCTCTCCCGGCCCGCTTTGCGGCGCTGCTCGGCGGGTGGTCAGACCCCAGGAGGACGAGGCGGCGGAACCGGCGGAGGGGCGTCCCGGTGGGCCTGCCGCGAAACCTGTTCGTCCGAAATCCATCGATTTCGAAGCATCCAGCCAAAGGTGAATGTGGAGCTCCTGCTCGTCCATAAACAGCTTTATAAAAGGCTTGCCCGTGCGCCCGTACGCGTTCCAATCGAGCTGGCGCGTATCGTCTCCGGGGCTGTACAGCCTGTAATCGGCGAAATCAAGGGAAGAGCCGTAGTTTTTCGAGCGGCGCTTCCCCTGCATCGTTCCGCTGATCCTGCTTTTGGCAGCGACGCTCATTTGATCCAGACGCCGCATGAGGCTTGCATCCAGCAGTTGCAAACCGCCTCTCATCGCCCGTTCTCCAGCTTAAGGATGACATCCCGAATGACGGAATCGGGCGAAACACCCAGCGCTTGTCCTTCAAAATTTAAAAACAGCCGGTGGCGCAGTGCCGGAATCGCAGCCGTGGCAATATCCTGTTTGGAAACGTGAAAACGCCCTGCCAAAAATGCCCTGACTTTGGATACGGCGATGATCGCCTGCACGCCCCTGGGGCCCGAGCCGAACCGGACGTATTTCCTGACAGCCTCGGGTGCGTCCGCCTCTTCCGGGTGCGTATTCATCAACAGCTGAACCGCATAGTCCAGCACTTCTTCCGCAACCAATATTTGTTTGAGCCCTTGCTGAATTTCCCGCAGCAGATCGCCGTCGGCGACCTTTTCGGCTTTCTCCTCGCTAGCTGAGGTCGTCCGCAGAACGATTTGCTTCAGCTCTTCTTTCGTCGGATACGTCACGTGAATTTTCAACAAAAAGCGGTCCAGCTGAGCTTCCGGCAGCGGATAAGTGCCTTCCTGCTCAAGCGGATTTTGGGTCGCCAGCACAAAAAAAGGCGAAGGAAGCGGATACGTTTCGGAGCCGACCGTAACCGTCTTTTCCTGCATCGCTTCGAGCAGAGCGCTTTGCGTTTTGGGCGTCGCCCTGTTGATCTCGTCGGCAAGCACGAAATGGCCGAACAACGGCCCCCGCTGGAACCGGTACGACGTTTCTCCCTGTGTGCCGAACTGGATCACATTCGTGCCCGTAATGTCGGCAGGCATTAAATCCGGCGTGAACTGAATGCGCGAGAAGCTCAAATCGACCGTATCGGCGATCGTCTTGACGAGCATCGTTTTGCCGAGCCCCGGAATGCCTTCCAGCAAAGCGTGCCCGCCTGCAAGCATGCACCACAACAGCTGCTCGACCACCTCCTGCTGTCCGACGATGACCCGCCCGATCTGTTCTTTTATGCGGCCGACCGCCGCACTCCATGCTTCAAGCTGCGCTTTGGATTCCACCATCGCTTTCCCTCTCCCGTCTGTGTTATCCACAGCAATATATGTTGCATAAAAATCAAAAGGAGCAACTCCTTCACAGTGTGTCTTTCTCGGGGCGCGTTGCGGCGCTGTGCGGCAGGCGGCCAAGCCCCACGTTCCGCACGCACGCTGGCCGAGCGGCCGTCCGCCAGATTCCGGGCCTTTCTCCGATATCGGGCCATTCTCCGAACGTTTGGCTGACAAGCGATTGCGGTCGACCGACCGCAGTCATGCAGCGCAACACCGCGTTAGGGCAACCGGACAATCATCCTTGTCACCCGATCAGATGATTCAAGTTCGATACAAGCTAAGATGCGCAGGCCATCATTCTGATCGGCGAATCAACCTGCCTCCGAACGAAATCGCCACTTTCGAAAAACCTCGGAAGGGTTTATCTCACAAGCTAGCTGCGCGAAGATAACGTGCCCAGAAACCCGCAAGCCGGAGCCGATCGCACAGCCTTACTGGGAGCCACGGATAAAAACCTGTAAAAGTACATCTATCCGACTCGTCGATACGCTGATAATGAAGCATAACTGCAATTGTGTAGGCTGTTAAGA
The DNA here is from genome assembly GCF_057749925.1 of Paenibacillus sp. sgz302191. Classification (NCBI taxonomy): domain Bacteria; kingdom Bacillati; phylum Bacillota; class Bacilli; order Caryophanales; family Paenibacillaceae; genus Paenibacillus; species Paenibacillus sp. sgz302191. Next base: position 194,358 of record NZ_JBYLHY010000006.1, read on the forward strand.
AACCACCTATTTTTCTCGATGATCATAAAAACACCAAAAGTATGGCCTAAATGCCCCTCGCAGATCGGTTTAAATCAATTTTTCCACTTTGAGATGAGACGCCTCCACTAAAAATGGATCTGAGGGGAATCAGTTGGACTTTTGCAACAACCTGAAAACTGCAGCTTTTGCTCGATGGATGCGCTGGCCATGAAAAATTCCTGCATTTGTGTAGGTTTTTCGCCGAGTACATTGGGATCAGGTTCGATTTCGCGGTAAATTCCTGCAATTGTTCGACACATTTGTAGGCTTCTGAGAAACCCACACACCAGAGTCAGTCGCATCATTTTCCGGTTGCACGAAGAAAACCTGCAAAAGTGCAGTTTTTGCTCGATGGATACGCCGGCCACAAAAAATTCCTGCAAATGTGCAGGCTTTTTGTCGCTAACATGGGCTCAGGTTCATTTTTAAGGAAAATTCCTGCACAATCGCAGGCTTTTGGCCAAAATGAACCATTTTTGCGAAAAAAACCTGCACTTTCGCAGGTTTTTCCCAGACCCGGCCCGGCCTGTCAAGCCGCCTCATCCCCTCCCTGCTGTCCGGCCAACGTTGCGGCGCCGTACGGCAGGGAGTAGACCAAACGTCGTCTGCACGTTATGCAGCCCTTTCGGGCAAGCCTGACCGTGTGCTGGATCTGATGGTCTCGCTTCCCAACTCGGTCATGAACGGCTGCGCCAGCCTATGAAGCTTCACACGGCTGCGGCAAAACCGTGCATTAGGGATTCCCATTAAAATCAACGCTGCGGTTGAATGTCCAAAAAGTAGTCGCGCACCAGGTTTTGCATATTTTGCGGCAGCTCCGAGCGGTTCAGCGATTGCGCCGCTTCCGCCGCGTAATCGGCGTATACGTCCTCGTACGGGCGCGATGCCCCGTCCAGGCCCGGCGCGGCACCGCCTTGGCTCACTTCGCCGCCGCGGCCGCTTACGGGCCCGCCGTCGGCGTACGTGCCGCCGGTGCCCGAGCGCTCGCGCGGCGTTGCGACGAGCCCGCGCGAGCCCGCGCCGACGCCGCCTTGCGAGCCGCCGGCTCCGCCGCTGCCCGCCGCTCCGGCGGATGCGCCGCCACCGGGCGCGGTGCCTGCACCGGCGCTGCCCGGGGCCGCACCGCCTGCCGCGGCCGGCGGCGAGCCGGCGCCCGCTGTGGCGGTGCCGCTCGCGGCAAGCCGCTCCGCGAGGCCGCCGGGGGCCCACGCCTGGCCGGGCTGCGCGCCTGCGGCGGCAAGCTCGCGGGCCTGCGGCAGCGCCCCGGCGGCGAGCCGGGCGCCGGCCTCGGCGGCCAGCGCTTGCTGCTGCGCGAGCGCTTCCTGCGCGGCGGCCGCGTCAGCGAGCCCCGCTCCGAGCTCGGCGAGCGCGGCCTCGGCCCCGCCGCCGCTGCGCAGCGCGGAGGCGGCCTGCCTGAGCTGCTCGCGAAGCTGCTGCTCCGCCGCCCCGGGCGGCGCCGATTGGGCGAGCCGCTCCAGCTCTGCGGCGAGCTGCTCCTTCTGCTGCGGCGTCATCGCCGCCACCTGCTCGCCGAGCTTGCCGGCCGCTTCCTTGACGCCTGCGGCAGCGCCCTTTTGCAGCTCCTCGCCCAGCTTGTGAAGCGCCTCCGTGCGCTGCAGCGACTCGGCCAACTGCTCGGTCTGCTGCCGCTGCTTTTCCAATTGCGCCAGCCCCGACTCGATTTGTTTCATCGCCTGCTCCATCGCTTGCAGAGCTTCCGGGGGAACTTGCTTTTGACCCAGCTTGTTCTCCAAATCTTTCAACGCTTCGAGCATGTCCTTGGCAGCCGGAAGCCGGGACGGTTTTGCTTCCCATTGTTTGACCAGTTCCTGCACGTTTTGCTTTTGTTCGTCGAGCCAAGCCTGCTGCTTCTGTCTGTCCCTGAGAACGTCGTCTGCACCGTTAGGAACGGCGAACAGCACGGCTAACGCAAGAGCACATGCGGATGTGGCGGCCGCTAATTTGCGGTCCACGCGAAGGCGTACGGTTTTATCCAGCTCATCCCGCACAAAAATGCCGCCCCGTTCGATCGCATCCTCGCGCTGCAGCACAGCGAATACCGTCGTCTGGCCGCTGTACCTGAGCGTTGTCGACATCCGGTCCTCCATGCCGTTGCGATCCATCCAGCGGGCGGCCGAATCGTCATCCGGACGGCGGACGTACAGCAGAGCGGCGCCGACGGCAAGCGCTGCCGCGAGCGCCAGCGGCACGCCCCAGCGATACCCGGGGATGGGGAAGAAACGCGCGATCATCATCCACGCCACGGCTGCGGCCAGTCCCGCAAGCAAGCTAAGCATCAGGCAGCGGAGCCCCTGCGCTTTCCACAAGCGCTGCCGCACAGGCCGGAGCACCTCCTGCAAGGTCGAATCTTTCACAACTGCGCCTCCTTCCCGCTCATAAAGTTTGCCGATTTATTTTTTCGTCTTCATGATCGGTCGTAAATAACGGATGCTGAGCCAGAGCGCAAGCACGGAAATGCATGTGTAAACGGCGACGAAAATATGCCACATTTGCAGCCAGGTATGACCGCCGAACACCGACTTCGCGACATCAGGAATCATCAGGCTGAGCAGCACCGGCATCGGATTCAAGCTTAAAAAGTAGCCCAGCACCTCCTCGTTCATCCCCCGCCCGGACAGCTGCCCGAAAAAGATGCCGGCAAGCGCGGTAAAGCCGAAAATAAACAGCACAAAGCCGTACGCAGCAATGACTGCGATGACCGTCTTCTTGAACATGGTGGAGAAAAACACGCCTACCGCGCCTAGAGCGATCATCACGAACACATAAAAGACGAACACCCAAAGCAGCTGCCAGGGCGAAACGCCCCCGTATAAAAACACGATGCTGTACAGCGGCATCGAAGCCAGCACAGTCAACAGCATAAAGCTGATCGAAGAAAACAGCTTGCTCAAAATGATCGTCGCCGAGCTCTGCTGCGTCGTAAGCAGCATGTTCAGCGTCTGCTTCTCCCTCTCGCCGCTTATGATTCCGGCAGTCAAACCGGGTGTCATAAAGGATATCAGCACCAACTGCGCGCCGCTCAGAAAATAAAACAGCTCACTGCTTTTCGACGTGCTGAGCACCCCATCCGACATGCCGACCGTGTTAATATAAGCGAAACCCAACGCGAGCGCGCCGATAGCCAGCAAATAAATAAAAATGGAGAGCGGAGAGCGGAATGTGCGCATACGCAGCCGAAATTCTTTTTCCATGACCGGATTGATCCAGTTGATCCTACTCATCGTGAGCTCCGCCTCCTTTCGTAATTTCAAGGAACACGTCTTCCAGATTCGTCATCGCTTCGCTGAAAGACAGCACCTGGTATCCCTGCCCCACCAATTGAACGAGCATTTCCGCCTGATCGGCGTCCGTGCCGCCAAAATGAACGTGAATTCCTTTTTCATCGCTGAAAACCATCGTAACATGCGGCTGCCGCTCCAAAAAAACCGCCGCCTCTTCGGCCCTGTTCAGCACGCGCACGTGAAGGACGCGATTGGCCTTCATCCGGTTTTGAATGTCCGCGACTTTTCCTTTGGCGATCAGCTTGCCGTATTCGATTACGCCGATTTCATCGACCATCTCGGCCAGCTCGGGCAAAATATGCGAGGAGATAATGATCGTTTTGCCCATAACCTTCAGCTCTTTCAAAATTTCCCGCATTTCGATGCGCGCTCGCGGATCGAGGCCGGAAGCGGGCTCGTCGAGAATGAGCACTTCCGGCTGGTGCACGAGACATCTCGCCAAACAAAGCCGCTGCTTCATGCCGCGGGATAAGGAATCGACGTAAAAGTCGGCCTTATCCGTTAAATTGACGAGATCCAGCAGCTGCGGAATAAGCTTCAAGCGCTCGGCTCTGGGAATTCCGTAGCTGGCGCCGTAAAAATCCAAATATTCGGTAGTCTTGAAGTTATCGTACACGCCGAAAAAATCCGGCATATAGCCGATCAGCTTGCGCACTTCTTTCGGCCTTTCCGTTACATCGAAGCCGCCTACTTTGGCAGTGCCGGAAGTCGGACTGAGCAAGGTAGCCAAAATCGACATCGTCGTCGATTTGCCCGCTCCGTTCGGCCCGACGAAACCGAATACCGTCCCTTTGCCGATCTCCATCGAGAGCGATTCCAATGCGGTAAAGCTGCCGTATTTTTTCGTCAAATTCGTAATCTCGATCATGGTTTCACCTTCCCTTCAAGCGATATGGAGGGAATGCGGAACGTTGTATGATTTTGCGTTGAGGTAGCTTTCATGCGGATCGATTTCCCTTCCAAAATATATGGCGCAAGCTTCTCCGCATCCCAATTCAAGGACTTCTGCGCATCGAGAGTTTCCCACTTTTGAGATGCTGCATTCCACAACTCCAGGGTTGCCCCGCTGTTCGGTTCGAGCTGCATGCTCATGAGCGTGTAAGAGGCCCTCTCGATTTGCGGCAGCTTGTAGTCCAATGTAAAGTCTCCGGTGCCCAGTTGGATATAAGGACCGCTTTGGAAATTGAAAAGGCCCGTTTGCATATTGTTGTCGATGATATCCGGCACTAACGCCGTGCCCGGGATCACGATTTGCCCTTCCGGCGTCACGAAGCTCATCTTGATATGTTGGACAATCAGCGACAGCTGTTCGGACGGCAAGCTTTTTCCGCCTCCCAAAGCGATCGGCTGCTGTTCCGTTACCCATCCGGCAATCATCGGCTCAAAGCCGCCGGATACGTTTTGCCGGTTATGCAAATAGCCGTTCAGCAGCGAGCGCTGCCGGAAGCCGGTATCCGCTCCCCCCGCCGCCGGGGACGTAAAAATCACGTTTGCAACGTCCGGCCCGAACGAAATTCCGGTACCGCCGGCCGTATCGAAGCTTGCCGTGGCGCCGGCTTTCAACTCGCCGATTTTTACCACAGATTGGTTCATCAATAAGACCACGTCCGTCAGGTCCTTTTTAGTGTGATTCGTGATTTTGCCTTTAGCCGAACCCGCCGACAGGTCGGTAAATGAATATTCGAACTTGCCGGCCGCAAGAGGCGCTTCGTCGTAGACTTTCATTTTGCTTACCGATGAGTAAGGAATGTCCTGTATCCTGACGCGGGCGGCATCATTGTCCTGACGAATGGTCAGCTCGCTCCTGCCGGTTATTTGCTGGCTGCTGTTGAAATTGTCCTGCATAATAGGTGCAACTTGCGCGCCTCCCGGGAATTGCATGTCCAGACTGCCGCCTTTCGGCAAAAAGACCGAGACGTTCGATGCCTTGATGCCCGATCCGTTCCCGTCAAGCTCCACGATATTTAAAGCTTGCGCCAGCATGCTGCCGCGGTTCGCCGCCCCGAACTGGAAAATGCCTATGCTCGTCACGATCGCAAGGGCAGGGATCGCGACCCAGGCCCATTCCCGCCGGTCCACCCGTCGCAAGAGCCAATAAAGCAGCGGTCCGACGACAACCGCATACAACAGAAGCGTCCATGTCAATGCCGTCAATTTCGGCGGCTTCAGGGCCGGAAAATATTCCAACGCCCGGTTCAGATCCCAATAAGGATCAGGTCCGTACCGGTTTTGATTCGTTCTGTATTTGTTCATTTCATCGAACGGCTCTTTCAGTAAAATTCTCCACAAGCCGGGATTCCCGTTCCACGAAGCAAGCGGGTTCAGAGACAAGTCGTATGCTGCGTACACGATTTTGCCGCTGCCCAACGCCTTGCTTGCATACACCGGCACGTCTCCTTCGGCGGCGATCGTTTCCGCGCCCTGAACAAGCTGGGCCTTGGATAGGGTAAAAGGCTGCGGCAGCGCGAGCTCTTTCTCCGCCAGCTTGGCCAACTGCGGGAGTTCCTGAACGCTCGCCGTTCCCTGATAAGCCACAGGAGCGGCATCGGCAAACGGAGCGGCCGTTTTGGGATAGCCTGCGCCGCCGGCCAGAATGAGCCTGCCCCCGCGCTGCACCCATGTCTTGATCGCCTGAATTTGCTCTGCGGATAACGTATCGGAAGCAAAATCGTTCAAGACGAGTACTTCGATTCCGTCCAATCCGAGCGCTGAAGCAGGAATATCCGCCTCTTTCAGATGCAGTACGTTGACTTTGTTGCCGGATTGGCTCAAAACGGCCAGGAAGTTCATCGTATCCGCATCCCGGGCTAGCACCCCTACTTGAACCGTGTCCGCCGGAATGCTGAACGTCTCCAGGTAAGCTGTTCCTTCCAACGAAACCGCTTTGCCTTTTTGGATCGAATCGCGGTAAAACGCAACGGTATTGTTGCCTTTTGCATATTCACCGCCAGGCAGCAGCAGTGTAACTGTCTTTGTGCTTCCTTTCGGAAGCTCTACATGGCTGACAAAAGTGTTGTCCTTGCCTTCGCCCGGATTGACGACCTGCACGGCAAGATCGCCGGATACGTCCGCCCCCGGATTATGCAGCGTAAATTTGACCGGCGTCCACTTCCTCAGCTTCACATTGGAAGCCCCGAAGCCGGGTTCCGCCTGAATCCCGATTCGGGCTTCCTCCGCTCCGGCCGCACCGGCAAACCCTGGCAGCGTTTGCCCGAGCAAGCCCAGCAAGACGAACCACGCCGTACACATTTTTAGAAAAAACGATAATTTCCCGATCCTTGATTTCACCCTGTGAACTCCCTTCTTTTGCACGCATATACCATTAGAGACGAGATCATTACCAAAAAGTTTCAAAAAGGCCAGGGAAAATGTAATATTTATGTGACAGACTTGGCTATGAAGGTTAAAAAGAACCGCCCTGCTTCCCTAGAATGGGTCAGCCGGGCGGTTGAGATTGTTATTTGCTTGCCGTTTGCAGCGAACGGGTCCATTTGACGACGAGCCCCGCCCCAATGACGACGATCGTGGTGGCGATCGGAATCACGGTGTGCAAGTATTCATAGTGATACAGCACCAGATCGATCATTTTGGGGTCCTTGACGAACATTTCCCCGGCTGTATAACCGAGAACCCCCGCCCCGATATAAACGAGAATCGGGTATTTGTGCAGCAAATTCATAACCAGGCTGCTCCCCCAAATGATGATCGGAATGCTCAGTCCGATGCCGAGTATAATGACGGTCATATTGCCTTGTCCCTTGGCGGCAATCGCCAGCACATTGTCAAGGCTCATGACAAAATCGGCGACGATGATCGTCCAGACCGCTTTGCCGAGTGTGGAAGCTTCCTTGATATTGGCGTGGCTGTCATCGTCCGTGAGCAGTTTGATGGCGATCCACAGCAGCAAAATCGAACCGCCCGCTTGAATGTACGGGATGTTCAAAACGCTGACGGCAATCAGCGTCAGGATCAGCCGCAGCCCGATCGCGCCGAACGCTCCCCACCAGATCGCCTGCTTGCGCTGCCTGAGCGGAAGATTTTTGCTCGCTAACGCGATGACGACTGCATTGTCCCCGCTCAACACGATATTGATGAGCATAATTTGCAAAAACAACCAAAGCTGATCCCACACGATTCATTACCTCCGCCCCTTATCTTTTGGCAAGCCCCCGGCTGGCAGCGATCCGTTCGGGCTAGAACAAATGGTGCCCGGAACCGGTTTTTCGATCGTGAACGATGTTGACCGTTTCCGTTTCCCGAACAGCTTGTTCGATCAATGCCGGCAAAAATTCCATGGCGCCCTCGATCTTTTCCACGATCCGAACGTTCGGATTCGTGCTCGGCGAAGGCGGCAAAAACAAACTGCAACAATCTTCGTATGGCAGTATCGAGATGGGAAACGTGCCGATCGCTTCGGCGATTCGGATAATTTCCTTCTTGTCCATCATCATGACAGGCTGCAAAATCGGCAGCGTTACTACGCGCCCGATGGCATTCAGGCTCGGCAGCGTCTGGCTGGCGACCTGGCCAAGGCTCTCGCCCGTCACCAGCGCGGCGATTCCTTCCCTTTCCGCAATTTGCTCGGCAATCCGGTACATCGCGCGGCGGATCAAGGTGACCAGCAAATTGTCGCGGTATGCGCCGTGAATGGAGGTTTGAACTTCGGTGAACGGCACGAGATGAAGCTTGATGGAATTTGTGTAGCCGGACAACTGCCGCGCAAGCTCAATAACTTTCTCTTTGGCCCGTTCGCTTGTGTACGGATAGCTGTGAAAATGGATCGCTTCGATGTCCAGTCCTTTGCGCATCGCTAGCCAGCCTGCTACGGGGCTGTCGATGCCGCCGGACAGAAGAAGCAGTGCCCTGCCGCTCGTGCCTAACGGAAATCCGCCGGCGCCTTCCGTAACTTCTGCATACAGCAGCGCCTGTTCCTCGCGCAGCTCGATCCGCAGCTCCGTTTCCGGATGATGCACGTCGACTTTTAACCCGGGACAAGCTTGAAGCACATAGCCGCCTACCAAATAGTTCATCCGCTGCGAATCGTAAGGGAACGCTTTGTTCACTCTGCGCACGCTGACTTTAAAAGTAGCCGGCTGCATGGGCAGCGCCTTCATCATTTTCAGCGCCAGCTCCTGAATCGCCTCCAGCTCCAGCGGAGCGTGATAAGCCGGACTGAACGAGGCTAGTCCGAAAACACGTTGAAGCCGGACGGCCGCCTCTTGATAGGATGCTTCTCCTAGCTCCACATATACGCGCCCATACTCGGGAATATACCTCAAATTGGAAAAATCGGCCAAAACTTTGCGTATTTGCTGTAAAACACTTTTTTCGAATTTTTTACGGTTGCGTCCTTTGAGCGTAAGTTCTCCGAGCCGTAAAATCATGCAATCCGGTTTCACTATCGTCTCCCCCTTCCGGAAACCCGCCGCTTGATCGTCGGCGTCAACTGCTTGACGACAGCCTGCAGCTCGGCAATAAAGCGGTCGGCCTCAGCTGCCGTCAATTCCGCGCCGTAGCTAATTCTGAGCCCGCTGAGCGCCTTCTCTCTGCCGCAGCCGGTCGCCAGCATCACCTGGCTCGGTTCCTCCTGCCCTGAAGCGCACGCCGATTTCGTCGATATGTAAATGCGCCTTTGTTCCAAAGCATGCACCACGACCTCCGCTTTCATGCCTGGAAAAGCAAAATGAACGATGTGCGGAGCCATCGCTTCGGGATCGGCGGAGCCGCTGAGCGTAAGCTCGGGAATCGCTGCAATTGCGCCGGCGATGCGGCTTCTCAGCTCATAGCAATGCGCTGTTTTTTGCTCCAGGCGTTCCATCGATAGCCTGAGCGCTTTCGCCATGCCGACGATCAGCGGAACGTTCTCGGTGCCGGAGCGGAAGCCGCGCTCCTGGCCTCCGCCGGCAAGCAAGGGCTGCAGTTTCAGCCCTTCCCTGCAGTAAAGAAAGCCCGCGCCTTTGGGGCCTCTGAATTTGTGCGCGGATGCGCTGCAAAGGTCCACGCCCAGTTCGCGCGGCTTGAACGGGAGCTTGGCGATGCCCTGCACGGCATCGACATGGAATACGATTTTCGGGAAGCCGGCAAGGTATTTCCCGATTTCCGCAATAGGCTGAATCGTGCCGATTTCGTTATTCACATGCATGACGCTGACCAAAATCGTCTCGTCGCACACGGCTTCCCGCAGCGCCTCCAGACTGACCGTGCCTGCGGCGTCGACAGGCAAATAGGTGACGCGGAAGCCGCTTTCCTCCAGTTGGCGAAATGTTTCCCTGACCGACGGATGCTCGATTTGCGTCGTAATGAGATGGTTTCCCCGCTGCCGATACTGGTAGGCGGTCCCTTTTATAGCCAGATTATTGCTTTCCGTACCGCACGATGTGCAAATGATTTCACCGGGTGAAACGCCGATCGCGGCGGCGATGACTTCTTTCGACTCTTGCAAAAGTTTGTCCGCCTGAAAGCCGAGCCCGTGGATCGACGAAGGATTCCCGTAGTACCGGCTCATCACTTCGGTTACGGCGGCGATGACTTCTTCATATGGCGGCGTTGTGGCCGCATAATCGAGATAAAGCATAGATGATAATTCCCTTTCCTGCTGAGCATTGACATTCCTTTATCATTAAAGCTTAAATCGCTTTATAACTCAAGTGCGCTTCGCGTTCAGCCGTCTCCTCAAACGGAAACGGCAAAAAGGCCGACCCCCGCGCCAGAAGCGGGCATCGGCCTTTTCGACCATATGTATTTACTGCGAATAGCTTTTCTTGTAACCGAGCACTTTACCCACGTAAGCCTGCGTTTCCATAGGCAGCAAATGCAGCTTGTCCGCCAGATCCAGATCCGAACGGATCCCGACCCGGTCTACCCGGCCAGGCCCGGCATTGTAGGCGGCCAAAGCAACGCCTTCGTTGCCTTTGTATTTGTTCAACAAATCGCGCAGGAAACGGGTGCCTGCATCGACGTTTTGCCTTGGATCGAATGCATTCGTCACACCGTACTCGCTTCCGGTTCCGTCCATCAGCTGCATCAGTCCCTTAGCCCCTGCCGAAGATACGGCCCGGTGGTTGAAGGCGGATTCCTGCTGGATAACGCCTTTTACAAGCGCCGGATCTACGCCGTAGCGACTGCTTGCTTCCTGAATGAGCTCGTCGAACTGGGATTGGGATACATGCCCGGATTCCGATATGCGCGGTGGATAATACGATTTCGCCAAAGCGCTTAACGAAGCGGGGACACCGTTCATCGCCCCTGCCTGATTGCCTGCCCATGCCGATAACGGCTGCATGGCTTGCGCGCCCGGGGCTTGTCCTATAATCGTTTCCAGCAATGCGCCAAAATCGGAGGAATCGTCGGCGGCGGATGTACTGGAATCGCCTGAAATCAGCGCCATTTTGTTCAGCATTTGCAGCTGAAGCAGTTCCTTCATTACTCTGGGATCAATGCTGTTCATCATAACCCTCATTTCCATACATTGCTATTCCCATTGTACACGTTTTGTGCCCTAACGACTATCCTTTTTTTCGGATGCAAAAAAAAGAACAGCCCGTGGGCTATTCCTTATTTCCTTATTTCTATCATGAAATGTTTTGCTGCAGCAGTTCATCCTGCATCGTTATTTTTCGCACCATCACTCTGGAAATACGCAAATGATCGATTTCCTCGACAATGAAAAGCAACTCGTCGTTGTAAACAACCTGCTGATTTTTGCTCGGCGGAATTTCGATCTGCGAATAAATCCAGCCGCCGATCGTATCGTAGTCGTCGGATTCGATTTCAACGCCGAAATAGTCGTTCACTTCATCAATCAGCAAAAGCCCGTCGATGGAGAACGTCTGCTCATCCTTGACTTCGATCGACGCGCGTTCCTCATCGAACTCGTCTTGGATTTCGCCGACGATTTCCTCCATAATATCCTCAAGCGTCACAAGCCCGGATGTACCGCCGTATTCGTCGATCAGCAGCGCCATTTGACTTTTCCGCTTTTGCATCATTTTAAGCAGATCGCTGATTTGGATGGAATCCGGCACGGTTGTGATCGGACGAATAATTTTTTTAATTCCTTTCAAATTCGCGTCAGGCTTCAGCAAATCCTTGATGTGCACGAAGCCGATAATGTTGTCTTTATCGGGATCGCATACCGGATAACGGGTCCGCATCTCTTTGATGGCTACCGCCAAATTTTCCGAAAATGACAAGCCTGCGTACAAGCACTCCATTTCCGTTCGCGGAATCATAATTTCTTTGGCCGTAGTTTCAGCGAATTCAAATATATTGTCAACAAGCGTAAGCTCTGTATTATCGATGAGTCCGTTTTTGTGGCTCTCTTTCATCAATACGCGGATTTCTTCCTCAGTGTGCGCCGATTCGTGTTCGGTCGTCGGTTCAATGCCGGCGCGGCGCAGCATCCAGTTGGAAATTCCGTTCAGCATCCAAATGAAAGGATACATCAATTTGTAAAACACGATCATCGGCCCGGAGGCCAGCAAAGTCACGTCTTCCGCTTTCCGGATGGCATACGTTTTCGGGAATTGCTCGCCAAGCGTAATATGCAACGTAGTCATGAGCGAGAAAGCTATGACAAATGTAATCGTGTGGAAAACCGAATCCGGCAAATTAAGCGGGCTCAGCAGCGGCTCCAATATTTTGGCAAATGTCGGTTCACCGACATAACCGAGTCCGAGCGAAGTCAATGTAATTCCGAGCTGACAAGCCGACAAGTACGCGTCAAGATTATTAATAATTCCTCTGGCAAATTTGGCATTCCGGTTCCCGTCTTCAGCGAGCGATTCGATCCGGCTGCCCCTTACTTTAACCATTGCAAACTCCGCCGCTACAAAAAAACCATTCAATAAAACCAAAAAAATCATTAATGCAAAACTAAGTAACGTTGCCGGTAAAGGATCTTCCAATACCTTACCTATCTCCTCTTGATGCAGTCGAGAAGAATAGGTGCACCTCCCTTTTGAAGTCAATTTGAAATATTACTTTTCATTATATAATAATACTCTAATCAATCAAAGGTTCGTTTATGACTCCTGATGCCAAAAAGTACGAGCATTCGGGAGCATACCTATTAATTTGATCGTCAGGAAGTAGCTGATCCCCCGATAAACGTTTTTTCAGTCGGAAATACACGTTTTTTTCGAAAAAAAATAAACAACAAGCCGAATTCGGCTTGTCATCATCGAAAACCTGCGCTCGCGGCAGGGCTTAAGCGAATCGTTGGCAGCATGCAAAAAATTCATGTGGTTGACCAACCGCCATCATGCAGCGCAACATCGCGCGCTGGGAACTGGGTACGGTGCGAAAAAGAGTAAAATGGGCCCGAGCTCGTGCAGCAGCTTTTTCCTCGTTGATGCGTTTGCAACGAATCATTCCTGCAAATATCACGCTGCCCGGAAACCCACATGCCAGGGCAGGTTGCACAATCTACCTGGTTGCGTGAAGAAAACCTGCAAAAATACAGTTTTTTGCATGGCTAATACGCTGAAAACGAATATTCCTGCAATTGTGCAGGCTTTTCGCTGCGAACATAGGCTCAGATTCATTTTCACGGAAAATTCCTGCATAATCGCAGGCTTTTCCCTCAAATGAACCATTTCCTCAAAAAAACCTGCACTTTCGCAGGCTTTCTCCCTGCCAAGCTGCCTTTCGGGCCCCCACATCAGCACTGCAACATGTTGGTCGACCGACCGCCGTCAATGCAGCGCAACACCGCGCGCGCCAGGAGCTGCGCGCGGTGGCGTGCAAGAGGCACGGGTTGAGGGAGAACGGCTGCGATAGTCTTTCACTTGCGCTACGAAAACCTAATCGCCCACAAACGCGACAGAGTGCCGAGAACATCTCGGCACTCTGTCGCGTTTTACGAATAAAAAGGAACCAGCAAAAAATAGGCGGCAATAGCAACCAATCCTAAAACAATCGACCAAGTACCGAGCGCTTTCGTGCCGCGGAAAAAGGCGAAAACACCCAAAGCGGCTCCGACAAAGCCGAGCACGACAGGCCATAGAAATAAGGAAACGATGGAAATCAAAAGTGCGGTATAGCCTAGAGCCTTGCTGCGGGTAACCGCTTCGACCATTTCTTGGACTTCCTCATCTTCTCCGGCCTCGGATTGAACGGGCTGCTGCACCTGATCCTCCGGCTTGCCGGAAGGACCGGCATACGGAATGCTTCTCGCCTGCGGATGCGGTGCGATCTCAGCGGCGTATTCCTCATTGCCGCTGTCCAGTCCGCCCTCCATTCTCAGCTGTTCCTGCTGAAAGCGCGCCTTGGCTGCCGGATCCGGATAACGGTTATCTTCAGTTGTCATGTCAGCCTCCGCTTATTTTAGAGCATCAACGGCTTTTCTTCGCTGTAAACGTATGGCAGCATGTGTTGGCCACATTCGCCGCAGTGTCCTTGTGGCCTTGGCCAAAGGCATCCCCGGCAAACTCGGCGTTGTAATCAGCCTTCGCATGCTGATCCACATCAATCATAATCGTGTTAGCATTGCAGTTGTTTCCTTGCGCCCAATATTCGCAATTGGCAACTGAACATTTTACATCCGGCATTATGATCACCCCCAGTAACAATTTGCCCGCTGCAAGGGGGATCTATGCTTACGGGAGCTTGTCAGATAGCACCAGAAACATCGCGTGCGACCACAGCAGCGGCAGAGCCGGCTCTCCCCATTTTTGGAGCCATTCCTCATACTTGTCCGGGCTGCGCAGCGCATCCGGCACCTGTTCGGGAAGCCTGCCGAGCGCATCCGCCTTCGCTGCGATCCAGTCCAGGCAGCGCTGCGCCTCGTCCCGGTCGCCAAGCTCGGCTTTAACCAAACCGTACCAAGCCGTCAGCAAAATCCATTCCCCACCCCCATAGTACGTATCCGCCTCATACCGCTGGATGCCTCCGTGCTTGAGCTGGCGCTCAATCGTCTGAACGGTGTTAGCCATGCGGGGATCGTCCGGGGCGAAGACGCCGAAAGGCACAGCCAGCCACAGAAGACTGGCATCGACCTCCGGCTGAACGGGCTGCCAAACTTCGTCTATGCATTGAATAGATTTAACAAATCGGCCGTCCATAACCGCATGCTCAACCAGAAATTGGCGGATGAACGCCGCTTTCTCGATCAGCGCAGGTCTGTCCTCGAGCTCCCCTAAAGCCCGCAGTCCGCCATAGACGCAAGCCAGCGTCGACGGATGCACGTAATCCGGGAACTCCTCCCAGCAATCGAAGTTGGGATAATGCCAAAACGTCATTAAGTAATCGACGGTAATTTCTATGCTCGCCCGAAGCTCCTCAAGCAATCGGCGGTTTCCGCTTATACGTACATGTTCCGCAAGCCCCCAAAGCCAGGTGCCGTAGCCGTCCAGTTGAAAATGTCCCCACTCCGAATCGTCGTCTCTGCCGTCCAAATGATACCGGGTGCCCAAAAACTCGCTGCGGTCGATCCAATTTTTTTGCTCGTGCTTGCGAATCAATTGATCCACTTTGTCCCGTTTATCCTTCAGAACGGCGTGCACCCACCTGTAGAACTGCTCCGCGCTTTCGCTCTCGCCCCTGAGATCCATCGAATAGGCGATAAAAGAACCGTCCCGGAGCCAACTGTACGCATAATGCGAAAAAAGCGGCGATGCCGCGTAGCCTCCGCGGGGATGCTGATTCAGCTTGATGACCGTGATGCTGGACTGGATAAGTTGCTCGCGATTCATAGGCATACGCTCCCTCTTTTAAACGAAAAAAGATGCGCACGAAAGTCGCATCTCCGGTTAGTATTTTCCAACTGCAAACGATTATACTTTTTCGCCTTGCATGCGGCGCTGGGTGATGTAGTCCGTTTCATAATAGGACAAATCTTCCCGAAGCTCCTCGAACACCTTGGACAGCTCGATCGTCAGATCGCGCACTTCGCGGGCAGGCTTTTTGCGGAAACGAATTGCATCCTGGCCCGTATAAGCGTAACGGCCATCTTCGGAATAGCACTCGTTTTTGGGATAGAAAAATGTATTTACGCATGTATGATACACTTCGTAGAGTACTTTCTCCGAAAAATCAACATTGAATGTCGGACGGCGCAAGCATACGCCCAGCTTTTCGTAAGCGACTTCGCAAAATACAAGCAGGTGGCGGGTGTCCTGCAAATAACCGCGGTAAAATTCATCCATGGCCGGATCGTTTTCCACATTTAGCTGCTGAAGGGAGTGATTATTCAGGAACAGTTCCATTTTGGCAGTCGCTTCTTTTAATTTCGTACGGGTTGAATCGCAAACATTTTTTACATTAAAAACAGCCATTACGTGTTTGACCTCCTCTAATTGCATTACTCCTATCCTACCATAAACTTGCACGAAAAGGTATATGTAAAAACCTCGATGGGACAGGGATGCATAAAACATTCCTCTCAGCACAACCCTATCCTAAGAAGCGGACTCAAACGATTATTAAGGAGGAAAGCCTTCATGTGGCGTTATGTATGCGCGTTTCTTGTTGTGCTGGGGGTAGGCATTTTCATACTCGCGGACAGGCCGAACAAGGGCACCAAGCCGGGGCCGGAGGTAAACAGCGTCAAATATGAAACGAACAGCAAGCAAACGCTTTTGGCGCAGGACGTCAAGCTGACCGATGATTTGTGCCGAAGCCAGTGCTCGCTTGATTACGACCGGATGGCGCAGCAAATTGAAAGCGGCCAGCCTGCGGAACAAGTGTTCCGGCAAATGAAAATGGACCATGAAAAAATGGACGTGCTGTATTGGTCAAGGAAAAACGAGCCGCTGGAGCGCGGCGTTAAGATCGGCGATCTTCAAGCGGATTACCGGGATCAGGCCGGAGCCTATTTGAAAGCGGCCAAAGCTGCTGCCGACGCAGGCAATCGATACCAATCGCCGCAGTTCGGCCAAGGCCATCAGTCGTTTTTTGTACTGGGCGTTCCAGCCAAGAGCGGCACCGGTTCGGTCGTCGGCGTCATTCACCAGGACATCCTCCATCAAGTCGCCGACCATCAGCGGAAAAATTTGCGTCTGGTGCCGTATCCCGCGGAAAACCGGTGGAAAGTCGAATCTGTCGATACGGACACGCTGCGTGACAAAGTCGTCAATCATCCGGAAGACAACCAGGGCACGAGCCATTACCATCAAAATGAGGTCGTCGTCCGTTTTAAAAAAGAACCGACAGATGCTCAGATTGCTCAAATCAAAGCGGAAATCGGAACCGATAGCGTGCGAAAAGTCGGCTATACGTACATTTTTAACGCCGGCGGCATGGAAGCGAAGCAGTTGATGGGTTATTTTCAAAAGTGGGATGTCGCTTATGCTGAGCCGCATTTTTTATATTTAACCAATGAACTATACGGCCCGTTCCAAAATCCGGAGCAAACGAGCGCGAACAAACCGGCGGCGATCAAAGCCGATTTTGTGCCTAACGACGATTTGTACAGGGAATATCAATGGAATCTGCCGTCCGTTGAAACCGTGCAGGGCTGGCAGCTCAGCCGCGGCGCCAAAGATATCGTTGTCGCTGTCGTGGACACGGGCGTCGATTTGAAGCATCCCGATCTCAAGGGCCGGCTGCTGCCGGGCTATAACGTCATCAGCGGCAGCGATTCGCCGCAGGACGATGTCGGCCACGGCACCCATGTGGCGGGCGTCATCTCCGCTTTGGTCAACAACAATATGGGCGTAGCAGGAATGACCTGGTACAACAACGTAATGCCGGTAAAAGTATTGGATCAGTCAGGAGCCGGCAGCACCTACTCCGTCGCGCAGGGCATTATTTGGGCGGCCGATCACGGCGCGAAAGTAATGAATTTGAGCCTGGGCAACTACGCGGATTCGCAATTTCTGCACGATGCGATCAAGTACGCGTTCGATAAAGATGTCGTTATGATCGCCGCGAGCGGCAACGACAATACTGAAAAGCCCGGGTATCCAGCCGCTTATCAGGAAGTATTCGCCGTAGCCGCGACCGATTCGAAAAACAGAAAAGCGCCTTTCTCCAACTACGGCGATTATATCGATGTCGCGGCGCCCGGCGTCAACATCGCCAGCACGTACCCGGGCAATCAGTATGCCGCCTTGTCCGGAACGTCGATGGCCAGCCCCCACGTCACAGCATTGGCGGCGCTGATCCGGTCGGCCAATCCGGCACTGAAAAATACGGAAGTGTACGATTTGATGAGAAAAACGGCCCGCGACCTCGGTACTCCGGGCAGGGATAAATATTTCGGCTTCGGGCTGATCGACGTCGTTCGAGCGGTAAAAGCCGCCACCGCCCAAACGACCAAAACCGCCCAAAGTGACTGGCCGCATAACAACTTTTGGCGGGCAATGGAATCGATCCGCCAAAAATACGTGAAATGAATAATCAAAACGCCATGTTCGCGGGGTGCCTTTTCGCAATCCCCGGAAGATGGCGTTTTGCCTATACCGGCGCCCTGCCGTTATTTCAATTCGACAATGAACCTTTTGGCTTCTCCGGTAGGAGTTTCAATAGCTTCATATATGCGGATAGTCAATTTATTTTCGACCTGATCCGTCGTCAAATCGTTGAAAGAGAGCCTTTGCAGCCCTGACACCAGCCGTTCTTTGCCGGTAAGGGCAAAATACTTTTGCCCCAATGTTCTGCCCAGCGCATCGACAAGCTCCACCTTCATTTTGGAAAAGCTGTTGTCCACTATAACCTGCTCATCCAGCTTTACGTCCAAATCCAGATCAAGCTTGTAGCTGTAAGCTATGGATTGCGTTGGGGTCGGCGATAAAGTCGGAATGAGCGACCAAGTGTTCACTTTGACCGAATACGGATAAAAAGACATTTGGCTGCGGTCTTCCCCGTCGGACGCCTGCACATGAAGCGCTGCGATTGCGGTTTTGTACGGAGCGGCCGATTTGTCGTCAAGCAGCTTTAACGTGAACGCTTCGCTCTTCTCCGTTGTCGGCATGACAAACGCATAGCTGAACACGGTCGCGGTTCCCGGCGGCAATTGCTTCATATCCGAATTTTGCCTCACACCCGAATACTGTTTGTTCGCCTTCGTCTCAAGCTCGGTCTGGAAAGCCGGTATGGGCAGCGGACGATCTCCCCGGTTGAACAATTTGAATTTGATCATGGCCGTCTTATACGGATCGCCCGTGTTCTCGCTTATGTGAAAATCCACTGCCGTTACGTCCAAATTGGGCTGTATATACTCGTTCCAGCTGTCAAACACGATCGGCGTATTCAGCTTATATGCTGCGGTCTGCGCCGGTGCTGCGCTTGCCTTGCCATCCCCCAGCGCAATATTCAGTTTGCCGATGGAAAAAGGAACGGCGGCGGACTGCCCCTGCGGCCCCGTCCGGTTGAACTGCTCCACGGCAAGCACATTGATGCTGCTGAGGGTAGTGTCCATGCTCATATCCGTAGGGATGGCGTAGTAGATAAACCGTTTTTTCTTCGGTCCGACGGTCAGAACGGCTTCGTCCACTCTTTTGCCCGGATAAACTTGCTGCGCATTTCTACCGTCCAGCTCGAAGGAAGGTATCGTTTCTGTTCGATCCGAAGGATTATCGACCAACAGCTTGATGACATTCTCCGTCCCTTGTTCGGTATAGCTCCGCGTATAGTTTACAGGTGTATACAGCAGGGGGGAATCCAGTGTCGGTATCCGAAAAGCTTCGCCCCACTTCTTGATCGCGGAAGGGTCTTTGATCTCCGCCAGACGCCCGTTCCAGCTGACCGAAGCGATCGGGGCCGCAGCCAGCACCGTCTCTTTTTTCGGGTATACTTCACGGTCTACGTCAACGATCAGCAGCCGATCCGGCTGAATCTCCGTTTTGCGGTCGATCGTTTTCATATATGTGAGCTCTTCCTTCGATTGCGGCTGTACGGCACCGGCGTTCGTGCTGCTCGGAGCAAGCGTGTATTCCGTGCCTTCGGTCGCCAGTATGCGAAGCTCGTGATCGGGAATACGGACAATCTCGCCGCTGTCATTGATGATGCGGATGACGGCGCCCAATTGAACGCCTCCCGTGATTTTTTCGTTCAATACTCCCTTGATTTCCACCCGCAGAACATCGGTCAGCGAGTAGGATACAGCCGTCTCCTCGGCAGCAGGCCGCCCTTCCTCAGCTTTGGCGGGTAAGCCTGCCGTTCCAAGCAGAGCCAGCGAAACGGACAGCGCCAGTACGGCGGTTATTTTTTTAACATGCTTCATCATGGCTGGAACGCCCTCCCTACATTTGAATGGTATGGCTTTTATCTGACAGGTTGGCGCTGCGGGCAGTCCGGTTTTTCCTTTTGTCTCTCCACTGGGCCAGCTTCAAATACATCGTCGGAACGATAATCAGTGTAAGCAGCGTGGAAAAGATGAGTCCCGAGATGATCGCCACGGCCATAGGCCGCCATAAGCTGCCGCCCATGATCGCCATCGGCAGCAAACCGCCGATAGCGGTAGCGGACGTAAGCAGAATGGGCCGCAGTCTCGCCCGGCCGGACTCCGCGATCGCATCGTACAGCTCCACGCCTTCGTGCCGCGCATGCTCAATGAATTCGATAAGCACGATTCCGTTGCGGACAACGATGCCCGCCAAGCTGACGAATCCCATGAGTGCCATAAATCCGATCGGCGCGCCGGTCACGAACAAGCCGATCAATGCGCCGCCCATGGCCAAATAGACGGTTGACAGGATCAAAACCGGAATGGATAAAGAATAGAACTGCATGGCAATGATAATGTAAATTAGCAGCAGAACGACAATCGACAGCTTGCCGATGGAAATGAACGCATCGTTGCGCTCCTCGTTTTCGCCGCCGTACTCGATCGTATAATTACTCGGCATTTGAAGCTGGTTGATTTTCCCCTGCAGATCGGTAAGGATTTCGGCCGGCAAACGCCCTTCCGTATAGGATCTCACCGTAATCGTTCTTACCATGTTGTGATGTTGAATCGAAGAAATCATATGATCAGGCTCGAAGCCGACAAATGTTTTGATCGGGTAAAGCTGCCCCGTTTGCGACGGTATCATCAGCGCCTCAACCTGTTTCAAGCTGCTTGCCTGATCGGAACCGCTGTATAACGTAACGTCGATTTGTTCATTGTCCACCTGCAGCTTCGTCGTCTCAATGCCTTCGGACGCCAGACGCGAGGTAGCCGTCAAATCTTTCTCGGTTACGCCGTAGAACAGCGCCTTATCCTTATCAAGCTGCAAATCGATCGTATTCGTATCGGCGCCGACATCATCGGAAACGTTCGTCGTACCCGGTATTCCCTTCAGAATAGTCTGAATATCTTTGGAGAGAGAAGAAAGCTGAGCCAAATCCGGGCCGCTGATGCGCAGCGCGATCGGCGCACCCACAGGTGGGCCTTGCTCCAGCTCCCTCGGCAAAATCTCGATGTCCGGGTACAACTGCTTGAGCTGTTGACGCCATTTCGTAACGAGCTCGCTCGTATGTACACGTTTTTCGTCAATTTTGATGAACAATTGGCCGGTTCTCGTGCCTGTGGAGACGGTTTCCGAGTAATAGAACTTGGGCGAGGTCCGTCCGGCATAAGCGGACACGAGGCTGACGCCGTCCTGCTGCTGAACCCAGTCGGACAAATTTTTCATCATGTCGGCGGTCTGCTCATAAGTGCTGCTCACCGGCATCTTGACATCGAGCAAAAACTCTTCCCGCTCCGCACTCGGAAAATACTGAACGCCGAGCAGCGGCAGCAGGCCGTAGCTTGCCGTGCCGATGACAAGCGCTACAGACGCTGTCAGCACCGGCTTTTTCAGCAGGCGGCGAATTTGCTTTTCATACAATTCGCTTAAGCGCTGCAAAGTGCCGCCCAAGAGTCCCGGATGCTTGGCCGCAGTGGCTGCGCCTTTTGTACGAAGGCGCCGCAGCCCGATCCATTTGCGAAAAATCGGAATGATCGTCAGCGACATCGCCATGGAAGCGGCCAATGTCAAGCTGATGACGACCGGGATCGGACGAATGAAATCCCCGATGTTGCCTTTCAGGAAAAACAGCGGGAAGAACGCGGCCGCCGTCGCGAGCGTAGCCGTAAGAATCGAGATTGCTACGTCCTTGCTGCCTTCCAGCGCCGCTGTGTGCGGCGAATCGCCGAGCATCTGCCTGCGCTCGATATTATCGTTGACAACAATCGCGTCGTCGACGAGAATGCCCAGCACGATGACAAGCGATACGACCGTAATTTGATTCAAGTCGATCGACGTCATGCCCAGCGGAATAAAGCCGATCGCGATGGAAATCGGTATGGCCAGCGCAACGAGTAGAGCCGTGCCTACGGTTAACCCGAGCGAGCACACCAGGAGAACGGCCGCCATCCCGATCAGCAGCTCTTTCTTCAAATCGGCAAACAGCTTCGTAACGCTCGCCTTCTGCGTAAACATCGACTCCATCTTCACCTGCGAAGGCAGTGCGGGCTGCAGGTCGGACAGCTTGGCGTCAATGCGGTCCTGCAGAGTCGGAATATCGATTCCCTTCTCGGCATAAATCACGATATCGGCCGCAGGCTTACCGTTATGGAACACTTGCTCCTCCACTTTTTTCGTTCCCATCTTGACCTCGGCTACATCCTTGATTCGAACGGAGTTTCCTTGGTCGGCCGAACGGTATACGATCGTATTCCCGATATCGCTTGCCGAAGCCGACTCCCCGGTCAACTGAAGATAGACGCGGCGGTCATCCTGATTGACGTTGCCGATCGGCGTCCGGTCATGGGCATTTTGCAAAGCTTGCATGACAAGCGCCCAAGGAAGCTGAAAGCCTTCAAGCTTTTTGCTGTCAAGAATGACTTTCACTTCTTTGTCGGGAATTCCGACGATCTCAACGTCGCTGACCCCCTGCACGGTGCGCAGCTGATCCTTCCAGTTTTTCGTAATGGAACGAAGTGATTCGAGTTCCTCCGGCCGCTCCACGACCAGATGAACGATCTGGGCGGCTGTTTTAGCCAAATCGTCATCGATCTCGGGCTGGTGCGCCTCGGCAGGCAGCTTGCTTTGCGCGGACTGCACCTTTTGCCTTAACGTATCCCAGGCTTGCTTGTTGTTCACACCCGGCTTCAATTCCACGGTAATCAGCGACACATTGGGCGCCGAAGTGGAATTCAGCTTCAGAATGTTTTCCATTTCTTTTATTTTTTCTTCAAGCGGCTTTGTGACAAGCTGCTCCACTTTTTCCGGCGACGCACCCGGATAAATCGTTTGGACCGTCGCTATCGAAACGGTAATTTCGGGATTCTCTCTCTGGTTTAAAGTGGAAAAACTAACAACCCCCACAAAAATAAGCATAATAAAAAACAGCATCGTAATTTTTTGATATTGCAGCAGCTTGGTAATCAAAGACTCACCCTCTTCTCCGGTTGCTCCCGCATGTTAGCATTCATACATTTTCATACTGATATCGGCAAGAACACCGGCCAGCTTGGAGACGGACTCGATCCCGCTATTCCGTATATTGAACCAGGTATAAGCCAACTCCATCGACATCCCGATGCTGGCATAAGCCATCATTTCTTCTATTTCCGGGTCGCTATTTTCGGATCCGGGAGAAAAATCCATGACGATGATTTTCGCCAGACTCGCCTTGAATCCCAAAATAATTTCTTTCAATTCGGGAAAATTCATGCCTTCGTGACATCCGATCCCGAGGATCAGCTTGTTCTCGAAATAAATCATCAGAAGATCGTAAAAAAGCTGATAAAAAAGCTGATGAACTTCTTCGGCTGTATACTCCTTATCGATTTGCGTGCTTTGGAATTGAACGAGGACGTCCTCCAACTGCTTCGTATACGTTTTGACGAGCATGATGAAAAGCTCCTCTTTCGTTTTGAAGTACAAATAAAAAGTGCCTTGTGCCACGCCGGCTTCTTTCACGATATCGGAAACTTTCGTATTGCTGTACCCGAGCTTCAAAAAAATGTTAATCGCCGCTTGCACGATTTTTTGCCTGGTCTGTTCGTTTTCCTTCATATAGATCTGTTCCTCCTCGCGTAAAATACGATGCCGCACCCGATATCAGCCATTATTCTGTCGCTTTTACCTGCTCCTTATCCTGCACCTGATGCTGGCCGGTTACGATCACCTGCTCGCCGGCATTGAGCCCGGAAACAATCTCCTGGTCGGAATCCTTGACTCTGCCGAGTCTTACTTTGTGTTTTTCCGCTTGTCCTGTGGCGGCAACGACAAATACGTACGCTTCCCCATCCTGCTGCAAAACGCTTGACGCCGGGATTGTAACGCTCTCTTGCTGGGCGCCATCCTCGACGATCAGCTGCACGCGCATGCCGGGCTTTAATAATCCGTCCTGGTTGGCAACCTCCACTTCCAGGGTGTAGGTCTTGGTCTGGCTGTTAGCGGTGCTGGCCAGATAGCTGACTTTTCCTTGCAGTTTGTTCGAAGGCGCGTCAGGTATGTATAGAGTCAGCTCCTGCTTGCCGCGGACATATTGCAAATTGGCCTCTGTCAGCTCCGCACGCACCTTGACCGGTTTCTGCTGCTGAATGACGCCGACTTTTTGCCCCCGCGGCAAGGTCATCCCTTCCTCTATCGGCATTTCGGTAAGCAGACCGCTCGCCGGAGCTTTCACGTCAAAATAAGATAAATTCCGCTCGACATCCTCCATATCCACCTCATTGGCCTGAAGCTGGAATTGGATCGTCGCCAGAGAATCACTGGATTCCAGCGTATCAAGCTTGCGCTGCAAAACTTCAAGATCCCGCTGCAGCTTGTTGACCTGGGTTTCGATTTGCTCCTTATCTTTTTTGGTCGCCTGACCGGTGTCATAGTTGTTGCGGATCGTGTTGTAATCCTTTTCCAAGTTGTTCAAGGCGTCCTTGGTGGAAGCAATATTGTTCGTCAGCTCGAATTTGCTGTCTTCCACATCTTTTTTCGCTTTGGAAAGCTGGCTTTCCAGACTGTTTTTACTGTAGACAAGCTTTTGCTTTTGCCTCAAAACGTCTTTCTTGTCCAGCTCCAGGATGACATCGTCTTTATTCACCCATTCGCCGCGCTTCTTCAGCACCTGCATAACGTCCCCGTCGACTTTCAAGACGACGTCCAACTGCAAGGACGGGATCACGTCGGCGACTTGCTCGACATGATTGGCCCATGGCTGCTTCGCCGCCTTCATCGTTTTGACCGTCTTTACGAGCTGCTCGGCAGCCTGCGCCGCGGCAGGTGCAGACGGGGCGGAACCGCTTGAACAAGCGGAAAGCGCCAAAGCCGCCGCCACAAGCATGGCCGGCAATTTTATCGCTCCGCCTTTTCCGCGAAGATGCTGGAGAACCCCTTTTTTTGTGTAAGGCATATGTCCGTCACACTCCGTTTCTTTGATGACTTTGAAGTCACTGACTGTCATGTCAGTCATAATGACTTCCTAATAGTACCATACAGGTTCAAAAAATAACACCCCCTGCACGTATAAATTTTTTATTAAGCCCTAGGAGTCTGTCCGATGAACCACGTAGAAGGTATATACATGCAAAATGACAGCAATTATGCAGCGTAAGCGGCAATATATGCAGTCATGATTCACCCGGTATGCACAAAAGTAACTCGTCGGACAGACTCCCAGGGTTCAACCAATTGGTGATATCGGCGAAATGAGAAATCACCCCGTGGGTGATAAACAACATCCACCGGAAAATGATTAATCAAAATGACAGTAATTATGCAGCGTAAACGGTAAAATATATGCAGTCATGATTCACCCAATATGCACAAAAGTAACTCCGTCGGACAGACTCCCAGGGTTCAACCAATTGGTGATCGGCGAAACGAAATAACCTCTATTGAGGCGGAAAAAGCCTGCAAAGTCAGGCTGTTGAACCCCCCTGCGTCAGAGGCGATAGCTCACAATTTGCCTGGCTGCACGAAGAAAACCTGCACATTCCAGGCTGTTGAAAACCCCTAGGAGGTAACCATAATCTGCCGGCCTGAACGAAGAAAACCTGCAAAAATACATGAATTTACGTCCTTAATCACTGGCCGCGAACAATTCCTGCAATTGTGCAGGTTTTTCACCAAACACATAGACCCATGCTCACTTTCAGCGAAAATTCCTGCACTTTTGCAGGTTTTTGGGCAAAATGAGCTAATTTCAGAAGAAAAACCTGCACTTTCGCAGGTTTTCTCTCTAGCAAGCTGATTTCTGCCCAGTGCCTACACCGGGAGTGGCGCGCCTAGAGCGGCTATCCCCCAAGTTAGTCACACTCGTTCCCCTAGCCCTCACAGATGTCGCGACTTGCTCGGGCAGCCTGCACATTCGCAGGTTTTCTCCCTGCCAAGTTGCTCCTGCCCAATTAAGCAGAAGTTTTACGACCTACGCAGGGAGAGGCACGCATATAGTAAAAACCCACAAGGCGCAAAGCCTTGCGGGTAACCGACAGTATTGGAAAGTTTGCCGTAAGCCGGGTTCTGTACTTCCGGTGGTCGTAACGGGCGTCTGTTCCCCTGCCACCATTGAAGCGACAATCATCTATCTAGGCCGCACATTGCTGCGCGGCTCAAGCGACCAACCCGGACGCGCCTCGGGCTAAGGCTGCCGCTGCAAGAGCGGCCTGCGTCCCTCTAGGTCTTGCTCCAAGTGGGGTTTACCAGGATCTATGTCACCATAGATCCTCGTGGTCTCTTACACCACGGTTCCACCCTTGCCTGTGCCGTTGCCGTCATAGGACGGCGAGGCCATCGGCGGTCCGTTTCTGTGGCACTATCCTTCAACTCGCGTTGACTGGACGTTATCCAGCACCCTGCCCTGTGGAGCCCGGACTTTCCTCTCGCGGCGGGTCGCCCCGCCGCCAGCGATTGTCTGTCAAACTTTCCGGTGCATTTGCTAGTATACAAGGAATGCTTCCGAAATACAACCTTAATCTCAATTCCAAAATAGGCAGCGGCCGGATATCAACATCCTCCGCCGCATAGGCCTATACGAATTGGAACGGCTCGGTGTTCACTTCGGACGGCAGCACCTGCGTGTCCGTCTTCTCCAGCTGCGCGGCGAGGTAGTCGGCGACGCCGCGCTTCATGATCTTCTCGACGTTGTGTCCGACGTCGATCATCGCCAGCCCCGCCGCGAGCGCATCGTGCGCGGTGTGGTAGTCTACGTCGCCGGTGATAAGCACGTCGGCGCCGGCAAAGATGGCGTGCCGCATGTAGCGCGAACCGGAGCCTCCCAGCACGGCCACCTTGCGGATCGGCCGGGCCAAATCGCCGACGACGCGCACCGCGGGCACGTCGAACGCCTGCTTCGCGAGCGCGGCCAGCTCGCGGAGCGTCATAGCCGCGGGCAGCTTGCCTGCGCGGCCGAGGCCGAACACTCTACCCTTGAGGTCCATCGGGTAGAGATCATAGGCCACCTCCTCGTAGGGGTGGGCCTTCAGCATCGCCTGAACCGCTTTGCGCTGCACGCTAGCGGTTACGATCGTTTCCACGCGTACTTCCTGTACGCGTTCCAGCTTGCCCGCTTCCCCGATGAACGGGTGCGTTCCTTCCTGCGGCAGGAACGTTCCCGTCCCGGGGATGTTGAAGCTGCAGTGACTGTACTGCCCGATTCCCCCCGCACCCGCGGCGAAAAGGGCATCCAGCACCTGCCCGTGGTGCGACTCGGGGACGAAGACGACGAGCTTATGCAGCTTTTCCGTATGAACGTCCTCCAGATGCGTCAGATCGCTTAATCCGAGCGCAGCCGCCATCATGTCGTTGACGCCGCCATCGGCGACATCCAGGTTCGTATGTGCGATATAGACCGCGATATTGTGCTTGATCAGCTTTTCATACAGCCGACCTGCCGGCGTATCTGTCTGAATATGCGCCAGCGGGCGAAAAATAATCGCATGGTGCGCGATGATCAGATCCACCCCGAGCCGGATCGCTTCGTCCACGACTTCGTCCGTAACGTCCAATGCGACAAGCACCTTGCGAATGTCCTTTTGCAGGGTGCCGAGCTGAAGCCCGATCTTGTCGTCGGGCATTGCATAATGTTTGGGAGCAAGCTGCTCAAAAAGCTGAATTACGGTTTGACCTTTTGCAAACAAGCGAGCACCTCCTTGATTTCCGCTATTTCCTGTCCGATCGCTTCCGCTTTTTCTATCGAAGCGTCCGCGGTTGACCGGGCAAGCTGCCCTTGAATCATCGCCAGTTTCGCGAGCTCGCTTTCCCATTTGCGAAACCATACGCCGGCCGCTTCTTCAAGCAGCATCGGCCCCATCTGCAGCAGACGTTCTTTGCGAATCGTCAGCGTTCCCTGCAGCGTCCGTTCCTTGTACAGCGCTTCGCCGTCCTGTGCGCGGCCATTCAGCGGCTCGGCCGTCAAAATCTCATAAATTTTCCCGTCTTCTTCAAGAATAGCTTCCGCTACAAGCAGCCAGCCGTTGCCGTCCAGCCAGCGCCTTACTTGATCTTCGCCTACATTCGGCTGCAGGATAAGCTTGCCGGCGCCTGCGAGCTTCGCTTTGCCCGCTTCCAGAATAGATGCGATCAAGCTTCCGCCCATACCCGCTATCGTGATGACATCCACTTCTCCAGGCTCTATTACGGCGAGCCCGTCGCCCGACCGCACACTGATGGTGCCGGTCAGCCCGCTTTCTTTCACCTGCCGGGCCGCCGCTTCATAAGGGCCGGGATTCACTTCGCCGGCGACGGCAAAAGAAACAACCCCGTTCTGCGCCAAATACGTCGGAAGCAGCGCATGATCGGAGCCGATGTCCGCAAGCCGGGAGCCTTGGGGCACCCGGTCTGCAATCATTTGAAGCCTTTTCGATAACTTAACCATTGTTTACATTACCCACTCTACCCATTTTTTGCGGAGCCAAAATAACACCATTCCCGCCGAAACCAGCTTGCCTGTGAACGATAATTGAACGACCCGCGAGCTGATGTCCGTATCGGTGAGAAAAGTAAACGCCTCGGGCGCAAACCAGACCATCGTTCCTACAAGCATCATCACTCCTGCGGATTGTTTATTCGTATGATGCGCCAGCCATGCGATCCATATAAGTAATATACTAACCGGAATCCAGCTAATTTCAAGCGCAAGCCATCCGGGATTGTCCAGTTTTCTGAGCAAAAACCATCCGTACACGCCGATCAGCCCTATCCAGCCGCAAAACTGGAAAATGCCCATCCGTCCGGCCAATCCGCAGATCAACCAAACGATGCTGCAAAAAGCAACATAACCGACAAATGCATAAGGCGATTCCACACTGTACAAATGCAGCAAATAAACGCCGAGAAGCAAAAGCATCACCGAAGCGACGCCGCACAGCAAATAACTTACGGCAGGTGCTTTGGCAAGCTGACGAAATGCAAAGATGTAACAAATTGCGACAAAAACAGTGGAAATTCCAATTTGCATTGGCATTCCAAAAGAGTTAAAATTAAGAGCAGATAAGGCAATTGCCGCAATGACCGCAAAAACGAACAACCAGATTTTCCAATTACTGTTTACCACGGAAGAAGCAGATACCCCCATCAGCGATTTCGGTTTCGAAGCTCCTTCTTCCAAATATAAATTCAGTAAAAAATCGCAATAATGCTCGGGAAGCAGCTTACTTCTCCGCCAATGCTCGATTTCTTTCACGATCAGTTTTCTTTTTTCGGCATCCATGTATTCGTTCCACCTTCCCTAGCTTCTTTATCGGCAAAACAAGCGGAACGCATTAGAGCATGTTTTCCCAAACTGTTCATCAGTCCGGCAACGAAAAAACCCCGCCGCTTTCGTGGCAGGGCCTTCATACAGCGAATTTTATTCCAGGAAATCTTTCAACCGTTTGCTTCGGCTAGGATGTCTCAGCTTGCGCAGCGCTTTGGCTTCGATTTGACGAATCCGTTCGCGAGTGACTCCAAATACTTTGCCTACTTCCTCCAAGGTCCGCGTACGTCCGTCGTCCAATCCGAAACGAAGCCTCAACACGTTCTCTTCTCTTTCTGTCAGCGTATCGAGCACATCTTCGAGCTGTTCCTTAAGAAGTTCGTAGGCCGCAGCATCGGCAGGAGCCAGCGCTTCCTGATCCTCGATAAAATCACCCAGATGCGAGTCGTCTTCTTCGCCGATCGGCGTTTCCAACGAAACGGGCTCTTGTGCGATTTTCATAATTTCCCGTACTTTATCCGTACTGAGGTCCATCTCTTTGGCGATTTCTTCAGGGGTCGGTTCGCGCCCTAATTCCTGCAGCAGCTGACGGGAAACGCGTATCAGCTTGTTGATGGTCTCAACCATATGTACAGGAATCCGAATCGTTCTTGCCTGGTCGGCAATAGCGCGGGTAATGGCTTGACGAATCCACCAGGTTGCATAGGTACTGAACTTGTAGCCTTTGGTATGATCGAATTTTTCTACAGCCTTGATGAGCCCCATGTTGCCTTCCTGAATGAGATCGAGGAACAGCATGCCTCTGCCTACATAACGTTTTGCGATGCTGACTACGAGCCTGAGGTTCGCTTCCGCCAAACGTCTTTTCGCCTCTTCGTCGCCGTTCTCGATCCGTTTGGCCAGATCCACTTCATCTTCCGCGGAAAGAAGCGGTACACGGCCGATTTCCTTCAAATACATCCGAACAGGATCGTTAATTTTAATACCCGGCGGGAGCGCCAAATCATCGTCAAAATTAAACTCGTCATGTTCCTGGTCGTCCGGATTCATTGACATCTCATCGTCGGACTCGTTGCCCACATCGATGCCCAGCTCCGAAAGCTGTTCAAAAAATTCATCGATTTGCTCGGGGTCCTGATCGAAAGGAGCGAGCTTTTCCATAATATCCTTGTAAGTCAATGAAGAGCGTTTTTTCCCTTGCTCGATAAGCTGATCCTTCACCTGGTCCAAGGTCAGTTCTGTCTCTAATTCGGTACGTTGATCATTCGCCATAGTACGGACTCCCTCCTCCCTAGTTTTAAGTGTCTCATGTTGACTTCAAGCGCTGTTCTAGGGCAATAATCTCAATAGCAATTTGTGCGGCTTTAAGGTGTTCTCCCGCGCGTACGGCAAGGAGACTTTCCTCTTTCTTGCGTTCAACTTCCTCTTGCATCGGAACTTTGCGGATTTGGCGAATATAGTCGTCAATCACTTGTTCATTCATTCCGTGACCCGCTCCCATCATGATGATGGAGCTGGCTAAGCTCTCCAGCTGTTCATCCTGCAGCATGGCAATGTATCGGCTTGCATCGGGCTCAGCGTTCTGAGCGTAGTAAGCATATAAATAAGCAGCTAATACTGCATGAGCTTCCACATTGAATTGATCGCCTAATTGCGATTCCACATGCGCGCACACTTCCCGGTCATGCATCATGACCGCAAGCAGCAAGCGTTCGGCATTGTGATAAGCAGGCAAAAGCGCCGGCGTTTGTCGTGTTCGTTCCGCTGTTCTTCCATTATTCATAACATTATTCCACAGAAATGGTTTATTATCCCCATCTGTTCTGTTTTTTTCCGACTGCAGCAAGATTTCGTGCAGATCCAGCTTCATGGAATCGTAAGAGAAATCGGGAAACTCGGAAGCCAGTTGTTTCAAATAATGGTCGCGTTCCACCTGGGATGGAAAATCGGCAATCATTTTAACTGCGGTTTGCACATAACGAACTCGGTCACCGTCCTCGTGCAGCCTGAAATTTTTACGAATGTATAAAAGCTTGTATTTCATCGACGGTACGGCAGGTTCGATAATCTCCCGCACAAATCGGTCAAAACCGTAAGTGCTGACATACTCGTCCGGGTCTTTGCCGTCAGGCAGCATCGCTACCGATACTCTGCATTTGGCTTCTTCCAGAATCGGTATGCTTTTGAATGCCGCGGACTGTCCTGCATTATCGCCGTCATAACATACGACGACTTTGTCCGCATTGCGGTTCAATACCGCCGCATGATCTTTCGTTAACGCTGTGCCCATCGTCGCGACGCCGTTATAAACGCCGGCCTCCCAAGCTTTGATCACATCGACGTATCCTTCGAAAAGCACGGCCTGCTGCAGCTTGCGCATATGGGGTCTTGCCTGATGCATGTTGTACATCGTTCGGCTCTTGTTGAACAGCATCGATTCCGGACTGTTCAAATATTTGGGCTGCACATCGCCCATCGCCCTGCCGCCGAAGGCAATTACTTTGCCGGTGGCGTCGCAAATCGGAAACATGACCCGATCGCGAAACTTATCCACGTAGCCGTCGCCTTCGTTTCTCGCTGAAATCAGCCCGCCTTTTTCCATCAGGGGCAATGAAAAGCCCCGTTTGTCCAGCTGCTGGACGAGCGTATCCCACATCGCCGGCGCGTAGCCGATTTGAAAAGTTTCGATCAGTTTGTCCGTGATGCCGCGTGAGGTGAGGTAACTTTTTGCGGCTTTGCCCTGATCAGTATTGATTAATATATAATGATACAACTTGGCAGCGAAATCGTAAGCTTTGAGCAATCCGGATTTCTCCAGCTGCTGCTCCGTCTGCTGCTCGGTCGCTTCCTCCCACGTAACAGGAATGTCCGCTTCTTCCGCCAGTTTGGTCACCGCTTCGGAAAAGCTTAGACCTTCGATCTCCATCAGAAAACGAATCATATTCCCGCCCGCCCCGCATCCGAAACAGCGGTAAATTTGCTTTTCCGGCGTTACGGTAAAGGATGGGCTTTTCTCCGAATGAAAAGGGCACAGCCCTTTCATGTAATGCCCCTGCTTGGTTAAATGCACATGTCTGCCAATGACATCCACGATGTCGTGGCGCTTGAGGACAGCCTCAATAACCTCGTCAGGTATGCGTCCGTTCCTCATCATCTTCCACCTACAATTCAGGTATCCGGTTCCGACTCATTACTATTCGCTACTAAAATTCAATTTCCTGCATCGGAAGACAAAACTTTTGTCAAACGCTGTAGAAATTGTCGTCGATCCGCATCGGTAAACGGTTTGGGGCCTTTGCCGTACTTGCCGCCTCTGCGCAATTTGGCCGATTCGTGACGGCGGTCCAGCAAAAAGTCGATTGTCCCATTCGTATATTCCTGCCCCCGGTTGCCCAGAGCGACCGCTCCTTTGGCCAGTCCAAGAGCAGCAAGTCCAAAATCCTGTGTGACCAGAATATCGCCTTCATGAATATGATTGGCAATATACAAATCGACGGATTGATCCGAACGGTCAACCTGTACGATTTTGGAATGTGCGCTTTCCTGCATCCGGTGTTCGTACGAAGCGACCAATAAGACCTGTACGCCAAATAGCTTGGCGGCCTGCTCGATTTCTGCTTTCACAGGGCACGCGTCGGCATCGACGATAATCGTCCTCGTTCGCAATTTCCTCAGCCTCCGCATCTTCGGCCGGATTCCTACCGTAATATTATATACGATGAACTTGTAAAAAATCCTGCTAGCTTTAGCATAAAACCTTATACGGTTCGCTCAATATAATCGAGTATCAGGCTGGCCGTTTCCTCAACGGCGCGGTTTGAAACGTCGAATACGACGCAGCCGATTTTGCTCATAATTTTGTCTGCAAACTCCAGTTCCAATTTAATACGTTCCACATTCGCATAGGTTGCATTTTCCGCCAACCCCAATGTTCGGAGCCGTTCCTGCCTAATAATGTTCAGTTTGTCCGGATCGATGCGAAGTCCGATCACTTTATGTTTGGGTACCGAGTACAGCGGCTCGGGCGGCTGCATTTCCGGCACAAGCGGAACGTTCGCGACTTTGAATTTTTTGTGGGCCAAATACATGGACAGCGGAGTCTTGGACGTGCGCGAGACGCCGAGCAGCACGATGTCGGCTTTGCGAATCCCGCTAAAGTCGCGGCCGTCGTCATATTTGACTGCAAATTCGACAGCTTCGACTTTTTTGAAATAGTCCTCGTCCAGCGGATGAATCATTCCGGGCTGCCTGCGCGGCTCCTGCCTCAATACTTGACCGAGCGACGACATAATAGGGCCCAGCAGATCGATATACGTGATGCCGTGCGCTATAGCTTTGCTGATCAGGTCATCCCGCAGTTCGGGAATGACGAGGGTAAATACGACGATGCCGCCGTGCGTTTTCACCGTGTTCAGAACTTTGTCGATGCCCTCGCAATCTTGGATAAAAGGGGCGCGGATAATTTCCACCTGTGCCGGGTAAAACTGCATGGCCGCTGCGCGCACGACGGACTCCCCCGTCTCACCGACAGAATCCGAGACGACATATACGCGGGTTGGCGCTTGATCATCCATGTATCTGTTACTCCTTTCAGCGGGGATACCCCTTCATTAGTCATTAGTATGTATGTCCGGCAAGAACAGAACGAAAGCACAAAAAAACTCACCGATATGCATGGCGGCACATCGGCGAGACCTTTTTTCAAAACATCATAACAGAGCAAAAGGCGTATGTCAAACATGTGACATTCATATTTCATATTTCATATTTCTCCATCTGCTCGATAAAGCCTCTCGATTTCCACTTGACGCCGATATGGGTGTCCATGTAAGCGCGCATGCACTGCTTGAGCTGCGTTTTGGTTTCCTCTTTGACCTGAACGGCTCCGAGCCTGCGCATGTCCATGCGCGGAAAAAGTTTCAGCAGCTTCAGCGCGCCTTCCCCGATCGCAATTGCGGTCGTATCTTTGAAGCGGCAGCGGGAACACAGGCATCCGCCAAGCATCGGGCTGAAAGCGTACAACTCAGTCTCCGCGCCGCACGAGACGCAGCAATTCGTGACGGGCAGGTAACCGGCCAGCTCGAACATTTTCATTTCATATAGATGAACGACGATCTGCATATCTTTGTCGGCCTCAATGGCGGCAAGCCCCGCTTTCAACTGCTCGAACAAAAAAGCGCTGCCCTCTTCGTCGCCCATCATGCGATCGGTCATCTCCGCCAAATAAGCGGCATAGGCCGATTTGTGCAAATCCTCGCGCAGCGCATGATGCGCCTCGATAATTTCTCCGTTGCTCAGCGAGCCCATCTGACTGCCGGCTTTAAAAAACACAAAATCGCCGTACGTGAACAGCTGCGTGACGGCGGCGTGTCTGCTCTTGACTTTTTTCGCTCCCCTGGCCATCAGGCTTACTTTGCCCAATTCGGGAGTAAACAGGCTGATGATCTTATCTCCCTCTCCGTAGTCGGTGCTACGAAGCACGATACCCTGTAAACTGCGCAGCAATTGACTTCCCCCATACAAACCGCAAGGACTCAGTCGATCAGTTCGGACCAGTCGGACGGTTCTTCGTTACTTGGCTCTTCCTCCTGCAATCCCCAGTCCGCTCCCGGATCTCCGGCAGCCTTTCGATACAGCAGGTAAGCATCCACATCACCGGTCATTGAAAAATACTTCCACGAAAAATCTTTCATGTACAGCATCCTCCCCATCGAACGTGATGTTCTTAGGATGGTACGTAAAAGGGTTCTCTATTCGAAACAATAACTGGTACGATTATTCGTTGCGGAATCCGAGATCGCGGAGTACCCGCTCCTGGTTGCGCCAATCTTTTTTCACCTTGACCCAAAGCTCCAAAAACGTTTTCGAACCGAGCAGCGCCTCGATATCTTGTCTGGCCTGCTTGCCGATTTCCTTCAGAAGGCTTCCCTGCTTGCCGATGATAATGCCCTTCTGCGAATCCCTTTCGACGAAAATGACGGCGGAAATCCGCACGAGCCCGTTCTCTTCCACGCGCATATCCTCAATCTGAACGGCGATCGAATGAGGCACCTCTTCGCGGGTCAGATGCAATATTTTTTCGCGCACCAGCTCGGCGCAGACGAATTGCTCCGGATGATCGGTAATTTGATCGGCCGGATAATATTGCGGGCCTTCAGGCAAATACCGGACGATCTGCTCCAGCAGCGTCGTCACATTGTTGCCCTGAAGCGCGGAAATCGGCACAATTTCGGCGAAATTGTAAAGGTCCTTGTAGCTGACAATAATCGGCAGCAGCTCGTCCGGGTGCACTTTGTCGATTTTGTTCAGGACGAGAATGACGGGCGTTTCCACGTTTTTCAGCTGCTCGATAATGTAGCGGTCCCCGCCTCCGATCCCTTCGGCGACGTCTACCAGAAAGAGTACCGCATCAACCTCGCCAAGCGTGCCGTGAGCAACCTTGCTCATATAATCGCCAAGCTTGGATGTCGGTTTATGGATGCCGGGCGTATCCAGGAAAACGATTTGCCCCGAATCGGACGTGTAGACGCCGTGAATTTTGTTCCGTGTCGTTTGCGGTTTGTCCGACATGATGGCGATTTTTTGGCCGATGATATGGTTCATGAGCGTCGATTTGCCTACGTTCGGACGGCCGATAATCGCTACGAAGCCTGATTTGAATTCCTTTTTGCTCACTCTTGTTCCTCCATTGATTGCAAATCTTTCGTTGTAAAAGCTCCCGGGAGCAGTTCGGCTACGGTCGTTTTGACGAGCGCGCCTTTCAAATTGCCCATGTAAACCGGCATATCGGGACGGCACAGCTCAGCCAGCACTTGCCGGCACACTCCGCAAGGGGTAATCGGGCCTTCCGTATCGCCGATGACGGCGATAGCCTGGAACGACCCCGGGCTGTGCCCGTCGGCTATCGCCCGGAACAGAGCCGTGCGCTCCGCGCAGTTTGTCGGCCCGTAAGCGGCGTTCTCGACGTTGCAGCCTTTGTGCACGTGTCCGTCTGCGTCCAGCAGAGCGGCTCCGACCAGAAAGTGCGAATATGGCGCATAAGCCCGTTCTCTCGCTTCAGCGGCGAGTTGGAGCAATACTTTAGGTTCCATATCGGATCATCCTTTCACGAAAAAGAGGTCATCGTTAACCTTACAGTAAATTGAAACAGACAAAGGCGAGAATCGTAACGGCCGTACCGATGACCGCTCCGAGAAACAGCGCCGGAAAAGGCCTCGTTGTTTTATCGTACAAAATGATGAAAACTAGGGCCGACAACATATACGCCAGCAGCGCAGCCACCGTCGCTTCGACGAAAACGGCGATCACCGTAGATACGGCGAACGCGATTGCCGTCAGCAAGCTGGGCCTGACAAGCTTTCCTTTGTCGGAAAACCGGGTCTCGACGACGATGACCGTCAAAATAACGAGCGCGATCAGCACCCATACGGGGCCGGCCGATATAGGCATATGCTGCAGCTTCGACTGTCTGAACAGCCGGTCGAGGGGCTCGTAGAATACGATCATGCCCACGACGACGGCAAAGCCTGCCGACACCAGGACGGACGCCGCGGCTACGTCCTTGGCGATCTTCGCCAGCGGATGGCGGTCCGGCATCGCCAGATCGACCGCTTTTTCCACCGCGGTATTGATAAGCTCGGTGACAATCATCAAGGTGACGGCCAGCAAAATAAACAGGATGTCCGTCTTTGGAAGCCGGCAGAACAAAGCGGCCAGCAAAACAAGAAAAGCAACGCAGAAATGGAATTTCATGTTGCGCTGCGAATCCAGGGCGTATTTGATTCCTTCGTAAGCGTACCGGAAGCTCCTGCGCCATTTGCGGAAGCCTTCGCCCATCAGCGGGTCAGACCTGCCTTTTGCAAAATGTCCTCCTGCCTGGCAAACATCGCTTTTTCTTCTTCTTCGCTTTGATGGTCGTAGCCGATCAGGTGAAGAAATCCGTGCACGAACAAAAAGCCGAGCTCCCGTTCTACGGAGTGCCCGTATTCTTCAGCCTGTTCGATCGCCCTCGGAACGGAAATAATAATATCGCCGAGCGGCTCGATGAAAGCTTCCGAAACGGCGCCTTCGTCTTCCCCCGCCTCCTCAGGCTCGCCGCCGTCCTCGTAATTGATTTCGATTTCGTCCTCGCCGAATTCGCTCATCGCAAAGGACAGGACGTCGGTCGGCTTATCGATGCCGCGATACTGCTTGTTCAGCTCATGAATCGCTTCATCGTCGACAAAAGTCAGCGCCACCTCGCCTGCGGCGATCCCTTCCTGCTCGCCTGCAAGCTGCAGCAGTTCCTCCAGCTTGGCGATAAATTCAGGCGATATTTCCTTGAATTCCTGTTCGCTGCTCCATTCCAGCGTTAGGTCCATACTTGCCATTTGCAGCAGCCTCCCTTAGATCTATGTATCGCCGGCCCTTATTGGGCCGGTTTCTTCTGTGCCAATTCGCTCGGATATTCGATTCTCGAATGAAAGATGCCGAGCAGCGTTTCATTCAGCGTCTTCGCCACCGTATCCAGCTCTTTGATCGTAATGTCGCATTCGTTGAACTGCCCGTCATCGAGCCGGGATTTAATAATTTTGCGCACGAGGGAATCGATCTGTTCCAGCGTCGGATTCCTCAGCGAGCGGACGGCCGCTTCCACGCTGTCGGCAATGCCGACGATAGCCGCTTCCTTGGACTGCGCTTTCGGGCCGGGATAGCGGAAATCTTCCTCGCGGTATTCCTTGTCACTGCCCTCTTCCTCCGCCAGCTTTACCGCTTTATGGAAAAAGTAATGCAGCAGCGTCGTGCCGTGATGCTGCTCGGCGATATCGCGGAGCGGCTTCGGAATTTTGTAATCTTTGAGCATTTCGACGCCGTCGCGCGGATGCGCGATAATGATCGATTTGCTCAAATTCGGATCGATCCGGTCATGCGGATTCTCGATATTCGTCTGGTTCTCGATAAAATAACTCGGGCGCTTCGTCTTGCCGATGTCGTGATAATAAGAGCCGACCCGGCACAGCAGGCCGTCCGCGCCGATCGATTCGGCGGCCGCTTCGGACAAGTTGCCCACCATGACGCTGTGGTGATACGTTCCCGGCGTCTCCGTAAGCAGCTTGCGAAGCAGCGGATGATTCGGATTCGACAGCTCCACCAGCTTGAGCGGCGACAAAATGCCGAAGGCGGCCTCAAAGAAAGGCAGCAGCCCGATAACGAAGACAGCCGTCAGCAAGCCGCCGGCAGCCGCAAAAGAAAGCGAGAACAAAGCTTCCTTGCGCGAAAGCTGGTCTTCCATCAGCAGCATGGCCGTAATGGTCAGCATCGAGAAGAACGAGACCATAAGGCCCGCTTTCAAAATCGTCGCGCGCTGGCTGGCCCGCTGGATCGTAAATACGGCCGCGAAGCATATCACCAGGCTGACAAGTCCGTAGCGGAAATCGAAAAGCTGCAGGTGCTCGATATTGAAAATGATGCTGGCCATGATCGAGAACAGAACGGAGGAAATAAAGGCGATCTGGGCGTCCAGCAAAATCGCGATCAGCACGCTGCCGAGCGCCATCGGCGCCAAATACCCAATTTGCGGGTATTCAAGATTTTGCGCCAGCGAAATGATTTTCATGCCGATCGTATTGATCGTGAAAATCATCAGCAGCATGACAAGCTGGGAATTGTTGTAATGAATCGGCAAAGCGCTTTGCTTGACGAACATATACATGACGAATGAAAGCAATAAGGACAACACGCCGAGGCCCAACTGCGGAAGATGGTTCGCTTTGTCCTTCAGCAGTTCCAGCTTGTCCAGCTTCGCGTAAATTTCCGGTGTAATGACGTCGCCGACATGGACGAGAACGTCGTTCTTGTTGATGAAAACCGGCTTGACGCTTTCTCTGGCCTGCGCCCTGGCGTCGTCCGTCCCTTTTTGATCGAAAAACTTATTCGGCGTAATGACGGCCCTGGCGATTTCCGTAACCATTTCTCTGGACGTATTCTTCGTCAGAGTGGATGTGTTGACCTGCTCCGCCACCTTCGCGCGCACCGTCTGGGCATCCATGATTTGATCGTTCATCAGTTTGAACACGATGTCCTTCGCGACGGGAAGCATCGCCGTCAAATCTTCTTTCGTTAACCGGGGAAGCTTGAAGTAAGCTTCTTCCGGAAACTGATATTGCTGCTCGGTAAGATCCTTCTGCATCTGCTCAAGCAAAGTTTCGTTGTACTGGCCGCTTACCCGCAGCGCCTTGATCGACTGGTTCTCCAGGTCGCCGATCATGCCGGGAATGAGTCTGCGATAAATGCTGACTTTGTCGTCGAATTTGACTTCCTCGTCGCCGTTGATCTGGAGCAGCTTGTCAAATATCGCATCGATCAGCGCATCATTCTTGAGACTTACAATGCGGTATACCGGCTGCACCCGCTTGGCCGCGTCTTCCTTGGCCTGCTCGGTAGCCACGGCGTCCTCAATTTGCCGCGGGGCATAGATCGTTTTCTCGCTGACCGCGCCGAGCTGTATATCGTACACTTGCGGAACAAGCTTTGAATAAAGAGAAATATAAAAGATCAGCGCGAGCAGGAGAAACAACAGAACGCGTACCCAATTGCTGTACTTCCATCCGATCAGCCGGTAATGAAATTTGCCCTTGATATGCACTTCATTCTTCATCACGGAGGTCATTCCTCTCTACATTACAACCGTTCTGGTGCTTAGTCTTTAACCTCGTTATAGGCAACAATAATTTTTTGCACGAGAGAATGGCGGACAACATCTTGTTCATCAAAATGAATAAAGCCGATTTCTTCGATACCGTGCAAAATGCGCTCCGCCTCGACCAGACCCGACGATTTGCCGCGCGGCAGGTCAATCTGCGTCACGTCGCCGGTTATGACCATCTTCGAGCCGAAACCGAGACGCGTGAGAAACATTTTCATTTGCTCCGGAGTCGTATTTTGCGCTTCGTCGAGGATGATGAACGAATCGTCCAGCGTACGGCCGCGCATATAAGCCAGAGGGGCGATTTCAATCAAGCCCCGCTCCAACGACTTGGCAACCTGTTCGGCGCCCAAAACGTCGTTAAGAGCATCATACAATGGGCGCAAATAAGGGTCAACTTTTTCCTGAAGGTCGCCGGGAAGAAATCCCAGACTTTCACCGGCTTCGACGGCGGGACGGGTCAGCACGATGCGTTTGACCTGCCCTTCCTTCAGCGCGCTAACGGCCAGGACGACAGCCAAATACGTTTTGCCCGTGCCCGCCGGTCCGATTCCGAATACGATGTCTTTCTTTTTAATCGTCGAGACATACTGCCGTTGTCCGATCGTTTTGACCCGAATCGGTTTGCCGCGGTGCGTCGTCGTAATTTCTCTTTTGAACAGATCGAGCAGTTGATCCGCTTTCAATTGCTTCGCGAGTTCCACCGCATACAGCACATCGCGTTCCGTCAAAACGTAGTTGTTGCGGATAAGCTCGATCAAAACCTCAAAAAGCTGCTGAAGCGAGTTCACTTCGGCAGCAGCCCCTTGAATCGTTATTTCCGCTTCGCGCGTATAAATTTGCGCTTCGATT
Source organism: Paenibacillus sp. sgz302191 (assembly GCF_057749925.1). Classification (NCBI taxonomy): domain Bacteria; kingdom Bacillati; phylum Bacillota; class Bacilli; order Caryophanales; family Paenibacillaceae; genus Paenibacillus; species Paenibacillus sp. sgz302191. Next base: position 234,762 of record NZ_JBYLHY010000006.1, read on the forward strand.
TCCCTTTCGATCAGATGCAGGAACTTGTCCTGGGGTCCGAATAAAGCTAATCCTTCAGCAGGATTTTTCAAAGATACTTTCACCGTTTGCGCGTTTTCTACCAACAGGCCTCATTCTCCTTGTGTGACAATTGGACTCTCTTCGGTTATGTTTTCTTCTACTTCAAAATGCACTTCCATATAAACTTTACCACTCTCTGTTTTCTCATGCAAAATTTTTTCGCCCGCAATGCGCGAATCGCTGCCGGCTGAGGCCAGCAGCTTGGCTCTCGCCTGCTCCAAACCGCTCTTTTTGGCGTCCGCCGCTTCAATCGGCTCCTGCACGTTCTGCACTTCCATCACCTTCTCGCGAAGCCAGCCGACGGGCAGCGTGTACTTGCCAAGCTGGATCGACTTGCGTTCCGGTATCGTTTCAAAGCTGCCGTACGGCGGCTTTCCGTAGCCCGTAAGCTGCAGCGCCCTCGTGCCGAAAACGAGATAACGGCGGACGACCGACTCGCCCGTGTACGCTTTATAGCTTTTCGTCAAAGGAGCTTCGATTTGCGAAGTGTACCACACGAGCCCCTTGACTTTGCCGCTTGCGACAACAACTTTGCTGTTCGTATCGTCGCCGATGATGCCGGAAATAAGCACGTCCCCTTTGCGCACGTACGTATTCGGCTTCACCATCGGCCGGCCTTTTTCCGTATAAATTTCGGTAATCAGAGCGCTCTTGGACGCTACCAGATGGCGCGGATTCATAAGCGGCCCCTTATCCGGGACCGTCGCTTCAACGACTTTGATCACAACGTGAATACCGCGGATTTCGACACCGACCCAGGCGGCTTTCGGCAGCATTCCCTGAATTTCGCGGGCCAGTTCTTCCGACTCCTTCAATCTGAACTTCCATTGGAATTGGTAAATGCCTTGTTTGGAAGCCGCTTGCAAAATATCCGCCTTGGGAATGCGCTCGTTGCCCTCCACGCTCACCTGCCAGACGAGAGAGGTCAGCGCGTACAAACCGATGAAAAAGCCGATCATGCCGCCGATAAACAGCTTCCGCGCCCCCAGTTTGTCCATAAAAAAAGGAAGCCCAAATCTTTGCAGCACATGAACCCGGCAGCCTGTCTGCTTTAAAAGCGGCCGCAAGCCGAAAAAATCTTTGATCGTGATGCACATCTCCAGCTTGTCCCCGCTTGCGGGCTTAATATCCCATATGGAGAACCCTTTCTCCATCATGGGATTGATCAGCTTTTCACAATCCTTGCCTCGCAGCTCTATGCGGACATAACCCCGGACCCGGGCAATGAACATCGATTGCTTCATAACGAACAGCCCCCCATTTAATCGCCTGCAACACAACTAAGGAATATATTTCACATCGTCGATGAGACCTTCGATAAACATCTCTTCGGATAAAATCGCGCGGATGACAAGCTGCTTGCCGTATACTTCAAGCTTTCCTTTGGTAAGCTCCAGTTTCAATATTTCGCTGGAAAAATGAAGCACGCCCCGGTGATTCTCCACATAAAGCTGTACGTTGCCGATCATCGTGATGCGAGGCAAATCCTGTACCACGTCCTGGGGAAGATCGAGGATTTTGGCCGTTAACTGGTTCCATTTGTGAGTCAAGCGACGCATAGCTTGGCAGTACCCCCTCTGTACGGATGATGATGACGGGTCAGGAGCGTGTAAACTTCTACCAAAGTATGCGGAATGCATCCGTTTTATGAGAAAAACCGTACGCGAAGCCGGAAGAAGGACATCCCGCCTCGAAAATGTTGGCGTGTTCGGTACAGGCCGCTAGGCGCTCCAAGGCGCGGGCGGGGGTGGCGACGACGCAGTCGCAAGGCGCATGGGCGCGGGCGGGGGTGGCGACAGCGCAGACGCAAGGCACAAGGGCGCGGGCGATGAGGCGACGGCGCAGTCGCAAGGCGCAAGGACGAGGACGATGGAGGCGACGGCGCAGTCGCAAGGCGCAAGAGCGCGGGCGGGAGAGGGCGGGCGGAGGCATGCAGCACAACAATTGTAAAGTATGGCTGCCCAGTAACTCCCACGTCAGCGCTGGTCACACAATTTGCCTGATTGAGCAAAAAAACCTGCGAAAGTACAGTTTTTTGCTCGTCAGTACGTTGACAACGAAAAATTCCTGCAATTGTGCAGGCTTTTCGCTGCGAACATGGGTTCAGGTTCACTTTCGCGGAAAATTCCTGCACTTTCGCAGGTTTTTCGCCAAAATGAACCTTTTTCCCGAAAAAAACCTGCACTTTTGCAGGCTTTCTCCCAGCCAAGCCGACGTGTGCCTCCACTTCAACACCACAACTCGTATAGGAAAGGTGCGGCCCACTCCAACATCGAAACTCATGCAGGAAAGGTGTAGATTGGGGAAATAACGGCTGCCGCCCCTTCGACCTCTAACCCGCTACTTTATCAACACCCTGACTTGTGCAGGTTTCCTCACGCTAACAGGAATGCGTCCCTCCAATGTACGTTTTTCTCATCAGTCTGAAGTGTGAAGCAATTTTCGGCCACACACCGGGCTTAGAATCGTTTGAGTCGGGAACAATCGCAGGCTTTTCCTTCAAACCGGCCGCTTGCACATGGCAAAGCGGCACAGAAAAACCGCCCTTCCCCTGGATTGGGGGAAGGGCGGTCGCACAAAGCCGTTATCTGCGATACGGCTTTTTGGCTCTGGGTGGGCCGAGTATTTCGGCCCACACCACGCCTTGGAGCAGCTGCTGCCGGCTCGGCTGCTCCGTGAGGAGGCCGGCAGGCTCTGCCGCTGCCGGCTCCTGTACAGCCTCTGAGCCGCCCTCAGAGGCACCGAAGGGAGATGCCTTCCCGCGCTCAGCGGAAGGCACGGAGGAGGCAGCGGCGGCCCTGGCGGAGCCGCTGTCCGTGCGCCGTCCTTCTTCGGTTGGCGCCGAAGAAGGGCGCGCGGCGGCGGGAGGCTGCGCGCCGCCGAACGAGGGCATCCTCGGCGTGCGGTCGCTTCCTTTCGCGGCCTGCCGCTGTTTTTTGCCAAGCTGATACAGCACGGTCAGCGCAATGACGATCAAGTACCAGTTTTGAATCAGGAACGTAATCAACTTCTGCATGGGAAAGGTTCCTCCTATTCCCTCTCGTTTTTGCCGCCGTCGCTCAGTTTGCCGAGCGAGGAGCGCATCTGCGTGTCAGCATCGATGTTCTTCAAATTCATGTAGTCCATGACGCCCAATTGACCGCTGCGCAGCGCTTCGGCCATGGCAAGCGGCACCTGGGACTCCGATTCGACAACTTTCGCGCGCATCTCGATCACCCGCGCTTTCATCTCCTGCTCTGCGGCAACAGCCATAGCGCGCCGCTCTTCCGCTTTCGCCTGGGCGATACGCTTGTCGGCCTCCGCTTGCTCCGTTTGCAGATGCGCGCCGATATTTTTGCCCACATCCACGTCCGCGATGTCGATCGAAAGAATTTCGAACGCCGTTCCGGCATCAAGCCCTTTTCCCAGCACGGTCCGGGAAATCATGTCGGGGTTTTCCAAAACGTCCTTATGGGAATCGCTGCTGCCTACAGTCGTAACGATCCCTTCGCCGACACGCGCAATAATCGTTTCTTCGCCCGCGCCCCCGACCAGCCGGTCGATATTCGCGCGAACCGTTACGCGTGCGATAACTTTCACTTCGATCCCGTTTTTGGCGACGGCCGAAACGGTAGGCGTTTCAATAACGCGCGGGTTAACGCTCATTTGCACGGCCATCAAAACGTCGCGCCCGGCAAGATCGATCGCCGCCGCGCGTTCGAATTCCAGATGAATATTGGCGCGGTGCGCGGCAATGAGCGCATTGACGACGCGGTCGACGTTGCCCCCGGCCAAAAAGTGGCTTTCCAACTGATTGATGCTCAAATTCATCCCGGCTTTAGTCGCCTTGATCATCGGATTTACGATCCGGCTCGGAATGACGCGCCGCAAGCGCATCGCTATCAACGTGATGATGCTGATTCTGACGCCCGAGGCCAGCGCGGATATCCACAGCATCACCGGCACAACGCTCAGTAGTACGGACAGCGCAATAATGATAATGGCTGCCACCAGCAGCAAATACAAACCCGGTTCCAAAGTCATGAAGTACCTCCCTCAAAAGTTAAGTGGATTGTTCCTTTACTACAACGCGCGTTCCTTCGACCTGAATGACGACAATCTGCTTTCCGCTTTGAATAAAGCTGCCGCCGGTCACAACATCGATCCGTTCGCCCCCGATCAGCGCGGTCCCTGCGGGCCTAAGAGGCGTTATCGCTTCGCCGACTGCGCCCAATAGATGCGCCTTGTCGGGACTTGCGGAAAAGCCTTTGTCAGCGGTCAACTGCTCCCGCAAAATAAAACGGTTCCATACGCCGCGGTGCTTAAAATATTTGACGGCAAAAGCGATCACGGCGATAGATAGCAAAAATGCGATGCCGAGCGTCAGCGCGGCTTCCTTGGGATCCGATGAAGCCATCATGACCCCGCCGAACAAACATATCGCGCCCAGCACGCCGAGTATTCCAAAACTGGGGACTACCAACTCAAGGATGAGCAGTAAAATCCCGATCCCAAAGACGGCCAAATCGCCGAAGCCCGCAACCCCCGCCAAATAATAACCGAGGAAATACAAGCCGAACCCGGCCGCGCCGGCGGCAGCCAACAGCCCGCTGCTGAAAAAAAGCAACTCAAGCGCAATACCTACTATTCCGACCAGCAGCAGCACGGTAGCCGTAACCGGATGGGTCAGAAAGGCAGACAAATGGTCCGCAAGCATCGTCAATCACCCCCTTTCCTGAAAGCTATCTGCATGGCACCATTCATATGTACGTTTGAACGCACAAACTGTTTCACACAAAAATGAAAAGACCGGAAAGATTTACCTCTTTCCGGTCTTGTTGTTCATCTTTAATTACACTAATAACTGTTGGACCAGCTGATTGATAAGTTTACCGTCAGCGCGTCCTTTTACCTGCGGCATCAATGCCCCCATTACTTTGCCCATATCCGCTTTGGAAGAAGCACCAACTTGTTGGATGGTCTGCTGTACAATGGCTTTTACTTCTTCCTCGGTAAGCTGTTGCGGCATGTACTCGGTAAGGATGGCCAGTTCTGCTTGCAGGCTTTCGGCCAGATCGTCTCTGCCCGCTTTTTCAAATTCTTGGAGGGAATCCCTGCGCTGCTTGATCTCACGAGCTAGAACGTCAAGCACTTCATTATCATCTAAGGTTCTCTTCAAGTCTATCTCGGAATTCTTGATAGTAGAACGAACCATACGGATTACGGAGAGTTTGAACTTGTCCTGACTCTTCATCGCTGACTTCATATCTTCGTTCAATCGTTCGCTTAAGCTCATTGACTGAATTGCCTCCTAGAACTTTCTCTTACGAGCAGCCTCTGACTTCTTCTTGCGCTTGACGCTAGGCTTTTCATAATGTTTGCGTTTTTTAACCTCTGCTAGAACGCCATCTTTAGCGATGGAACGCTTAAAGCGACGAAGTGCAGCATCTATAGTTTCGTTCTTGCGAACTCGAGTTTCTGACACCAGTTTTCCCTCCCTCCGAACAGACCGTCCAAGATAAAGCGGTTCATCAAACTACATTATATGTTATCGGGAATTAGGTGTCAATCGGAATCCTTCCATTGGTATCAAGACCTTAATTCGCCACGCCCAGCGGAGCCAATTTCGCCCCTGCAAGAAGATGATAATGAAGATGGAACACGACTTGTCCCGCATTAGGCCCGCAATTGTTCACGAGGCGATAGCCGGATTCGGCGACGCCAAGCTGCTTGGCGATGTGCTGGGCCGCCTTGTGAACGAGCCCGATCACTTCCCAATCCTCCTCGCCCGCATCGTTCAGCGAAGCAAAATGCTTTTTCGGGATGATCAGCACATGGACCGGAGCCGCAGGCTGAATGTCATGAAACGCGACGACCCGGTCGTCTTCGTAAACTTTTTTGGAAGGTATGGAGCCTTCGACAATTTTACAAAAAATACAATCGCTCATTCTTCGGCTTCTCCTCTGCTTTCAATTGAATAACGGTTACTCTAATCTTAACGAAAAAAAACAAAAAAATCCAATTCCCGGAGACGATTCGGCGAATTTACCGGTCGATCCAAGCCTGGGCAAGGTCGACGGCTGTTTTAAACCTGGCTCTGCCGTGGTTGATCAGGCCCTGCCGCGCTTTCTCATATTCCCCTTCGAGCATCCAGGCGGCGTTTTGTTCCTTGATTTGGTGAAAAGCGTCCCAGGCCTCCTCCAACTGCCGGAGCATATCCCGTTCGCCCGGTTCGCCTGCCAGACCGGCCAGCTGCGCCCAGCAAGCGCGAAGCTCCGCTTCCAACACCTGCTTTTCATCGTGCCATTCCCGGATCCGCTCCCGGTCCTGCGATTCAATCATGGAAACCATGATCGCCCGGATGCCGACCGCTTTGTCCATCCACGCATCGATAGAACGACTCAAAGGCATCTCCAAGTCCGAGTGAGGAAGCTTGAATTGCGACACGGCCGAGCGGAGCGACAAGCTGCTGCGCCTCACCGTGCGGAGATTTTCGTTCATCGCCGCGATGCTGCGCTGTTGAACTTCGGCGGAAGCCATCACCTCCTCGCTGCCCGCCGCAACTTGCTCGAACATCGCGGACGTGCGATGAACCGCGTCGGAAATCGCAATCGTGCTGCTCGTCGCGGTCAGCAGCGAGCTGTCGACGGATCGAATGCCGCCGCACAGACCGTCCAAAAACGTCAGCACGCTGCCGTACCTTTGCAGCCCGCTTTCCATCACGGCAGCGCCGGAATCGGCCGTATCCGCCATCCCGCTCACGGATGAAGCCAATGCCTGCGCGGAGGCGGATACGGTTTGTATATGCTCCCCGATGTGGGCCGTTGCCTGCTTCGATTGAACCGCCAGCCTGGATATCTCCTGTGCGACGACCGCGAACCCCCGCCCATTCTCGCCCGCCCGGGCCGCTTCGATGTTCGCGTTAAGCGCCAGAAGCTGGGTTTGACCCGAGATGTCCTCGACCATCTTCGTTATTTCGGCAATTTGGGCCAGGGCCGCGCTCAACCGGTCCATTTCCCGGTGAAGCTGCTTGCTGTCCGCCGTCATGCGCCTCATTTGATCCGCCGCCGCGGCAATTTCGCTTTTTCCAAGCACAAGCTCTTGGGCAATTTGCGCCGAAGACGAGACCACTTCGTTATTTTCGCTGCGAATCCGCTCCAGCATGGACTGGACATCCGTCATTCGGGCCGCCGCGTCCTGGATATGCTCCGACGAATCCTGGATGCCCATCGTAATTTCGCGAATCGTATGCGTCACGCCGTCTACCTGGCCGGCAATGGAATCGGAGGCAACGCGGATCTCTTCCACTTGCCCGTGAAGCTGCAGCGAAGATCTGTCGACAATGCGGATAAGCGATTTCAAGCCTTGGGCCGTTTGCTGCACCATATCGGTAAAAACCGTCTTCCGCGGAGCAGGCTCGGTATGCAAAATCGTTAAATCACCGGCGGCCAAACGGCCCAACAGATCTTTCGTTTGCTGCTTCGAGGAATGAAAAGAAAGAATTTTCATAAGAACCCGCCCCTTTTTATGTTAGATTTATGTTCATTATAAACAAAAAGCTCGAAATATGTAATATTATATGACATATTTGACATGGAAATTTGAGATAGAGTCCTGTTTTGGGGAGGGTTTCCGTTGAATCTAACATGTATGTAACGTTAGAAATGAAAGTATGCTCGGACATCACATTTATGCAGGCGGGAACCCATTTTTTTATCCGTAGTAGACTAACAGTCTAATTAAGCATATAATACTGCATATAGGTCATTGAAACGGAAGTGATCAGTTGAGTCAGTTCATGAGAGCCACGACTCGCAAAAAACGGGATACGATGATGGAAGTCGCCTTGTCCATGTTTATGGAAAAAGGCTATGAACACGTGTCGGTCGACGATATTATCGAAGCAACCGGCACCTCCAAAGGTACTTTTTACCATTACTTCAAAAGCAAGGACGCCATTATTTCCGCGATTTACAACAAGCAGACCGAACTGATCCGGGAATGGGTCAAACAGCCGCCGTCCAAAGTGCAATCGCTTGAAGGACATATCAACCGGCTATTTTTAGACTTGGCGTCCAATATTAACCACAGTCCCAGGCTAATCCGCAGCTTGCAAGCTTTATCGCTGCAAAACGAGGCAATGAAGACGGAAGAGCAGCAATACTTGCGCATACTATCCGAAAGCTTGCAGCATTGGCTGCCCGAAACGCGAAAAGCGGAATTGCTCATTTGCGCTTTTACGGGAACGATGCTGAACTGGTGCAGTCAAGATGACGCGGACCTTTTATCCATGATGAAAAACAACCTGGCCCTGCTGTGGGCGGGCCTTCGTACTGAAGCGCCTTTTGCCCCGCTGCGGTTGGAACCAGTCTCTAAGGAGGATACGAAAATGAAAGTAGCCATCATCGGCGGAGGCTTGGCGGGTTTGACCGCGGCCGCTTATTTGTCCGAAAACCCGCATATCGAAGGAGTCCTGTTTGAGCGCAGTCCGCAGCTCGGAGGCCGGGCGTTTACTTATGAAAAAGCAGGGTTCACCCTGAACTACGGCGCACATGCCATCTACGGCATCGACCGTCACAAGCTGACCGTTATGGAAAGAGAGTTGGGACTTTCCTTCAGCTCCAAGCAGGTTGACAAGCGCAAAGTCGTCTACGCCAAGCATGACCGGCTGACCCCCGCTCCGCTGGATTTTGTGAACATTCTCAAAACCGACCTGCTCAGCACGATGCAAAAAGTGAGCTTCGTCGGCGAGATCGCGGCGATCATCGCCAACATCCACAACCTGAAAAACTACGAGACATTAGGCGATTATTTGGCCGAATCCAATGCCGACGAAGATGTGAAAGAGCTTTGGGAGCATCTCGTCTGCTCCAACTTTTTCATCGCCCCGGAAGATGCACGCAAAGTATCCGGCTCGGTGATCAGCGAGTATTATCACAATCTGTTTTTATCCAGCAAGCCTGTGAACTACGTGCTCGGAAGCTGGGCCGTCATCACCAATCAGCTTAAGCAAAAGCTGCAAAGCTCCGGCCGCTATGAAATCGCGATTCAGGAGGGCGTGGACAGCATCCGGTACGCCGACAAAAAGTTCGTGCTGCAGACGAAAAACCGCGAGCAAGCTTTCGACAAAGTGATTTTTGCCATGCCTGTCCAGCAAGTCGTCAAGCTGCTTAAAGGCACCGCCTGGGAACCGTTCCTCGCACCTTATGAAGCGAACACGGCAACGGAAGTTATGGTATACGATATCGGGCTTACCCACGTCGTCGCCAGACCGTTCAGCTACATCAGCGATATGGACAACAAGCTGTTCATCAGCGACGTTTCGGCTACGGACCACACCCTTGTTCCGGAAGGCGGCCAACTGCTGCAAGGCATCGCCTATCTGAGCGATCAATTCGATACCGAAGAAGAGCGCAAAGCGTATCTGGATCAAAAAACAAAACAGATGGAAGCCCTGTTCGACAAGCATTATCCCGGATGGCGCGATGCGACCGCGGTCAAGCGCGTTTCCAAAAAAGCGATGGTATCCAGCGTGAAGAACATCGCCTCGAACAGTCTTTTGCCGACACGCGTGGAAAATGTGCCGTTTTATTTTTGCGGAGACGGCTGCACGGGCAAAGGCGAGCTTGCCGAACGCGCTTTTTCCAGCGCACGCACCGTCTCTTTGTCCATTGTAGAAGAAGTGAACCAATCGCTTGTGAACGCATAAGGGCGGGCGCTTGTCAGCCCGCAAAACCGGCCGGCGGGTCACCTCCCGGTGGCCCTGCCTTTCCCAAAGCCTGCAATTGTGCAGGCTTTTTTGATGGAGGGCACAGGGCAGCTTGGGCAGGGAAAGCCTGCAAAAGTGCAGGCTTTTTCACGAAAGTAGCTCATTTTGGCGAAAAGCCTGCGATTGTGCAGGAATTTTCCGTGAAAATGAATCTTAGCCCCTGTTTGCGGCGAAAAGCCTGCACAATTGCAGGAATTTTTCGTCCCCAGCGTATCCGGCGAGCAAAAACTGTACTTTTGCAGGTTTTCTCCGTGCAGCTAAGTATGCAGCCAGATCCAAAACGGTAGATTAGCAGTAAGCCATACAAACTATCGAACGAACAACTACAATTTAAGACTTGACACTGCACTAGTGCAGAGCAATGCTTTATCGAGGAGTATGCCGTCCGTTTGATGCGAGGACATCAACCTACTGTCTCATGTCCGGCTTTTTCCGGCATATTTTCGCAGACAAACAAGAAGAAAACCGTCTCTTAAGCAGATCCATCTGCTTCCGGGACGGTTTTTGCTTTTATTCGGATGTATCGATCTGGAACTTCACGATCGAGTATCCCAACAGCGTATCCAGCGAGGTTAAAGTGACTGTTTTGACTTCACGCGGCGCGAGGTTCTCCGCTTTTCCCCGGGCGACTCCGACCCGCTTTCCGTTGGCGTCGAAGAAAGATGCGGTAAACTCGGCTTTTTTCACCTGCACCGCTCGGTCGTTCCGCAGCTCCGCATGGACTTCCCATTCGTCGGCTGACTTTTTTACGCTCACTTCGTAGAAGCTTAGCTGGTCGGCCGCGTACTCGCCGTCGTTAACCGCGCTGAGAGACTTGTCGGAAACGTAAATAGAACGCGTTTTATCGTCCCATGTTACGTCCTTGCCCAGCAGTTCGGCGACAGCGCGCAGGGGAAGATAGCTCGATCCGTCAACAATTTGGAGGTCCGCATTTGCCAGCTTACCGTTCACATAAAGCTTGATATCGGTTGCGGCATATACGCCGGCCGAAAAAGCGAGAAGCAAAACCGACGACAGCAATAGCACTTTTTTCATATCTCACAGCATCCCTTCGGCATATAGAATCGTTCTGCTTATGTTTTCTACACGCCAAAAGGAAAAACCTTCCATCCACTCTGAAAATCGAATACCCGCTACTTCGAGATCCCCGATTGCATATAGTAATACTGCATGATAGCCAAATCAAGTTTGACGCTCAATTGATACACTTCAGAGTCTAAAAAACCGCTGCCCGCAGCAGCAGCATGAAGCCGACTTCGCAAATCTTCGATTATTTGTTCCAAAACAATCAGGTTTGGCGCCGTATTCATGTCTTAGCCCTCCTTAGATGTTTTCTTTACAAGCGCTTTTTTCAAGGAGTTGCTGCTATCGTCACCGTTCTTCGGATACCGTCCCAAGTAACTTGTCCACCAAAAACTTCTCCGACAAATCTCACCGGCGCCAGAGTATAGCCATTCACCAACCGGGCCGGTTCATCGAGCTCATAGGCTTGTCCGCCCACAAACGCCGTCTTTTGGCCCAAAGTGAGCCGCAAGTCCATATTCCCTTTGCGCGCCTTCACCGTGCGTGCGGAGGCGTCATAATCGACAACCGCCCCCATCGCTTCAAAAACCGCCCGCAGCGGAGCCATGGTCGAACCGTTCAAAATGACAGGAGGCTGCTCAAACCGCTGTTCCCGGCCGTCTATGTCCACCGAAACCCGCGAGGACAAAGCGAAGGACCGATCTGCAGCCAAATTTCCTCCCCGATCGTACACCCTCAGTTCCAAAACGGACCCCTCCGGCACTTCCCCTGCTTTCAGTTCAAGCTCGAAAGGCAGGCCGGTTTGCACCGCAACGGTTTTGCCGTTTAATACGTATTCGACTTTGCCGATGCAGACCGCGGGTATTTTAATAAAAGGAACGATTCTCGTTTGCTTGGCAAAAGCGGTACGTTCGGAGCCGGCTTGCCGGTAACCCGCGCCGTCAGCCGGTTTCGCGCCAACCTCTACTTTCGACAAAAGATAAGGATTTTCGATCAGCTTGCTGTAATAACTCCGAATGTCCGCCGAATCGCTTAGGAGATAATCGTTGGCGGCATTTTTCATTTGCTGGTCGACATTAAAATAAGTGATCGCTTTGAGCCTTGGATATTTGTACGGCATAATCTCGTAAAGCCGCTGCAAATTCAGCTTCGCCCACTCGGTGAAATCTTCCTGCGCCGAATGCGAGTAATGCGGGACGCCCGTCTCGCTCAGCATAAGCGGCTTGCGTGCCGAGTAGGTATCGTACAAACGCGTCAACCGCTCCACATGGCTGGTTGCCGTCATCGGCGGCAGCGCCGGGTTCCCGTTTTCATAAGGCTCGATGTATAGACTGACGCCCACCCAATCGACGTAATCGTCGCCCGGATAATAAGAATCGATATCGTTCGCAGGGACGTCTCCGGGGCTCCAGACCATCGCAACATTCGGCGCCTCCTCGGCAAAGACATCGTGCAGCATGCGGAATTTCTCGATATACAGCACGGGATCGCCGTGCCACTTCACCCATGCGCCGTTCATTTCGCCGGCAAAACGCAAAAAAATCGGTATGCCCGCCGACTTCGCCGCCCTGGCCCACTGCCGCAAATATTCCCCATCTGCAACCGGGTCCAGACCGTCGTCCGGTTCCCAGGCGATTTGCAAAGCTGCTCCGGCTTCTTTGGCCCTTCGGGCGTACATTCCGGGGAAGCTTTGCCCCCAATGGGCATAGGCAAGAAAAATAGCATGCTTCCTGCCGTACACGTCCTCCGCCTTCGCAAAATAATTCCCGACCTCCGGATCCTGTTCCGAATACAGGCCGATGTAAGCGCCGTATGCAGGCTCGAATTTGGCGAGCTTTCCGCTGAGGGGAGCTGCAGCTTGCTGCTGCGCCTGCGGATCGTTGTCCTTCATGTAAAGCTCCACGGTCGTTCGCAGCTGTTCGGCCCTCTGGAGCTTCACCGCACCCCAGTCCTTGCCGGCTTTGACCCAATAATCGTTTTCCAATTCGTAGTAATAAATCGCCTGCTCGTAATCTCCGGCCGCATCGTAATAAGCGTCCAGCTTGCCGCAAAAAAGAGCGGCATTTTCCCACTCGCCTCTGCCCGCGTAGTGATCGGCCAAAAACTTCCAATGCGGAACCACATCGGCTTTATTTCCTTGCGAGGCAAGAGCTTCCGCCATTTGCCAATGGTCCCAGACGATATCGGCATGCGCCCGTTGGGGAGCTTCGACAGCGCCGAAGAGGAGCAGCGCGCAGATAAAGGCATTCAACCGCAAATGCTTTCGTCGTTTTCGAATTCGCATCGTCGATGTCCGCCCTTCCCTTCCATAGAATGGAAGATTTCCATGTCGCTATTATATACCAAAATGAATGTTTGCGCCGATACAATTTGTATTCCACCTAAGCCAATCAGACTGCGAGGCAACAAAAAGCAGCCGGGGCGCACTGCGCTGTCCGGCTGCCGGATATAGACCCTCACAGATGGAGAGGGCTTCGATTCACTTCAAAACCTGGGAACATCTAAGCCTAGAGTTCCTCCATTACGACGCGGCTGCCGCGTCCGGACGGCTCGGCCGGATGAACGATCAGCTTCCGCGGCAGCCGGGCTCTCAGTTCCGGCACATGGCTGATGACCCCGACGGACAGGCTGTCCATATGCAGCTTCTCGAGCGCTCCGATCACCATGTCGAGCAGCTCCTGGTCGAGCGTTCCGAAACCCTCGTCGAGGAAGAAAAATTCCAGCGGGTATTCCCCCTTGAGCTGGATTTGCGCCGACAGCGCGAGCGCCAGCGCCAGCGAAGTCAAAAACGTTTCTCCGCCGGACAAAGTGCTGACCGGCCGCTTGACGCCGCCGTTGGCGTCGTCGCGGATGACGAAGCCGCCCCCGGAGTCGACCTCGATCGCATAGCGCCTGCGGGTCAACTGCCCCAGCCGCTCCGAAGCCGCGCGGCTGACCTGCATCAGCTGCTCTTCGGCCAAATACTCGACGAAGGCGTTCGCCTTCAGCACGGCTTGCAGCTTGCCAAGCCGCTCCAGCAGCGCGGCCAGCTCCACGCGGCGCGCTTCGAGCTCGCGCCACCGCGCATGCCGCGCGGCGAGCTCCTCGGCGCCCTGCGCCGCCTTGGCGAGCGCCGTCAGCGCAGCCTCGACCCCGGCTTTCGCGGCGCTCAGCTCCGCCTGCGCCTGCTCCCACTCGGCCGCGCTCAGCCCGCGGCCCTGCAGCTTCGCTGCCAGCTGCGCCAGCGCTACGCGCAGCGCCTGCTCGCGCTCGCGGTGCGCGGCGGCGAGCGCAGCCCATTCGCGGCGCTGCTCAGGCGCGAGCGCCGCAACTGCGGCGGCTTCCCGCGAAGCGAAGCCGCTGTCCGCGAGCGCCGCGCCCAGCGCGCGCTCAGCCTGCGCCAGCTGCCGCGCCGCGGCCGCAGCGGCTTCGGCGGCGGCGCTGTGGCGCTGCGCCGCCTGCTGCTGCGCGGCGAGCGCGTCCGCGTGCGCGATCCTGGTCTGCTGCGCGCGCAGCCGCAACCGCTCCAGCGCGGCGCTCGCCTCCGCGATGAGCTGCGGCACGGCGCCGCCGGGCGCGCGCTGGGCGAGCTGCCGCTCCTTGTCGGCGGCGAGCTGCGCCAGCCCCTGCAGCCGCTCGCGCAGCTGCAGGGCGGTTTTGTCGAACTCCAGCGCGTCCTGCTGGAGTTCGTTCATGCGCGCGAGCAGCCCGTCGAGAAACGGGATGCTCTTCTCGATGCGGCCGCGCAGCTCGTCCGCGAGCCGTTCCTTCTCCAGCAGCTCCTCGAGCTGCCGGTCGACGTGCTCCCAGGCAAGCTCGGCGAAGCGCGATCGCCAAGCGTCTGCGTGCTGCTGCAGTATATGCACCGCCGCAGCCAGTTTGCTCTCAGCCTCGCTCAGTGCAGCCGAGGCCGCCTGCTGCTGCGCTTCCATCTGCGCCTGCTGCAGCTCCAACTGCTGCAGCTCTTTTTGCACATTTACCCAGCCGCGCTCCAGCCCTTCGATTTGCTGCTGAACAGACGCTTCCGAAGCGTGCAGCGCACTCCAAAGCCCATCGATAGCTTCCGGGCCCATCTGCGGCCGCTCGTCCGCCGCAGTCAGCGCGGGAGCGGCCTCCAGCCGCGCCGCTTCCCCGGAATCCGGCAGCACCCGCTCACTATATTCAAGCACTTGCGTATGTATTGCCGAAACCCGCTGCAGCCGCTGTCTGTTCGCGAACTGCATTTCCTTCGTCTGCTGCAGCATGTTCTGCAGCCTGTTGAATGCTTCCTCACCGCTTCCGGCATCATCCGCATGCGCAGCGTCCAGCGGCGCCGGATGATGCGTCGAGCCGCAGACGGGACACGCTTCTCCGTCCGCAAGCTGGCCGGCCAATTGGGCCGCCAACGCCTGACGCTCCCGGCGCAGCCATGCCAGCCTGCACCGCTCCGCTTCAGCGGACAGCAGAGGCGCGAGGCTGCTCAGCCGCTCCTCATCCTGCTGAACGCAGCTAATGGTTGCGGCTGCCGATTCCAACAAATCGAGCAGTCTATCCGCTGCCGTCCGGCGCTTCGCCGACAAATCCAGGCTGCTTTGCTCCAACGATTTCAAAGCAGCGGCTTTTAGCTCCCGCTCCTTCTCCTGCCCGAGCTTTTGCGCCTCCAGCATTTCGATCGATTTCTTTTCGTGGGCGGCGGTTTGCAGCTGCTGCCTGACCGATACGCTCGTCTCCGTGCGCTTCAGCTGCTCTTTGAGCTCCGCCTGTTTCTGGAGCGCCCGCTCTTTCGTTTCGGCATTTTTGTGCAGTTCCGTCTGAATGCCGCGGTACTGCTCCAAAGCCGCAGCCTCGCCTGCGGCCGCTTCCCGCTGCTGCGCCTGCAGCTGCTCAAGCTCCTGCTGCAAAACGAGCGCTTGCTGAAGCTGATCCAAACGCAGCAGCAAAGGACCTTCGCTTGCGGCAAGCTCCTGCTGCGCCTGTTCGAACGCCTCTTCGGCCAGCCGGAACGTCCCGTCCGCGGCTAATTGCGCGGATTGCGCCTGCTGAAGCTGAGCAGCCGTTGCTTGAACTTCCCCGGAAGCAGCGCCATGCTGCTCCAAAAAAGGGCGAACGCGTTCGGCCTGCTCAGCCTGCCGGAGCAGTGTCTCTTTTTCCGCTATGCGGGCCTCGTCCTGCTGCAGCCGGGCGGCTTCTTGCTCCAGCTTTTTTTGTTCCTCCTGCCACTGAAACAACTGCTTGCACTCTTCGTATATGGCTTCCTGCCGCTGCAAAAGCAATTTGCCCCGCTCGGCCTCCTGCTCCGCCTCCCGCAGCCGGGACTCGGCTTCCGCCAGCGCCTGCTCCGACGCCTCGCCAAGCCCCTGCTGCTCGGCCGCAAGCTGTTTGACCGAGACGTCCGTTTCCTTCAGTCTGGAACTCACTTTTCCGCTCAACTGATCGCCGTACTGCTCCAAATGAAACAGCCGCTGCAGCATCTGCCTGCGGTCCTTGCCCGTGAGCGTCAAAAACTCCGCGAACTTGCCCTGCGGGAGCACGACTGCTCTCGTGAAATCCTGCATCGACAGCCCCAAAATGGCCTGCACCCGCTGATTGACTTCACCGGCTTTATCCGCCAGAACGATCGTTTCATCGCCATTCATTTGCAGCAGCCGGCTGACCGTCCCGTTGATCGACAGCTCCGAGCCGCGCTTGAATTGCCGCTCCACTTTGTAGCGCTGCGTCCCCGCAGCGTTCGTCAGCTCAAACGTGAACGAGACGAAAAGCGTCTGCTCCGCATGATTCATGATCGCTTGCGTGCCTCCGCTCGCCCGTTCGACTTTTCCGTACAGCGACAGTGTAATCGCGTCGAGAATCGACGATTTGCCGCTGCCTGTCGGGCCGAATATGCCGAACACACCGGCGTCGCACAGCCGGCTGAAATCGATCGTTTGCAGCTCCCTGTAGCTTTGCAGCCCGGACATTTGCAATTGTATCGGTCGCATAAATCATTTCCTCCTATGCGCGCTTAAGCGGATTCTTCCGCCGAATCGGTTTCCTGCAGCAGCTCCAAAAACAGCCTGACCAGCTCAGGCTCCGGCTGCGCGCCGCCGGTTTGCCGGGCATAGAACCGGGCAAACTGTTCTTCCATCGAAAGGGCGTCCTGCGGAACAGACGCTCTGGCGGTTTCGATTTCCGGATAGATCGGGCGAATGTGGATGAAACCGTCGCACGCTTTGCGCAGCGACTGAATTTGCTCCATGGACATCGCTTCCGTCATCGTAATTTCCAGGTCGATCCAGGCCCCGGCATCCCGGCCTTCGTCCAACCACTCATACACCTGCCGGATGCCCTGCTTCGCTTTCCAGCCGACGAGCGGCCGCCCGGAGATCAAATAAATTTCCTGCGGCTCGGCCGCCTGTCCCGGAGCCAGGTCCAGCACAGTGACCGATTTGGCTTGACCCGCTTCCGAGAAGCTGTACGCCATCGGCGAGCCGCAGTAGCGGATCGGCGATGCGGCCTTCACATTTTGCGGGCGGTGAAGATGGCCTAACGCGACGTACTGCGCGCCCGCCGTCAATGCGGCCGTATCGACGGTATATGCGCCGCCGACCTGGATCGGACGCTCCGATTCCGTCTCCTGTCCGCCCAGCACGTACACGTGGCTCATGATCAAATTGACCGTATCCGGCGCAAACGACGCCGCTTGCCGGCGGATTAAAGCGCCGACCCGTTCCGAATATTTGCTGCGCAGCGCTTCCTCCTCCGCCTCAAACGATAGCATCTCTTTAAGCCTGGATTCGGAAGGGTAAGGGAGCATGACCAGCTTGGCCAGCTCGCCGGTGCGGGCAATGCCGACTGTTTGAATGTCCGGCACGGGCAGACCGACCAGCGTTATGGACTGCTTGGCCGCAAGCGGAGCGGAAGCCGCCAGACGGTCCGGGTGGTCGTGATTGCCGGCAATGACCGCCACATGCCGCGCTCCTCCGTCAGCAAGCCTGGCGATTCCTTCATAAAACAGCTGCTCCGCTGCGGCCGGCGGATTGACGGAATCGTATATATCGCCGGCCACCAGCACCAGATCGATCTGCTGATCGCGCACGATCCGCACCAGCTCGTCCATAAAAGCTTCCTGCTCCTCCATGCGGCTGCGGCCTTCCAGCGTCCTGCCGAAATGCCAATCTCCGGTATGCAAAATACGCATCATTCAGCTCCTTTCTTTACATGTCCAGCAGTAGCGAACCGTCAAAAAAATATAAATATTTGCCGGCCACCGGACGTTTCCAAATATGTTCAACTGCGCGGGTATACAGGCTGATCTGCGTCTCATAACGCGTGCGAAGCTCGTCCGGGGAGCTGCCTTTTACCGCATCCGTTTTGAAATCGACCAGTACCAACCCCTCTTCATCCTCGAACAAGCAGTCGATGACCCCTTGTATGAGCACAGTTTCCCCGGATGTGGAATGCTCCGTCTCTCCATAAACATCGCCTGCGGGCAGGCCGAAGCTGAACGGCACCTCGCGCAGGACATGCGCAGCCTTCACCATGCGGCGGCCGATATCGCTGTGGAAAAACTTCAAAATAACCGGAATATCCACAACACCGGTTTGCTGCACGGTCAGCGTTTGCTTGCGCAGCATCTCTTCAAGCGTCTGGCGAATGCTCGCCTCGGTCGGCATTTCGGCCAGCGAAATGTTTTGCATAACCGCATGCACAACAGTCCCTTTTTCCGCAGCGGTCAGCTTCTTCTCTTCCATAAAACGCGGTCTGCGCCAAATCGCAGCCTGCGGCTGCGCCGGAGCGGCCGGCAGCTCGCCTTCGCCTTCCAGGCGGCCCGTATCGGACAACCGCTTCATCTCGGATACCGTCGTCTTGGCGTAAAGCTTCGGCGCCTCCGCATGCGCGTATGACCATGAAAGCCTTGCCCCCAGCCAATCCGCCCATTTGCCGGAAGCGGGAACAGGTTCCATGCCGCGGACTTCTGCCCACCGCTCCGCATCCGGGAGCAGCGAGGCCTGTTCGTCCGTCAGGACGGCTTGCAGCGTTTCCGGCGTCAGGACGGTCACTTTCCACACGGACGGATCTTGCAGCAGCCGCACCTCCGGCGAGCTGTCGTCCACCCCGATCAACTCCCGCCACGGAGCCGCGTCCGGATGGCGCAGCACGGCTGGTCCGACCCAGTCGAGATAGCTTTTGGCTTTGGCTAATTCAAAATCGGGCAAATACCACTGCGTCCTGGACAAATGCCTCCCCCAGCTGCGCAGCTGTTTCTCCAGCGACTTCACCGTGCCGAGCAAATACAGCTTTTCTCTGGCCCGCGTAAGCGCTACGTACAGCACGCGCATTTCCTCAGCCAAAAGTTCCAGCTTCATGCGCCTTTTGATCGCCAGCTGCGGCAGCGTCGGATAGCTGACGCGAAGCGCCGTATCGACAAAGCGCGGCCCGAAGCCAAGCTCCTTGTGAAGCAGGAAGGCGTCGTTCAAATCGCGCTGGTTGAACATTTTGGCCATTCCAGCAACGAAAACGACCGGGAATTCCAGCCCTTTGCTTTTATGAATCGACATGATCCGGACGACGTCTTCCTGCTCGCCGAGCGCGCGCGCCGTGCCGAGATCGCCTCCACTGTCCTTCATCCGTTCGATGAACCGGAGGAAGCGGAACAACCCGCGCAGGGACGTACTTTCGTATTGCCTTGCCCGGTCGTACAGCGCGCGGAGGTTCGCCTGGCGCTGCAAGCCGCCGGGCAGGCCGCCCGCAAAATCGTAATATCCGGTCTGGCGGTAAATGTTCCAGATCAAGTCGGCGAGCGAGCCTTGGCGGGCATCGTTTCGCCACTGCTCAAGCCGCTCCGTAAACAGGTTCAGCCGGCCGAGCAGCTCCGCATCCGGCGGGCTCTGTTCCGGCGCATGTCCGCTTTCGCCAGCAAACTGGAGCAGCGCTTCATAAAACGGCAGCGATTTGTCCGTGATGCGGACCTGTGCCAGCTCGTCGGCGGTCAATTGCCCGACCGGAGAGCGCAGCACCGCCGCCAGCGGCACGTCCTGGTAAGGGTTGTCGATGATTTTCAGCAGTGAAATCATCACCTCGACCTCGGTAGCCGAAAAGTAGCCGGTGCTCAGCTCCGCATAAGCGGGAATGCCCTGCTGCTTGAGTTCGTCGATCAGAATCGGCGACCATTGCTGGGTCGCCCGCAGCAAAATGACGATATCCCTGTACGTCGCCGGACGTGTGCCGCCTGTGCGCTTGTCGAATACGCGAAACGGCTCGCTCTTCCCGCCGTCGCCCAGGATCTCGCGAATACGTGCGGCAATAGCCCGCGCTTCCAGCTGCGCCGTTTCCATCTCCTGCGCCTCCAGCACGGGATCGGCGAAAGCGGCGCTGCCATCGCCGCCGTTTTCCGGCTCCATGCCGTCCGCATCGTCCGACTCCCCGCTGTCATCGGCCTCGCCCGCAGCCCGGCTGTCCGAGGAGCGGTCGACGACCAGCAGCTCGACCGAGCAGTCCGAGGCCGGGGGCGGATAACCCGCGCCGTATACGAGCTCCGCTCTCGTGTCGTATTCGATCTCCCCGACTTTTTCGTTCATCACCTGCTTGAACAAAAAATTGACGGCGTCGACAACTTCCACCCGGCTGCGAAAATTGCGCGCCAGATCGATGCGTCCGCCTTCCGCCGTTCCTCCGGCCTGTTCCGCCTGCTCGCGCTTGGAGCGGTAAGCTTTGTATTTCTCAAGAAACAGCTCCGGCTCGGCCAATCGAAATTTATATATGCTTTGCTTCACATCGCCGACCATAAAGCGGTTTCCCGGCGCGGAGTTCGAGATCAGCGTCACGATCGCCTCCTGCACCCGGTTCGTATCCTGATACTCGTCGAGCAGCACCTCCGCAAATTGTTTGCGGTAGGCCAGCGCCGCTTCGGACGGAATCAGTTCGCCCGGCGGTGAGCCCGGCGCAATTAAAATTTGCAGGCAGTAATGCTCCAGGTCGGCAAAATCGATCAAGCCTTTTTCCGCTTTCGCCTGCCGGTAGCGCTGCCCAAAGTCCTGCACAAGATCGACCAGCGTATGCAGCACAGGGGCCAGCTCGGCGATTTCCTGCGCAAACTGTTCGGGCGTGCGGCCGAACAGCTCCTCTTTGATTTTGCCGATCTGCTCTTTGGCCCGGTTGCGAAGCTCTTTCACTTCTTCCTGCAGCTCTTTGTCGTAATCGTCCCCCTTGCACGCCTTCAGCTTCCCGAATTCAACCGTTTGGAAGCCCTGGTACAGAACGGACCACGGATAGGACGTCGTTTCCAGCAAATTGTGCACAAGCAGAAGGTCCTCCCGCAAATTGTCCAAATAAGGCGCCGGACCGCCGGGCAGCTCGGCCAGTTCCTGCGCCTGGCGCAGCAAATCCGCTGCGCCTTCCAGCTCCAGCGACAGGTCGCGGACCAAAGCCCGCTCCCAGACCGCCATATCCGCCGGCGCTAGGGCGGCCGCCGCCTCGCGCAGCGCCTCCATCCCGGGCGCTTCCGCATCCGCCGCCCCGCCGGCTGCGGAAGCAGGCGGCCCGAACATCGAGGCCGTCGCCCGCAGCCAGTATTCCGGCCACGGGTGGCTGCGCGACACGTCATACAGCTTCTGCACAAGCTGCATGATCGCGTCGTCGCTGCGCTCGCCGCTGAACGAATCGACCAGCCGCCAGAAGGCGCTGGCCTCTCCGCTCGCGGCGTAATACTGTTCCAGCATCTCGCCGAGCAGATCCTGTCTTAGCAATTCCGCTTCCGTCTCGTTGGCGATCCGAAACCCCGGGTCCAAACGAATCAGACTGAAGTAGCGCTGCACCACTTCCAGACAAAAAGAATGCAGCGTCGTAATGGACGCGCGCCCCATCAGGGCGAGCTGCTTGCGCAAATGCTGCGAGTTCGGCTGCTTCGTCAGCTCTTTCTCCAGCGCGTCGCGGATGCGGTGCTTCATTTCCGCTGCCGCCGCTTTGGTGAACGTCGCGACGAGCAGGCGGTCGACATCGATCGGCTCCCATTCGCTGGAGATCCGGCGAATGATCCGCTCGACGAGCACCGCCGTTTTGCCGGAGCCGGCCGCAGCAGCGACGAGCATATGCCGGCCGCCGAGCGTAATCGCATCCCATTGGTCGTCCGTCCAGGTGCTGCCCGCCGGCTTTGGTTGTTGGTGTCGGTTCAATTTGCTGCGCTCCTTTCCGCGGCCCCGGACGCGGCCGTACGGGCACCCTGCTCCAATTCGGACCAAAGCTGATCTTTTCCGCGCTGTCTCCATATTTGCATTTCATTGCCTTCAAACAGCGGGTCGAACTGGCAGACGGAACGGTACGAGCAATGCTGGCAAGCCGTTTTTTTGCCCAGCCGGTAAGGCGCGATATCGACATGCCCGTCGGTAATGCCGGTGCCGATTCGCTTCACCTGCTTGCGCACATAGCTGCGCAGCGTGTCCCACTGGGCATCCGTCGCTACCGAAGAGCTGGAATAGAAGGTGCCGTCCTTTTTGATCGCCACCGGAATGAGCTGGGAGTGGCCTGCCGCCTGGACGAGCTGATCGTCCATCAGACCCGCGACGGCGGCGTCGGCGGTGATCAGGCCTTTCATTTTAAACCGCTTGCGCAGCTCCTGTTCGACTTCGCTCGGTGCAAGCGCATTTTTTTGCTGCAGCATCGGGTTATGTACATGAAAGTACAGCACGCCCGCCGGCTTCGCCGGAATGCCCAGCCACTGCTCGGCGTGCGTCAGGATGACATCCAGATAGGTGAGCATTTGCAGAGAAAGACCGTAGTACACCTCGGAGAGCTGCAGCGAAGTCTGGCTTGATTTGTAGTCGATAACGCGCAGCAGCACGCCCTGTTCGCCGTCGGCTTTGTCGACGCGGTCGATGCGTCCGATAATTTCCATCGTGCAGCCGTTGTCGAGCTGAAAGGTCAGCGCCGGCAGCTCTTTGCCCGGTCCGAAGTCGATTTCCAGGCCGAGTGGCTGGAATTGACCGCGTTTGGCATGTTCGCCGAGCACGACCGCAGCCCGTCCGACCACCTGCTTCAGCTTACGCGCAATGTAGGCGTAACGGCTGGAGCTCAGCAGTATTTCCCCCTGTAGCCTCGGCGCCAGCTCGTCGACGACCTGCGCGGAGCGCTCCATGCATGCCTCCGCCGAAAGCTCGCCCCAGGACAATTGGTCCTGCTGAAGATTACGGACGAACTGATTCAGGGCAGCGTGGAACAATTGGCCGATGTCCGGTGCATCCAGCCTGTATACCCGCCTTTCCTGCAGCCGTAAGCCGTGAGACAAGAAATGGGAGAACGGGCACGCGACATACCGCTCCATCCGCGAGACGCTTGCGCGCAAATGTTGGCCGTACAGGCGCTGGCTCGTTCGCGCGCTTAAGTCCGCCTCTTTGTTCGTATATTGCAGCGCGCCGACGATCGCTTGCAGCTTCATCCGCCAGTCCGGCCGGTCGGCATACCAATTGTAAGTCTGCCACCAGAGATCGGCCATGCGGCCGCCGAGCATCCAATGCTTCATGCGGACGGCCAAATAGGAAATCGCCTGGCTTGGATGGGCGATGTAGGCAGCCTGCTCGCTTTCCGGCGCTTCCGCCGCCGGTTCGGCGAGCAGAAGCGGCTGCTCGGTCCCCGGGAACAGCTGGCGCAATTGCTTGATCAGCTCCGAGGGCAGCAGCGATTTCCCTTCCTCGTCGGCCAGCGGATAGCTGAGCCATAATCTTTTGCCGGGCACGGTCAGCGACGTGTAAATAATAAACTGCTCATCCAGCAGCTTGCGCCTGCTGCCGTCGGCCATCGGCAGGCCCGATTCCGTCAGCGCCTCGCGCTCCGCTTCGGTCAGCAGGCCTTTTTCGTCCATCTGCGCCGGAATGACGCCGTCGTTCACACCCAGTATGTAAGCGTAGCGGATGCCGCTTGAGCGCGTCCGGTCCATGCTGCCGACCAGCAGCTGATCCATGGACGGCGGCACGAGGCCGAGCTTCATGCTTTCCATCCCTGTCTCCAACAGCTCGGCAAAAAGCTCCGCGGACACCGCATCGTCCCCCATCGTCTCGACCAATTGGTCGAGCATGTCCATGACGCTGTTCCACATTTGTCCGTGCTCGCGCGCTTTTTCCGGCTTGCCCCCATGAAGGGAGGCCTCCCCCCATGCCTCGAGCTTTTGGGGCGCGTCGACGCTTTCCAGCAGCATATAGAGCGCCTCAACCTGCGCTTTGACCGTCTTCGCCTGATGCAAACGCTTGGCGAAAGCAAGCAGCGGCTTGACGACGATTTCCCTGGCCGCGTTCAACCGCTCCAACTCAACAGCGTCTGACTGAATCGCGTCTTCTGCCTGCTCCAAATTGGCGCGCAGCTTGAACGTCCACGGCTTGCCGTCCGTCCAGCGGTAGCCTTGAATGCCGAAGGCCAGCACGTAGTTTTCCAGCTTGTCCATGAGAGGACGGTCGGATGCAGCATCGGCGGGGAGCAGCAGATCCGTTTTGATCAGGCGGAAAACTGCGTCATAGTGCCAGTTATGCTGCACGACCTCCATAGCCGAGCGGATAAATTCCACTAGCGGGTGATGCAGCACGGCGCGCTTTTGGTCAAAAAAATGAGGGATTTCATAGTCGGACAGCACCGACTTGAGCAAATCCTGATACCCCTCCATGTTGCGCACCATAATGGCGATTTCACGCCAGCGCACCCCCTGCTCGCGCACGAGCCGCAGCATGTCGCGCACCGCCCCCTCCACCTCCGCCCGGCGGTGAACGGCTTCCTGCACGACGAGCTGATCGCTCAGCTTCTCGCCTCCGCTTGGCTTGTAACGCTGCGCCAGCCCGCCGATACGACCATCGAACATACGTTCCAGATGACTGAGCGCAGGACTATCCTTGAAGCGCGGCGAGCTGTCCGGCGATAGGCACAAAACTTCCGCAGGGCCAAGCCCCAGCTCCCAGATCATTTGCTGCAGGCGCACCATCGTTTTTGCCGTCGGATGAAACAGATCCAGCTCGTCAGGCCTGTCTTCCGCCGCCAGGGCGCGGTCGAGGCAGAGCGTGATCGTCACATCTTTGCAGCTTGCAAAAAGCCCGCCAAGCACGGCGAACTCCTGCGGCGTAAAACCGTGAAAGCCGTCGATCCAGATCGAGGCCGACCGCAAATAAGCGGAATTCGGAATTTGCTCCGCCAGCAGGGTCAAATAGTCTTCTCCGTCCAAATACTGCCGTGCCAGCGACGACTCGAACTCCCGGTACACCAGCCGGATATCGTGCAGCTTCTCGCGGAGAAGGCCGCTTGCTCCGATTCCAGCCATATGATTGCGCTCATGTTCGTCAAGCTGCCCCGCCGTCACGCAGTACCGTTTGAACTCCGTAAACAGTTGGTTGAGCCTGTCGACAAATCCCATCTGCCCGGCCGCATGGCCGAACAGGCGAAGCTGTTCCTTGCATGTATGTAAAATGCTCGTCAAAAGCAGTTTTTTGCCGGTATCGTCAATCGGCAGCCTTGCCGTGCCGCCTTCCTCCTGCATCACGCGCCAGGCCAGGCGGTGAAAGCTCAGCACCTGCGCGCGGATCATGCCGCCGATCTGCGGATCGGACACAAGCGCATGCTCCGCTTGAAAGGTCGCTTGCTCCGGGACGAGCAGAATCAGCGGCGGTCCCTCCGGTTCGGCCGCCAGATGCTGCTTCAGCTCGGCCAGACAGCGTTCGCTTTTGCCGCTCCCGGCCCGGCCTATCACGAATCTTATCGTCATGAAAGGTCTCCTTTTCTCCAGCCTATTTTTCTATTCTATCACACTTTGACCGAAATAGAGGCGTGGCAGATGATGGAGCGGGTGGACGTAAAAAAAGATGACCCTTGATGAATTCAAGGGTCATCTTCTGGCAGCTTAACTCCGCGGTGGTTTGTTAAAACTGTCCCGCAATCCGGGTCAGTGTTCAGCCCTGTCGGAGGGCGAAAAAATATATTGAACGCAAAATAACGCTATGATATAATCATTAGCGGTATTGACAAATTTAAATAATCAGTGTATCCAATTTTATTCCCAATTTAATTATACATCTGGAACTTTGATTTGTCAATGCTCTTTTTCATCCCCAAAAAAACGGAAAAAGGAGTGTGTTCGGATATGGAAGCGAAGGATTGGCAGCAGGAACAAGAGCGGCTGGAACGGGTCAGGAACAAGCTGCAGGCGAGAATCGCCGAACTGGAGCCGGAGGTTGCCGGACTGCGGAATCAGGCTGCGGACTTTCGCAAGCGGTTTTGGGAAGAAGTTACGATTAACACAAGCACATTCGAAGATTTCGAAGAGACCTTCTACACGATTAACCAGCAGTCCGCGTTATTGGCCGAACGGGAACGCGGCCACAAACTGTTGACACAGCAATGGAAAAGCATGAGCCGTCTGCTCCCTTCTCCTTATTTCGGACGCCTCGACTTTCAAGAGGATGGCCTGGGCCTCAGCGAGCAGATTTATATCGGCGTATCTTCCTTCGTCGACGAAGACGGGTTGAGCTTTCTGATCTATGACTGGCGAACGCCAATCGCGAGCATGTACTACGACTTCTCCCCCGGCCCGGCGTCTTATGTCACGCCGGCCGGACGAATCGAAGGAACGATGGAGCTCAAGCGGCAGTTTCAGATTCAAAACGGGCAAATCCGCAACATGTTTGACGCAAGCGAAACGATCGGAGACGAAATCCTGCAGCAAGTGCTCGGCAAAGGTGCGGACTCGCAAATGAAGAGTATCGTGGCAACTATCCAGAAGGAGCAAAACGCCATCATCCGCAATGACAAAAACCGGATGCTTATCGTACAGGGGGCTGCCGGCAGCGGTAAGACTTCCGCGGCATTGCAGCGGGTGGCGTACCTTCTGTACAAACACCGCCAGACGATCAAGGCCGATCAGATCGTTCTTTTCTCACCGAATCCGATGTTTGCCGGTTATATCTCCACTGTCCTTCCGGAACTCGGTGAAGAAAATATGCAGCAGACGACTTTTCAAGAATATCTCGATTATTGGTTGAGTTCCTCGTTACGGCCGGAGGATCCCTTTGATCAGATCGAATACGTATTGACCGCACAAGGAGCGCCGGGATACGAGGCCCGTCTTCAGGGGATCGAATATAAAGCTTCCGAAGCTTTCCTGCAAGCTCTGCAAAACTATGGAATGTGGCTGGGACGGGAAGGCATGCAATTCAACGCTATTCGGTTTCGGGACCGCGATTTGATTACGGCGGAGCGAATGAGAGCGAAATTTTACGGTTATGACCGTTCACTGCCGTTGTTCAATCGTATCGTTCTCTTGCAAGAATGGCTGCTGAATGAACTGGCCTCGCTGGAACGCATGGAACGGGACGCGCTTTGGGTAGAGGAAGAGTTGAATTATCTCGACACCGAGCAGTACACGGAAGTCTACGGAATGCTGCATAAAGAGAAGGAAGTATTCGACGTTGCGGAACATTACGCTGTAGTTCGCGAGAAAATGAACAACAAGCGCCGCGAAGATGAAGGCGACTTTGACTTCGCCCAAAAGGAGGAAGATCTGCTCCGCCGCAGGATCGTGAAAGAAAGTTTCAAACCGCTAAGGAAAATCGTGAAGAAACTCTCGTTTGTAGCTATCAAAGGCATATATGGCCAATTGTTTGAGGGCGATACCGCTTATCGGGAGAAAACGAATGGGGCCGTCATCCCCCCGCTGTGGCCTGAAATATGCAGGCAAACCAAGGAAGCGCTGCTCCGGAACGAGTTATTCTACGAGGATGCGACTCCCTATTTGTATGTAAAAGAACTGATCGAAGGCGTCCGGACGAACACGGAAATCCGGTATGTTTTCGTTGATGAGGGCCAGGATTACTCGATGTTTCAATATGAATATTTAAAAAAGCTGTTCCCCCGTGCCCGGATGACGGTGCTCGGCGATTTCGGGCAGGCAATCTTCATGCAGGCCACAAGTCTGGACGCAGCCGATTCGCCGCTTGTCCGCCTTTTTGGCGAAGCCGAAACATGCCTTGTCCGCTTGGTACGCAGTTATCGTTCAACCAGGGAGATCGTTGAATTTACGAAATCGATGCTTCCAGGCGGGGAAGAAATTGCACCGTTTGAAAGGCGCGGCCCAAAACCATTTCTCACGAGACTTGACAGCGGGGAGAAGCGTGATGCGCAAATTGTGGCAGACATTGCGGCGCTCAGAGCCGAGGGCTTCGATTCCATCGCCGTCATTACGAAGACCGCGGCCGAAAGCCGTGAGGCTTATGAATCGTTACGGATTCATGGAAGTGAAGCTCTGCAGCTCATTACGAAGGGGACGTCAGGCTTTGAAAAAGGAGTGATGGTCATTCCCGTGTATCTCGCCAAAGGTATCGAGTTCGATGCAGTCTTGGTCTATGATGCTTCGTCCGCAGCTTACGGCCGGAACAACGAGCGCAAGCTTCTTTATACGGCGTGTACGCGGGCCATGCACCGGCTTCATCTTTACACGACGGGCGATTGGTCGCCGTTCGTGCAGGCATTGCCTGCGTATTTGTACGAGAAAGTCTCCATATAAAGCTCGATGAGCGGAAAGCAGGAACCTATGTCAACTCCTACGCAAACAAAACCGATGGCAGCCGGCGGGGACAATCCGAACCCGGCGATGATCGGTCACTACTCGTGAATCGGCTCCGATTCGCTCATATGCAAATAGCCTTGGCTGTTAGTCGGCCAAGGCTATTTTTAGCATGTTGAGTCGATTTATATTATACTGCTTGTTTGGTCGGACGGATTAAGATTTCGTTTACCGCTACCGTGTCAGACGTGTTGATGGCGTAAGCCACGGCATCGGCAATATCGCTTGAACGCAACCCCATGCCTTCTGTACGCGCCGTATTCTTCAGCCATTCTTGGATCTGAGGATCCTTTGAAGTAGTTTCGGCATCCGGCAGGGATTGGGCCAAAGCTTTCAAACGGTCCTCACGGCGGGCAGCAATGACTAATTTCGCGCCTTCTTTCCAAATAGAAATAAGCCTGCCACCCAGATTTTCCAAATCCAAGAAGCAGGCTTTTCATTTATTTGCGGTTTATTTTTTCGCTACATATTTCGCCAAATCGTCCAGCACTAAATTCGCCGAAATAATGCCGCCTGATGAATTCCAAATTCCGTCGTACACTTTATGAACGTTATTGTTTTTCACGACATTCAAGTTTTTCCAAAGCGGATCGTTTTGCCATTCCTGCTCGCTTTTGGCCGCTTCGCCTTTTTCATTGTCGTAAGTGAAATAGAAGAGAACGTCGCCATCCATATCCGGAATGCGCTCTTTGCCTACATCGTCCGAAAACTTGTCTTTATTTTGAACCTCGGGGCGCTGCAATCCTACTTTTTTGAGCAAAGTGCCGGCAAATGTGTCATTATAATAAATGCGCACGACTCCGCCCGGATTAAAACGCACGAGTGAAACTTTCGTATTGATTTTGTCGCCCAACTTCTGTTTGAGGTCCTGTACGCGGGCATCGAACTCGGCGAACTTTTTCTCGCCTTCCGCTTTCTTGTTCAACGCTTCAGCATAAATCTTGTAATTGATCTGCCAATCGCCGTGAATGCGCTCGGAGAATACGGTCGGTGCGATAGCGCTGAGCTGCGGATATACTTTTTCTTGACGGAATTTATTGCCCAAAATCAAATCCGGCTTCAGAGCGGCTATTTGCTCCAAATTCGGCTGGTTTTCATCGCCGAGAATCGGGATGCCTTCAAACTCTTTCGTCAGATGCTGATAAACGGGGTCCATCCCCCACGCCTTCACTATTCCCACCGGCTTGATGCCGAGCGATACGACGGCTTCCATTCCTTCGTTGGTCAATACGACAACCCGTTTAGGCGTACCCTTGATCGTCGTTTCGCCCATGGCGTGCGTCACTTTGTACGGCGCATCCGCCGCCTTGTCCGCTGCTGCGGCCGTTCCTGCCGGCGTTGCGGCTGCCCCGGACGCCGGCTCTGACGTCGGCCCGGAAGTTGACTTGGCGCCGGATGCGCATCCGCTTATTACGATCATGAAACATAAAACGATGGACATGACGGTCCAGGATTGCTTGCTTGCATACCAATTCATTTCTTCTCTCTCTCCCTTGTGTTTGCTTAAAATGTCGAACAACTTGCTTGGATGTTGTGCCTTTCTGCAATGCCCGGGCACTCATTCCTCCTTTTCATTGTTAATGAGAATTGTTATCATTAAAAGGATATTATATGCCGGTCTGGCCGTCCATATCTCTCTGTACCCTTTTTCTTATCTGATTGTAGCTTTACAACTTATCGAAGGAGCATTCCAACATGACCACGACATTATCCCGGCAGCACACCGTTCACCTGCTCGCTTTCATTCGCAAACGGAGACAAAAGAAACAGTCGCTCCTGAATTTCGCCGGCTCCCGCGAGGCCGTTCTCATCTGGGTGATCAACGGCTCGGGCACCCTCACGATAGAAAAAGCTTCTTTTAAAGCCGAACCCGCGTCCTTGTACTTCATCCCGCCGGGAAGTAAGGTGCAGGCATCCGCCGGGCCCGCAGGCATTCGTTATTACGCGATAGGCTTTCGATCCGTTACCATGATGGAAGCAGACGGCCACTGGACCGGCGCCGACACGGAACTATATCCCGCTTCATTGGAAAAAGGCGCAATTCCCCTGCGCGGCACGGAGGCTGTGCAAGTAAAAATAGAAGGGCTCTACACGCTCGGAAATCGCTCCGTCGACGCAATCAAGGATCTGCGGCTGCAGGAACTGCTCGCTTTGATCGACGAAGACGCCCGGCAGCAGGCGGCGGCAGCAAGCGGAGACAACGGCCTGCAGCGGAGCATCGCGTTTATGCAGGAGCATTTTCAGCAAAAAATTACGCGCGACTCGCTGGCCGCCATTGCCAATCTAAGCCCAGGGGCTTACTGGCGAAGCTTTAAAAAAGCAACCGGAATGTCGCCCACGGACTTTTTAAATCAGATCCGGATCGAACACGCCAAAAGCCGGCTTCATGACGGGGCTTCCGTCAAAGAGGTAGCCGCGGCGCTGGGATATGCAAACGAATACTATTTCAGCCGCGTTTTCAAAAAAGCGTCGGGCCTTTCGCCTACGCTGTACATGAAGCGCGAATGCATGCGAATCGCCGTCGCATCAAGGTTCGATTATCATCACAGCCTCATATCGCTGGGGATTACGCCCGTGGCCATGGTCGATTGCTACAAGCATCCGGGCATCGATCCGGAAGATTATCAGCGCCGCTTGCAGTCCCAATTCGAGGAATTGCGGCTTGCCCGGCCCGATCTCATCCTGGGGGATTATTCGCACCGCGACTTTCACGAACGATTCAAACAAATTGCGCCAACGGTCATCGTCGATTTTTATTTGGAGTGGCAAAAGCCTTATTTGCAAATAGCCGAGGTCGTAGGAAGGGAAGCCGAAGCGCAGCACGTGTTGAAAAAGCTGGAGAATAAGGTGGAGGCGGCAAGCAAACATTTGTCGTTGTTAAAAAATAAGCAGCGAGTCACCGTCATGCAAATTATGCACGACCATGTCATGCTGCAGGGGACGGTCAACCATCCGTTAAACGAACTGCTTTACAGGGAGTTGAAATTGAAGCCCGGGGCCGAAGCGCCCACGAATAAAATGAGGCTGGAACTGTACCCGCAAGACGTCCCTCCGCTTGATACCGATCACCTATGGATCCGGCGGTTCAGCGATCATGCGGAGGTGGAGAACACTCTGGATAAAATGCGGCGCAGTCCGGCATGGCGCATGGATACCGCTGCCCATGAGAAAGTGAAGTTTATACCGAACTGGTTTATTATGAGCTGGACGCCTCAAGGGAGAACGAGCATTATGGATGAGGTGGTGGACATGTTATCGGTGTAAAAAAACGCGAAAGGTCCGAATTGGGCGGCGATAGGGATAGATAGCCCCCTATTTGCTGCGCACTTCGAAAATAGCGAATTTCAAATAATGACCCTCGTCTACGCCAAGAATGCGAGAGTGGTCCATGCCGGCTCCGCGAAACTCGACGAGCCGGAGAATTTTGCCCGCATCCGCAGCCGCCGCGTGAATCGTCTCCAGAAACAGCTCGGGACGCATATGATACGAGCAGCTCGCCGTGACCAGGTAGCCCCCTTCATTTACAAGTTTCATGCCGTGCAAATTAATATCCTTGTATCCGCGGCAGGCGCCTTCGACGGCGCTTTTCGTTTTGGCGAAGGCCGGCGGATCGAGAATGACGACATCCCACGTGCGTCCTCCGCTGACCGGCTTCGACGTGTCGATTTTGGACTGGGCCGTGTTCGCGGATGCCCGCGCTTTGCGTTCGTCCAAGCCTTTGACCTGCTGGCGCAAATAGTCAAACGCATCGGCGACGACAAATTCGACGCGCTCTTCGAACCCGTTCAACTGCACGTTCGTTCTGGCGCTTTCGATAGCATGCTCGGATATGTCAAGGCAGGTTACTTTTTTAGCGCCGTATTTGCAGGCGTTTAAAGTGAAGCTGCCCGTATGCGAGAAGCATTCGAGCACCGTCGCGCCGTCCCAGTAAGGGAAAGAGACGATTTTGCCGTTGGCGTTCACAGGCCGCTTGCGGCTGACGCCGTCTTCTTCCGCATCCTGCAAAACGATGCCGCTGCGGTAGCCCCAGCCTGTCATCAGCGGTGCGATGGACGCGCGATTTTCTCTTTGATCGAAAAAATAGCCCGTCTTTTGCCCTTCCTCAATGTCCACCCGGATGCGGAGTCCGTTTTCCAAAATATCCACATGCCTCGGACACTCGCCGTAAAGAACTCCTTTGGTTTGCTGCAAGCCCTCCAGTTCGCGAACCGCCACATCGCTGCGCTCGTAAATGCCCGCAGGGCTCATCACCCGAACAAGCGCCTCCACGATTTGCGCGCGGCAGCGGTCCATGCCCAAAGTCAACAATTGCACGACCAGCACGTCGGCAAATTTGTCGACAATGAGCCCCGGGAGAAAATCGGCCTCTCCATATACCAACCGGTACGATTCGGCCTCGCCCAAAAAGCGTTTGCGATGCTGCAGGCACCGCTCAATCCGCTCTGTAAACACCTCCGTGGTCAAAGCCTCCAGCGGCTGATAAGAGACGATCCGCACTGTGATTTGCGATGCTTCGTTGTAATAGCCCGTTCCCAAGTATTGGCCCAGGTGATTATGAACCGCCACAAGCGCACCCGGCTCGACTTCCCCGTCCACGCGCTCGATTTCGCTGCGGTACACCCAAGGGTGTCCCTGCTCCAAACGGAACTTGCGTTTCTTTTGTAAAATTACGGCTGTCATATGTTGATATGCCTTCCTTTGCGTGAAACCGCTCTCCAGCGCCCAGCTTGTCATGCTTGTCTGTACGGCCACATATATTGGTTGATAACGAATACAAGTTTGTGCGAAGGAGCTCTCCGCTTATGATGTCTTCGATTGTACTGCCTGTTCTTACGGGTTTGGCGATGTTTTTGTTCGGGATGAAGCTGATGGAAACCGCGCTTCACCACTGGGCCGGCGCCAGCCTCCAGCTGTGGCTGGAGCGGTTCACGCGGACGCCGCTGCACGGCCTCGCGGCCGGTACGGCGTTAACCGCGGCGCTTCAAAGCAGCACCGCGATTACCGTCATCTCCATCAGCCTGGTCAACGCCGGCGTGCTGTCCTTCTCGCGAACGCTCGGCATCATTCTCGGTACGAACATCGGCACGTGCCTGACGACCGAGCTGATCGGGCTCAGCATCGGCGGCCTCGGCCTGCCGATGCTGTATGCGAGCGCAGGCGTCTGGCTCGCGAGCTGGCTGGCCGGGCCGCTGCCCCCTGCGGCGCGCGGCCTTGACATGGCCCGCGGCGCGGCTCCGCCGGGCGCCCGCGGGCTGCTGCGCAGCGTGCGCTACGGCGCGCTGGCGGCGGCGGGCTTTGCTCTCGTGCTGCTCGGCATCGAGATCATGCAAACGATCGGGCCTGCGCTGCAGTCCCGAGGCCTGTTCGCTTGGTTCGTCGACCAAGCGAAGCAAAGCCTGCTCTGGGGCGTCCTCGCAGGCGCAGCAGTCACCGCGCTGGTCCACAGCAGCGCGGCGGTCATTGCGATGGCAATGGGGCTCGCCTCCATCCAGAGTATCCCCATCGAGCTCGGCGTAGCGATCACGATCGGGGCGAACGTCGGCACTTGCGTGACCGCGCTCATCGCCGGGATAAGCGGCTCCCGCGCCGGCAGATTCGTCGCCTGGTCGCATCTGATCCTTAACATCGGCGGCGCCGTGCTGTTTTATCCGTTTATTCACCAGCTCGTCAGCCTATCCGCCTGGCTGGCCGGCAGCGAATCCGTGCAAATCGCCCGCGCTCAGACGGTGTTCAACGTCGTAAGCTCGCTGATCGCGCTGCCGTTTTGCTATCTTAGTATTTGGCGGCGCCTCGAAGCCCGGCCGTAACCGCCGGGCCGCAGCTCGCGCCGGGTCCGGCTTCCGGCTGCTTTTACTTCACATCGAACCCCAATTTCCGCAAAGCTTCGCCCAGTACGCTATTGTTGTTCTCGTAGCCGGACTCAAGCTGCTGCCGCCAGGCTTCTTCAGGCTCCAGCCACTCGACGCCTCTGATTTCTTCGACTTGCGCCTGCAGCGCCCCGTCTATCGCTTCCACGAGATAATAGTGGACTTCCTTATCGACGGTTTCCGCTTTTGCATTCGTGTACTGATACGCGATCACTTCAACCGGTTCGACGATTCGCCCATGGATTCCAGTTTCCTCCAAAATCTCCCTCAGCGCCGTCTGCTCGACCGTTTCGCCCGGCTCCATTTTGCCTTTGGCCAAAGTAATTTTACCGTACCTGTCCTGAATCATTTGGACGTGCAGCTTGCCGTCCTGCCTGCGGTATACGACTCCGCCAGCCGATATTTCTTTCATCATTTAACCTCCAGTGCGAGCTTGAGAATTTTATACGTAAAAAGGGACCGCGCGCAAAAGCGTCAGCAAATGAGCCGGATCGGGCCCCAAAATGGATGAAAGACGCCTCCACAATCACTTTGCAAGCGGGGATGAGGCGTCTTTTCGCGGAAATTGCGTGTCGGTGAGCGGACCGCGCCTCTTAAACCGCATACAGTCCCGCCCCCGCACATCCCCGCTGTTATGGAACGAAAGCCAACGGCGTTGTAGTTCTTGCTGTAAGCCGCTGTGCGCTGCGCATGTCACCCGCCGCGGGCCGTCCCAAAACCGCGCGGCCCTTAGCGAACCAGCTTGCGCCAGCGAGTGCAACACCGCTTGCTTGGGAGCTGCGCGCGGTGTTGCGCCGCATGACAGCGGTCGGTTGAACACTGCGCGCGTGGCAAGCAATGTCTTAGCCGGCAAGTTTCTTCTTGCCAGCCGACAAAACCTGCAAAAGTGCAGGCTTTTTCGACGGAAACGGCTCGTTTCGCTGAAAAGCCTGCGATTGTGCAGGAATTTCCGGTCACGAGGAGCCAGAGCCTGCAAATCCGCAAAAAACCTGCATTTTTGCAGGAATATTCCGAAACCAGGGCATCCGACGGTAAAAAGATGCACTTTTGCAGGTTTTCTGTGCGCCGCGCACAGGTCCCAGCACACGGTGTTGCGCTGCATGACGACGGTCGGTCAACCACTCCGCGCGTGGCAAGCAATGTCTTAGCCGGCAAGTTTCTTCTTGCCGGCACTTAAAACTGCAAAAGTGCAGGCTTTTTCGACGGAAGCAGCTCGTTTCGCTGAAAAGCCTGCGATTGTGCAGGAATTTCCGGTCACGAGGAGCCAGAGCCTGCAAATCCGCAAAAAAGCCTGCAGATTTGCAGGAATAATCCGAAACCGGGGCATCCGACGGTAAAAAGATGCACTTTTGCAGGTTTTCTGTGCGCCGCGCACAGCTCCCAGCACACGGTGTTGCGCTGCATGACGACGGTTGGTCAACCACTCCGCGCGTGGCAAGCAATGTCTTAGCCGGCAAGTTTCTTCTTGCCAGCCGACAAAACCTGCAAAAGTGCAGGCTTTTTCGACGGAAGCAGCTCGTTTCGCTGAAAAGCCTGCGATTGTGCAGGAATTTCCGGTCACGAGGAGCCAGAGCCTGCAAATCCGCAAAAAAGCCTGCAGATTTGTAGGAATAATCCGAAACCAGGGCATCCGACGGTAAAAAGATGCACTTTTGCAGGTTTTCTGTGCGCCGCGCACAGCTCCCACCACACGGTGTTGCGCTGCATGACGACAGTCGGTCAACCACTACCCGCATGGCCAGCGGCATCTTAGCCGGCAATTTTTGCAGACGTTTCTTTGCAGCGTCAAGCGAAGGTCCGGCTCTGCGGTATGCTATGAAGCGCTGCACGGAAACGGGCTGTCCGTGCTCTTGCTGCAACGATGTTTTGCACCGCTACACATGGCCGCCCCTACTCGGTCCCCTGCTTTAACGATGTTTCATATCGTTATTGGGGAGGCGACGAGCCGACCCAGCCCCTGCTCCAACGATGTTTCACACCGCTGCACATGGCGCTCCGGCTCCGGCTCGGGCCCATGCCTGCCGTAACAATGCTGCGCATCTTTGCGCGCGTTCTGGCCCGGTGCGCCGGTTGGAACGATGCTTTTGGCATCGTTTTTTCGCGAGAAGGCTGACCCTCCGGCGGCTTTCGCCGCTGAAAGGTCAGCCCTTTACAAACTCACTGCCTGCGCATGCTCGGCCAGGCGAACGATCCGTCCTTTGCTTTCGTTGACTCCGGCTTCGGCAACTTGAACGCGGCACACTTCTCCGATCAGGCTGTCGGCCCCTTCAAAAACGAGGTTCAAATAGTTGTCGGAGTACCCCATCAGCAAGCCGCTGTCGGGAGCTCCTTTATAGGAACGCTCGGGAATGACTTCCAGCACTTGGCCGACGAATTTTTGCGCGTAGGCCAGCTGCATTTTCTCCGAAAGATCGATCAGCTCGTGCACGCGCGCATTTTTGATTTCTTCGTCGATCTGATCTTCCATCCGCGCGGCAGGCGTGCCTGTTCGCTTGGAATACGGAAATACGTGCATTTCCGAAAATTGCATCTGCTCCATGAACTTGTAACCGTTACGGAACATTTCTTCGGTTTCCCCCGGGAAGCCGACGATGACGTCCGTTGTGATGGCTACGTCCGGCATGATCGCATGGAGCCGCTCGATTTTGCCGGCGAATTCGGCCGTCGTATATTTTCTGCGCATCCGTGCGAGCACCTGATCGTCGCCGGCTTGCAGCGGAATGTGCAGATGGCGGCACATTTTGTCGGACGCCTGCAGCACCTCGATCACTTCGTCGGTGATTTGGCTGGCTTCGATGGAGCTGATGCGGATGCGTTTCAGACCGTCCACTTTGTCGAGATCCCACAGCAGCTTCGCGAGACTGTAATCCTCGATATCTTCGCCGTAGCCGCCGGTATGGATGCCGGTCAGTACGATTTCTTTGTAGCCCGCCTCGACCAGCGTTCTCGCCTGCTGGATTACGCTCTGCGGTTCACGGCTGCGCATCAGGCCGCGCGACCACGGGATAATGCAAAAGGTGCAGAAATTGTTGCAGCCTTCCTGGATTTTCAAAAAAGCCCGCGTGCGGTCTGCAAAATCCGGCACGTCCAGTTCCTCGAACTGGCGTGTTTTCATAATGTTGCGCACCGCGTTAATCGGCATGCGCTCCCCCTCAAACTGCTTAACCAGCGGGATAATTTTATCCCGGTCCTGGGTGCCGATGACCATGTCTACGCCCGGGATCGCCATAATTTCGGCGGGGGACGTCTGCGCGTAGCAGCCCGTTACCGCGACGATCGCTTCCGGGTTGCGGCGAATCGCCCTCCGGATCATCTGCCGGCTTTTTTTGTCGCCCGTATTGGTGACCGTACATGTATTGATGACGTAGACATCGGCCGTTTGTTCGAAATCGACCTGCTCATAGCCTTCGTTTTTGAACAGCTGCCATATGGCCTCCGTATCATAGAAATTTACTTTACATCCCAATGTATGAAACGCTACTGTTGCCATGATGCTTATCCTCCCATCTCTCCGGATTCATAGAAAAGACACGCAAGACCTACCATTGCCGCGGTCTCCGTCCGTAAAATGCGCGATCCGAGCGACACGGAACGGAATCCCGCCTCTTCGGCCTGTCGGATCTCCTGCTCCGTAAATCCGCCCTCGGGACCTACCGCAAGCAGCACCCGCTTGCCCGGGGCAAGCTTGCCGGACGAGGCGGCTTCCTGCAGCGCAGGCTTCAATTGCTGCCCGTCCTCTTTTTCGTAGCAGATCCAGGCGGCATCCGCTTCCCGGGCGCACTGCAGCAGCTGCTTCCAGCTCAGCACCGCCTCCACCTCCGGCACGCGGTTGCGGTGCGCCTGCTCGGCCGCTTCCTTGGCGATTTTTTGCCAGCGCTCGGTGCGCTTGGCTTCTTTTTTGGCGTCGTACTGGACAACCGTGCGCTCCGATAAAAAAGGAAGAAACCGGGCTGCCCCGATCTCGGTCCCTTTTTGAATAACCGTCTCCATCTTGTCGCCTTTCGGCAAGCTCTGCGCGACCCATACCTCAACGGCCGGCTCGGCGTCCATCGGCAGCTCCTCCACCACTTCCGCGGTCACCGCCGCCTTATCCAGCGCAGTGATGCGGACGATCGCCTCGCGGTCCTTGCCGTTGCTGCAAATGACCTTGTCCCCGATCTCGGCCCTCATAACACGCTGCAAATGGTGCGCATCGTCGCCCTCGATCGTCACCGTATCGGAGCCCGGCTGAAATTGACCGGGCGGAAGAAAATAACGCTGCATAAATTCGAAGCCTCTCTATCTGCATTAAATTCATTTTTCTAATGAAACGTCCACACACCATCATACCTGTTTTCGAGCGGAAAATCTACAGGCGGCTTTTTACTCAAATGCCTAGCATCCACGCGATTGGGTATTCGAACAGCCTAAGAATATGATCTCCCAAGCCGAGGTAAGGATCAAGCGTAACCTGCCTCAGCGGTCTGATAAATACGACCAAAAGGAAAATAATGTAAGCCCATTGTTCAAACTTTTGCAAGCCTTCGCTGTACCGCAAATTGACCAAATCCTGAATGATCCGGTAGCCGTCCAGCGGCGGAATCGGGATCAGGTTGAACAGGAACAGCGTTAAATTAATGTTGACCATCAGATTCAAAAAGATTACGATCGCTTTCTGGGTTCCCCCGGACAGACCGTCAAGCCAGTGATAATAGCCGACAAAGCTCAACAGCGCGTAAGCGATAAATACTAAAATCAAATTGCTGAGCGGCCCGGCGGCCGTCACGATAATGCCCATCAGACGGGGATTTTTGAAATTCCCGCGGTTGACCGGCACGGGCTTGGCCCAGCCGAACCCGGCGATCAGCAGCATGATCGTGCCGAACAAATCCAGATGCGCCATCGGATTCAGCGTAACTCTGCCGAATTGATAAGCCGTCGAATCCCCCAGTTTATAAGCGCTGTACGCATGCGCGAATTCATGAAGCGTAAAAGATAAAATCAATACTAAAATGACGAACGGCAGCACGTCCCAATTGTAAAACAATAATCCTCCCATGTATGACGCACCTACAGCTTTCTCGCCGTAATCACTACCCAATCGGAATCGTAGCTTTTATCTACGATCGCAAAGCCCGCAGCGACCAGCGCTTTCTCCACATCCGCTTCCTTGCTTGTAATGATGCCCGAAGCTACGTAATAGCCGCCAGGCTGAAGAACCTCGTATACATCGCCAACGAACAGCAAAATAATTTCCGCCAAAATGTTCGCGACCACAACTTGCACCGGAATCGCAACCCCCAGCTCGGAAGAAGCGCCGGTTTCGCTTGCTTTGAGCACGCCCAGCAAATCGCTCAGCTTGACGGTTATATCGTTCTCAAGCCTGTTCAGCTTCGCATTTTCGGTTGCGCTTGACACCGCAACGGGGTCCAGATCGACGGCGAGCACATGTCTCGCGCCCAATTTGGCGGCGGCAATGGATAAAATGCCCGAGCCGGTTCCTACGTCGATCACGTCGTCGCCGGGCTGCACGACTTTCTCCAGCGTTCTCAGGCAGAGCGCAGTCGTCGCATGCGTGCCGGTGCCGAACGCCATTCCGGGGTCAAGCTCCAGGATAAGCTCGTCCGGTCCGCCTGCATACTCTTCCCAGGTCGGCTTGATCGTCAAGCGGTCCGATACGCGAATCGGCTTGAAATACTGCTTCCAGGCGTTCGCCCAATCTTCGTCGTCGACTTCGCGCATTTCGTAAGACGGGTTTCCGGTATCGATGTCGTATTCGCGAAGCTGTTCGACCGAAGCCCGCAGCTGCTCCAGAATCGCATC
Source organism: Paenibacillus sp. sgz302191 (assembly GCF_057749925.1). Classification (NCBI taxonomy): domain Bacteria; kingdom Bacillati; phylum Bacillota; class Bacilli; order Caryophanales; family Paenibacillaceae; genus Paenibacillus; species Paenibacillus sp. sgz302191. The sequence goes on from NZ_JBYLHY010000006.1 coordinate 274,783, forward strand.
CATCTCCGTCCCTTGAGCAAAATACCCTTTGATCACCGCTCTTCCTTCCGGAATGTCGTTCAGCGGCAGTTCGTACCACTGTCCGAGCGAAGTGTCCCTCTGTTTGTTCAACGTGCCGGATTCCTCAATAGATACGCCCCCGGCGCCGAGTTCGTGAATAAAGTTCGAAATCATTTCTATTGCTTCTTCCGTCGTATGTACGGTAATTTCGTGCCAACGCATGTGTACTGCTCCTCCTGTCAAGTTGCCTAAAATTCATAATGACTATTGTACTATACTTCGCCTTCCGGGTAAAATAACGCCTTTCAAAAAGCAAAAAACATCCGCCTGTGTGCGCCGCAGCGCCCGTCAAGCAGATGTTTTTGTTTTAAACCAGTCCTCCCGCGGATTCGATGACGCGCAGCGATTGCTCGTAAACGGCATCGTCGACTACGGCCGCCACGATAAAATTAAATCCCGTCACGCCGCCTCCGCCCCCGTCGCTCATTCCGCTCGCAGCCGGATCGGCGGCAATCAAAATCCCTTCATCCGGCGTAGAAATATCGGCGGCTTGTGTCAACCGTCCCAGGCTGCCGAAATCTCCCGCATACGGATTGTGCACGGAGAGCAGCCCGTAGCCCGGATAGCGGCCGAATTGATCGACCTGTACGTCGATGGCCCGCAGCGCTTTAAGCTTCGCCTGAACGGCGTTAGCCTGTTCCTCCGAGCGGAAATAAGCCAAAATGTTTTTCTCCGCCATTACGAATGTTCCTGTCTGTAATCCGCCGCTTCTGCCCGTTCCACAGCTTCTACGTCGTCTGCGTCGGCCCGCTCGGCCGAGAATTCAACGTCTTCATTTTTCGCAACGGGCAAGCTGCTTGTTTCCGATTGCCGTTTGTTGTCGCTCATCGCTTTAGCCTCCTGATCGCTCCAAGATTTTATCCCGTTTTATTGTTCGCAGGCAAAAACGTTATTATGCTCGGAACGATCCTTAGCCGCACGCAAACGCAGCTACTCCTTGATCTTTTCGAAAGAGGCATTGTACAAACGAAACATCGTTTTATAACCGGATTCGTCCAGCTTAACTCCTACGTCCAGCTTCCCTGTAATTAGCAGCGGTCCGGACGTATATCGCAGCTTCACATCGTCAGGCACGTAGACGATCATAATTTTATTCCAGTACGTTTCGTCGCCGTTGTCAAAAGGACACTCCGCCCCAGGCTTCGGAATGAGCAGAAACCAGTGCTTCTCAAAAGACAGCACTTCGCCCATAAACCCTTTGATTTGCACCGTTTTGCCGTTCATGTCCCAAAAATGCTCCGACGGCCGGTCCTGCTTGTCGTTGTCAAAAAACTGCGTCCAATTGATCTCGTTGGACGCTGTGCCCGCCTGCTTGGGAGCCTCGCCGGGAGCGGCTTCCTGCTTCGGCTCGGAGGCCGTGGGCGCGGGCGTCGGCGCCGGCGAGGTCGCGGGCGCTGCGCTTGGCGAAGCCGCCGGGGGAACGCTCGGCGAGGCCGCTGCTGCAGCCGCCGCGGGCGACGCGCTTGGCGAAGCCGCCGGGGAAGCCGACGGCGCTGCGGACGGCGCCGCGGTCGATGCGGCAGCCGCGGTTTCCGCCGGCGCCGCAGGGGCCGCCGCGGCCGCGGGCGTCGGCGTCGGCGAGGCAGCCGCCGGTGTGACGGCTGCGCTGTTCACGCCGGCGGCGGCCGCAGCGCCGCTGGCAAACGATTCGCCCGCAGGCTGCGCGTTTTTTTGTCCGCAGCCTGCCGCAACCATCGTGAGCAAGCTCAATGCGATAACTGAATGTTTCATTTTCATAGCGATCACCTCACGACCTGAAAAGCTGCAGGGGATCGACACGGTAAGCTTGCAGCGCCGGACCCGCGGAAGCCAAAACGCCGATCAGCAAAGCGCCGGCTGCAAGCAGCCATTCCCCTGGAAGCAGATTCCAGGATTGAATTTGCAGTCCTGTGAATTCAAATACGGCATCGCGGCTGATGTAACCGCCGACATGGCCGATCACGAGCCCGAGCACCAGGCCGATCGCCGTCAGCAGCAAGCCTTCGCCGATAAGCGAGCACCAAATAAACTGTCTGGACTTGCCGATCAGCCGGAGCAGACCGACGTCTTTTCTCCGCTCGTTGACCGCAGCAATCAGCGAAAGCAAAATCGAAACTGCGGCCAGCAGGACGCAGATCACGGTTACGACGCTAAGCGCCTGCGTCCCTTTGTCCACTACATTCACTACATCCGCGACCGCTTTGCTTGTATATACGGCCTGTATGTTGCTCATTTGCCCGTATTTGGTTTTGATATTTTGCGCGCCGAGCAGCGTTTTGGGCTTGACGAGTATTGCGGTGATTTCCTTATGCTCGGCGGACTCCGTGTGATGAACGGCCCAGGCGTAATCCAGCGTCGTGAAAACCGCCCGGTCGTCCGATGTCATTAAAGGCGGCAAAATGCCGACAACCGTGTAGGAAAAACTGTGATGATCGTGCTCTTCCCCGCCGTCCTCATCATGGTCCGCTTCCCCCTGGATCAAGCCATGCGCGCCTTGAAACTTATCGCCTACACGGAGATTCATCGCTTGCGCGGCATGCGATCCGATCACGGCTTCGCCCAGCTTGCCGTACAGTCTGCCGAAAGCCATTTGCTTGTCGCCGTATCGGGTCGTAAAATAACCCTGTTCCATCCCGACGATCGGGAAGCCGTTGTAGTTATCCCCGGTCGTCATGGCAAACGCGGTGTCCACTTGCCCGTCTTTACGAACGTCCTCCAGCAAAGAAAACGGGACATTTCCCGTCGGAGCGCCGATATGATAATACGTGTTCAAAGCCAGCTGGGACGCGCTGCCCTTCGCCCCGATCGTCACTTCGAAAGGACCGTATCCCTTCTCGGCTCCCTGTTCCACGCCGGCGCTGCATAGCAGCAGGAAAACGATCAGCGCTACGGTGATCGCCACGGACAATACCGTCAGAAGCGACAGCATTTTACGATGTATAATATTGCTCCAAAGCAATGAAAACAGGCTCATACCGCTTCTCCTCTATGAAGTTGATTCAACTCGTGAATGTGAACCCGCTTCGGAAACAGCTCCGCCAAATGCAGATCATGGGTCACGGTCAGCAAAGTCAGCTTCTCCGAGCCGCATATGTCAAGCAGCAGCGACATGATATCGCGCGCCGTCTCCCAATCCAGACTGCCGGTCGGCTCGTCGGCCAGCACGAGCGCCGGCTTGGCCGCCAAAGCTCTTACGATCGCAGCCCGCTGCTGCTGCCCGCGGGACAGCTGGGAAGGCAGATGGTGCCGGCGGTCTTGCAGCCCCACCCGTTCAAACCATGCGTCAAGCTGCTCGCGCCGCTGCTTGGCGCTCCACTCCTTCGGAACGATCAGCTCGACATTTTGCTTGATGGATAACGATGAGATCAGGTGAAAGTCCTGAAAAACGTAGCCGACCTTCCGGGCTCTGAACTGATCGCGCTTCGATTCGGAAAACGAATGAATCGGCTCGCCGTCTATCGTAATTTCGCCGTCATCCGGCGCCATAACGCCGCTGAGCAGATGGAGCAGCGTGCTCTTCCCGCTTCCGCTCGGACCGATCAATGCGATGCGCTCCCCCTGGGTTACCTGCCAATGCTTCACCTGCAAAACAGGATATCGGGTACCGCCTGCCGTAAAATGTTTGCTTACTTCCTTCATCTCGATCATTCGGTTCACCCCTTAAGCTTGATTTCGTTTGCGATACAAAAGAAAGAGGACAGAGGCCCTAACTTCCCCCTGTCCGCTCCTTTCCTGTCTTGCGGAAAACTTAGTTTTTCACGATGCGCTCGTTGAAAGCGTCCCACGTATAGCTTTTGCCTGTCAGCTTGTTGAATACGTCAAGCGGCAGGTACAGCTTGCCGTTGTCGACATTGCCCGAAAGGCCGATGCTTGTGCCGTTTTCCGAAATTTCGCCAGTCGCTGCGAGGACGGAATATTTTTTGCTGTCTTTTGTTAATGTTATTGTTTTGGTAGCTTCATCCCATGCGACAGTAATGCCCAGCTCTTCGGCAAGCGATTTTGCCACGAACAGCGTTTGGTTGTCGCGGGTAACTTTGAACAGCGGGTACATAAATTTGTCTTGCAGTTCTTTCGTTGCTGCAGTCAGATCCGCACCGATTACTTTCGCTCCGCTTTTCGCGATATCGGTATTGTCCACGTCGCCTTTGACGAGCGAAGCGATCGGACCGTAAGCCCATACGCCAACGTCTACGCCAGTATGTCCGTGACCTGTCCAACCTACAGCAAGACGTTTCGAAACGACTGCGTTGTAACCTCCGGCACGACCGTAAGAAGAACCGTCGCCTTTAAGGATCAGCGCTACTTCATCGTCCGACAGATCCGTGAAGCCTGTGTTGTCGGCAACGATTTTACGGATATCGTCGGCAGTTTCCGCTTTTTTGAGCAGGCCGTCCAAATACTCGTAGGAATGCTTCTCTTTATTGAACAAATCCACGTTCAACTCATACACGTTGTTGATCGCCAGCGACAATCCGCCGGTTTCATGGTCAGCCGTAACGACAACCGAAGTGTTGCCGTCTTTTTTCGCAAAGTCGACAAGCGCTTTGAAAGTTGCGTCCAGTTCAAGCATTTCCTGAATGTTGGCAGGAAGGTCGTTTGCATGTCCGGCATGGTCGATACGTCCCGCTTCTACCATGAGCACAAAGCCGTTTTTGTTTTGGGAAAGAATATCGATCGCTTTTTTAGCCATTTCCGGCAGGTCAGGCGTCGTCGCAGTGTCGCGGTCAAGCACGTAAGGGATTTCAACCGGAGCAAAAACGCCGAGCGCTTTGCCGGCCGTTGCCGGAATGGCGTCCAGACCTTTTTTGTCGAAAGCCGTCTTATAGCCTTTAGCTTCGAAATCAGGAATAATATTTTTGTCCGTCCGCTTGCCTTTTTCATCCTTCGTCACGAAGTTGACTTTGCCGCCGCCGAACAATACGTTCACGCCGCTGTTCAAATATTGGCTGGCAATCGCGTTTTGGTTGCTGCGCTGGCGCACATGGGAAGCCCAAACCGCCGGTGTAGCGCCTGTAATGCTATCTGTCGTAACAAGTCCGGTTGCTTTGCCTTGCTTCATAGCCGCTTCGATCACGGAAGCAAAAGGTTTCGCCACATCGCCGTTCGATACGCTGATCGCGTTGTTGTATGTTTTGTTGCCGGTGGAAAATGCAGTTCCTGCCGCAGCCGAGTCCGTTACCGCTCCGGATTCCGACGTGTAAGGGCCTGCAACCGAGTATGTAGTGGCTTTGCCGACATAGTAGCCGCCGTCAAGTTCCAAACGGTCTTTATTTAAGAACTTTTTGGAATAATACCGTGCGGCCGTAACCTCAGCCGGACCCATGCCATCGCCGATCAGCACGATCAAGTTTTTGGATGGCGATGCTGGAGCTGTCGCTTCCTGCGTTTTGGCCGGAGCAGCCGTATCAGCCGCAAATGCGGAACCGTAGACGCTGATGGAAACCAGGGAGAGCGTTAAGGTGGAACCGATGATTTGTTTCAAGCCCTTTTTCAAATGAATTCCCTCCAAAAATGTATTTCAACTTCTTCAGCATAATCCCCGTTGATTTTAGGAGGTTCAACTCTATGTTTTCACAGCATTAAAAGTTTTATCAAAGATTAAGAGAATGTAAAAACAAGCATGGGTACCGTCCGGTTCTCGCTGTGAGCGATCCGCTGACAAGCCGTTTACGATCCGCCAACAATGAGAAAAATCACCGTCCTGCCCGGTACAACCGCCGAACGTATGGCAAAGTTTGATCCGGCCAACTTTGTTTAGCTGTCCAAAAAGTATTTTACCATGTGAATGAATTTCGCAGCCGCCAAGACTGTTTCTCTAGACCCACACGATCGGCATCCTTTATGATGAGTGAGTCATTAAATTGTGGGGGAGATTGAAGTTATGGATATTTACAATAGTTTGCAAGAGGGGGAAAAAGGGGCATGGCTGAGCATTGGGGCCTATGTCTTTTTATCGGCTTGCAAGCTGGCTGTCGGCTATTATGCAAATTCCGAAGCGCTTCAAGCGGACGGATTGAACAATACGACGGACATCGTCGCATCGGTGGCCGTGCTGATCGGGCTGAAAATATCGCGAAAGCCCCCTGATCAAAACCATAAATACGGACATTTCCGCGCGGAAACGATCTCCACGCTGATCGCGTCTTTTATTATGGCCATCGTCGGCATCGAAGTGCTGGTCAGCGCCATCAAATCGTGCTTTGCGGACTCGCCCCCGGTTCCGGGCATGATATCCGCCTGGACGGCGCTCGCTTCCGGCATCTTCATGTTCGGCGTGTACGCGTACAACTTCAAGCTGGCCAAGCGGACGAACAGCAGCGCCGTTATGGCCGCCGCCCAGGATAACCGCTCCGACGCGTTCGTCAGCTTCGGCGCCTTCGTCGGCATCGTCGGTTCGCAGTTCGGGCTCGACTGGCTTGATCCTTTGACCGCGACGATCGTCGGCGTCATCATCATAAAGACGGCGGTCGATATTTTCCGCGAAGCGATCCACTCCTTATCCGACGGGTTCGATGAAAAGCAGCTGGCCGATTTCGCCAAAACGATTAAAAAAATTGCCGGCGTCCAGACCGTCAAAGACATAAGGGCAAGAGCGCACGGTGCATTCATTCTGCTGGACGTAACGATTCTGGTGGACGAAAAGCTGAGTGTCAAAGAAAGCCATACGATCACGGAAGTGATCGAACACCGGATGAAGGACAAACATCGGGTGGAACACGTTCACATTCATATCGAACCTATATCCGATCCGATAAAAATCGACCGCGCGGAAGAAGTCGTCCGCTAAACCAAGCGGGCGGGCGGCTCTAGAACGCCCGCTTGACTCGTCTCCGTCACTAGCGCGTGAAAAGCCTGCGAAACTCCCACGCCGCCGTGGATGGCACCGCACAGAATCGCACCGCGCGCAGCTCCCAACGCGCGGTGTTGCGCCGCATGACGGCGGTCGGTCGACCATAACACGTGGGTGCACCTGCGGCGAGATACTCCTGCAAATGTCAGGCTGTTGAAAAACTCGCGTGCCCGGAGATAAGCACATCTGCCTGGCAACGCGGAGAAAGCCTGCAAATGTGCAGGTTTTTGCACGTGAATACGCTCAGCAGCTGAAAATTCCTGCAAATGTGCAGGTTTTTTAGCTGCTGTTCGAGCTGTAGGCCCATTTTTGTCGGGAATTCCTGCACAATTGCAGGCTTTTCCTCAAAATGAGGCCCATACGTAGAAAAAGCCTGCACTTTAGCAGGCTTTTAAGTTTGACAAGCATTCCTGGCAAATGTGCAACAGTTGAAAAACTCGCACGCCGGGAAATAGAACATTTGCTTGGCAACGCGGAGAAAACCTGCAAAAGTGCAGGCTTTTGCACGTGAATACACTGACAGCGGAAAATTCCTGCAAATGTGCAGGCTTTTTAGCTGCTGGACGAGCCCAGGCTCATTTTTGTCGAGAATTCCTGCACAATTGCAGGCTTTTCCTCAAAATGAGGCCCATACATAGAAAAAGCCTGCACTTTCGCAGGCTTTTAGCTCACAGGCGCGCGAAGCCAGCAGCTATGGCTGTGGTCACGTCGCTCGCCCGAGCGAGAAGTTAACCAAGCCTCTTCACGTATGGCTGCACTCAAAATCAAGCCCCCCTCCGGCTGCCTGCCTTGGCAAAGTGCCGCGTCTTTCTCGTCCGACACTCTGATTTTCGCAGTTTTCGCGGGCTTGTGGGGCTGGCGGGACTGGTGGGACTGGTGGGACTGGCGGGACTGGCAGGGCTGGTGGGACTGGCGGGCTGACCAGGCCGACGGGCCTGACGGAGCTGACAGACCTGGCAGGCTGCTTCGGCAGCGCCGCCGGGGACGGCAGGCGGCCTTCGGCTGACTAAAAAAAGCACTCCGCTTAAGTGGCGCTTCGGCTGAACTTCCCGGCCGTCGCATCCGCTAGCGGAGTGCTTTTTTGTTTAATCGCCCAAAAAGGCTCTTTTCATGCGCTCGAAAATCGACTCGCTCTGCTCGTGCGTATGCTCGCCGCTCTGCTTGCCGAATTGGCGCAGCAGGTCCTTCTGCTCCTCGCTCAAGTTCGTCGGTGTGACGACGACGACTTTCACGTGCTGGTCGCCCTGGCCGTAGCCGCGCAAGCGCGGGACCCCTTTTCCTTTGAGGCGGAAATGGGTGTCGGTCTGCGTCCCGGCGGGAATTTTCAGCTTGACCTTCTCGGTCAAGGTCGGAATTTCGATCTCGTCGCCGAGCGCCGCCTGCATGAACGTGAGCGGTACCTCGCAGTAGATGTCGTCGCCTTCGCGCTCGAAAAATTCGTGGGATTTCACGCGGATCACCACGTAAAGATCGCCGGACGGACCACCGCGGGTGCCGGACTCCCCTTCGCCGGTAACGCGCAGCTGCGCGCCGTCGTCTACGCCCGCAGGAATTTTGATATGAATCGTGCGCTGCTTCTTCACTTTGCCCGAACCGTGGCACGTGCCGCACTTGTCCTTAATGATGCGGCCCTGCCCGTTACAAGCGGAGCACACCCGTCGGTTGACGATCCGGCCGAACGCCGTATTTTGCACAACCTCCTGCTGCCCGCTGCCGTGACATACGCCGCACGTTTCCGGCTTCGTGCCCGCCTTGGCGCCAGAGCCGTGGCAAGTGTCGCACGTTTCCGTACGCGGAATATGGATGTCCGTTTCTTTGCCGAACACCGCTTCCTTGAATTCGATCGTCATCGTATACTGCAGATCGTTGCCCCGCTGCGGTGCGTTCGGATTGCGTCTGCCTCCTCCGCCGCCGCCAAAAAACATATCGAAAATATCGCCGAAGCCGCCAAAGTCGGCGCCGCCCATACCGCCCATGCCCTGATTCGGATCAACGTGGCCGAAACGGTCGTACTGCGCTTTTTTCTGATCGTCGCTTAGAACATCGTAGGCTTCCTTGGCTTCTTTGAACTTTTCCTCGGCGTCCGGAGATTTATTGACGTCAGGGTGATATTGACGGGCCGCTTTACGGTAGGCCTTCTTGATGTCTTCTGTCGAAGCATCCTTCTCTACCCCAAGCACCTCATAATAATCGCGTTTGCTCATCGTTCCACTCCCATGTTCAAGACTACAAACGGAAAGTCAAAGCCGCTGGAGCTCCCCAGCCGGCTTTGACTTCACCCGTCCATCTTACTTCTTGTCGTCTACGACTTCATAGTCGGCATCAACCACATTATCGCGTGCTTTGGCATTCTCGCCTGCACCTGCCGCCGCGCCGCCTTCGGCCGCTCCCTGATTCGCTGCCGCTTGCTCATACAGCTTCACGGAAAGCTGTTGAATAATTTCCGTCAGCTCTTCGGTCGCCTTCTTGATCTCTTCCAGATCGTTGCCGGAGAGCGCCGCCGTTACTTTTTCTTTCGCAGCGTTCGCTTTGTCGATTTCGCCCTGGTCTACTTTGTCGCCGAGGTCTTTGATCGTTTTGTCCACGGAGTATACGAGTTGGTCCGCCTGGTTGCGGGCTTCGACAAGCTCTTTGCGCTTGCGGTCTTCTTCCGCGTGCGCTTCCGCGTCTTTCATCATTTTTTCCACTTCTTCATCGCTCAAGCCGCTGGAGGAAGTGATCGTAATTTTTTGGCTTTTTCCTGTTCCTTTATCGAGCGCCGATACGTTCACGATACCGTTGGCATCGATATCGAAGCTGACTTCGATTTGCGGGATGCCGCGCGGAGCCGGAGGAATATCGCCAAGCATAAAGCGGCCCAGCGTTTTGTTGTCCGCCGCCATCGAACGCTCGCCCTGAAGAACGTGAATTTCTACGCTCGTCTGGCTGTCCGCGTAAGTGGAGAACACCTGCGATTTTGTCGTCGGAATCGTCGTATTGCGGTCGATCATTTTCGTGAACACGCCACCTGCCGTCTCGATGCCGAGGGACAGCGGAGTAACGTCCAGAAGAACGACGTCTTTGACGTCACCGGTCAATACGCCGGCCTGAACGGCTGCGCCGAGAGCAACGACTTCATCCGGGTTAACGCCTTTATGAGGCTCTTTGCCAATCAGTTTTTTGATTGCTTCGACGACCGCCGGAATACGGGTGGAACCGCCGACGAGCACGACTTTATCGATGCCGCTTGAAGTCAAGCCCGCATCGCTAAGCGCCTGGCGAGTCGGTCCAAGCGTTCTTTCGACAAGCGGTGCAGAAAGTTCTTCGAATTTCGCGCGGGTCAAGTTCAGCTCCAAGTGCTGAGGCACGCCGTCGACTACCGTAATGAACGGAAGGGAGATCGTCGTGGTCAGAACGCCGGAAAGTTCTTTTTTCGCTTTCTCGGCCGCATCTTTCAAACGTTGAACCGCCGCTTTGTCTTTGCTCAGGTCGATGCCCTGCTCTTTTTTGAACTCGGCTACGAGGTAATCGATGATGACTTGGTCAAAATCGTCGCCGCCCAGACGGTTGTCCCCGCTGGTCGCTTTTACTTCGAAGAAGCCGTCGCCAAGCTCCAGGATCGATACGTCAAACGTACCGCCGCCAAGGTCGTATACGAGAATCGTTTGATCTTCCGTTTTTTCCAAACCGTAAGCAAGCGCCGCCGCCGTAGGTTCGTTGACGATCCGCAGAACTTCAAGACCTGCGATTTTACCGGCGTCTTTAGTCGCTTGGCGCTGGCTGTCGTTGAAATAAGCAGGCACCGTAATAACCGCTTGAGTTACAGTCGAGCCCAGATAGGCCTCCGCATCGGCTTTCAGCTTTTGCAAAATGATCGCGGAAATTTCCTGCGGCGTAAATTCTTTGCCGTCGATGATTTCCTTATGGTTGGTACCCATATGACGCTTGATGGAAATAACCGTTTTGTCCGGATTCGTGATCGCCTGGCGTTTCGCCGTTTCGCCCACTACCCGTTCCCCATCTTTTTTGAAGCCTACGACCGACGGGGTTGTACGGTTTCCTTCGGCGTTAGGGATGACGACAGCCTCTCCGCCTTCCATTACGGCTACGCAAGAGTTTGTCGTACCTAAGTCAATACCAATTACTTTACTCATGAGAGTTGCCTCCTTTGATTGTATTCATGCTTTGTCATACTGCCATCTATTCGAATCGAAGAATAAGATCGATTACACGCTAACTTTAACCATCGCCGGACGGATGACTTTTTCTTTCAGCATATAGCCTTTTTGCAGTTCCTCCACAACGATGCCTTCCTCGTGCTCATCGGATTCAACTTGCATAACCGCCTGATGGAATTCCGGGTTAAACGGTTGTCCGACCGATTCAATCGGCTGTAAGCCTTCTTGGGCAAGCACTTGGTCGATTTGACGGAAAGTCATTTCCAATCCTTTTACCAGCGAGTCAAAATCTTTCGTTTCCTTGCTTGAAGAAAGCGCGCGCTCGAAGTTATCAACTACCGGCAGCAGTTGTTCGATTAATTTAAGCGAAGCGTACTTCGCAAAATCTTCTTTCTCCGTTCTTGCACGGCGGCGGAAATTATCGAAGTCTGCTTGAACGCGCAAAAACCGCTGATAGTTTTCTTCGGCTTGCACACGCAGCTGTGCCAACTCATCAGGCTGTTCGGCAGCTTCTGCCGAAGCTCCCTGCTCTACCGCTTCTTCCTGTTGGCCGTTTTGCGCTTCTTCGGCTGCGTATGTAGCATTCACTTCCTGCTCTGCTTGCTTCTCTCCTGTACTCAATGTCCTTCACCTCCTTAAAAAACTGCTTCTTACCGTAAGTGTACCCATCTTCAAGCCTCTTCAAAAGGCTGTTTCATTTTGATTACGGTATGAATGCGCAGCACCGCCGCAGCTACTTCTCCGGCTGCTTGCAGCGCGTGGATCTTCACTTCCGCGGGGTCGACGACGCCCGCCTCGATGAAATCCGTCACCTGGCCGCTGTCGCAGTCGATGCCGAGGCTGTCGGAATCGCGCGCAATCTGCGCCGCCTTCAGCTCCTCGACCTTCTCCAGCGGGTTGTAGCCCGCGTTGACGACAATCTGCGACAGCGGCTTGCGCAGCGCTCCCGCTACCGCGTCAACGCCGAACGCCTCCATGCCGCGCATCGTTTCGCGGCGGCGCTCCAGATCGCGCGCGACCGCCAGCTCCGCGGCGCCGCCGCCGGGCAAGTACCCGCCGCGCACGGCGGCTTGGACGGCCGAGGCGGCGTCCTTCGCGATGCGCGCGCGCTCGCGGGCGGCTTCGCGCGTCGCCGCGCCGACGACGACCGTCACGCGCTGCTCGCCGCCGCCGCGGCCGACGCGCACGCGCGCAAGCCGCTCGTCGTACGCGGCGTAGCCTGCGCGGCCGAGCGCGGCCTCAAGCTCGCGCGCGCTCTTGCGCAGCGCCGTGCGCCTCACCGGCCGGGCGCCGGTGTGCTCGCTCAGCTGCTGCAGGTCCCTGCGGGACAGCCGCTGCAGCACGAGAATGCCGTGGTCGGAGCAAAACTGCTCCGCCTCCGGGTCCACCCCCTGGTCGGCCGCGATCAGGCCGACCCCGAGTTCCGGCAGCAGGTCCAGGCTGCTGCGAAACTGCTCTCTCAGCGACATGTACCGCTGATAGCCCGCTTCGGTCACCAGCGATTCCTCGCTGACCGCCTCCGGCTCCAAAGCGTCCTGGAGCACGAGAACGGATATATCTCTTAATTCTGTATCCATATGCACGTTCATCGGCTTTTGACTCAAGACGATGCCGGGCCACACTTCGCTCCCCGCATCTTCATGCGCCAGCACGCTATCGGCGAAACAGTAGCCTTCATCGCGCAGTTTCGCCTCGCCGACCGCCTCCGCGGCGTCCACGATCAGTCTGGCCAAATCGGCCTGTTCGCGGCCTGCCGTATAGGCGATCCGGACGAGCGCGTCGTCGCCCAGTCCGGATATTTCCCTGCGCCGCTCGCGAAAGCTGCGGACGGCCAGTTCGATGCCGTGCTGCATGCCGCTCACGACTTTGGCGACAGGCACGCCGCGCGTCACTTGCGCGACGCCTTCGCTGACCAGAGCGCCGGCGAGTACAGTCGCTGTCGTCGTCCCGTCGCCGATTTGCTTTTGCTGGCTCTGGGCAACCTGGATCATCAGCCTGGCCGCGGGATGCGTAACGTCCATTTTCTCCAGGATCGTCACGCCGTCATTCGTAATAATGACTTCCCCATGCGCCCCTACGAGCATCGTGTCCAGCCCCTTGGGGCCTAATGTGCCTTCGACAGCCGAACATATGGCCCGAACGGCCGACGCATTGTTCATGAGCGTGGAGTAGCGGTCTTCCCCATCGCTGTGGACCTGCTTGTTTCCACTCATCCCTGCAGGCACCTTCTTTCAAACGTTAGCATCTTATTTACCGTACCATCGGCCCAGTACAACTTCAAGGTGCCTGGATAAATGGTTGAGCAAATTAATGACCCTGCCGTACTCCATCCGGGTAGGCCCCAAAATGCCGATCGTCCCGATCGGCTTGTCGCCAATCGAGTAAGACGCGGTAATCAAGCTGCAATCGTTAATCGCTTCAAGGCTGTTCTCGGTGCCGATCTTGACTTCAATGCCCCCGCTCGACGGCGCAAACAACTTGATCAAGGTCGGCGCTTCTTCGAGCAGGTCGAGAATGCTCTTCACCTTATCGACGTCCTTGAACTCGGGCTGGATCAACATATTGGTCATGCCGCTAAGAAAAACGCGGTCCTTCTCATCGTTCTGAAGCACGCTCTCCACAACGGATAGCAGCTCCTCGTAGCCATTCACATATTTGCTCAGCTCTGTGGAAATTTCATTATATAGCTTGGACTTGAATTGCAGCAGCGGCACATCTTTCAGCCTGGCGTTCAAGAGGTTAACGACTTTCTCGATTTCCGACATCGGAACCCCGTCGGGAATCGTGACGGTCTTGTTCTCGACATGTCCCGTATTCGTGACGATAATAGCTACCGCCGTCGTATCGGTAAGCGGCACGATTTGAAGATGCTTGAGCGTCGTGCTGAACACCTCGGGTCCAAGAACGATGGATGTGTAATTGGTAAGGCTGGACAGCATGCCCGCAACGTGCTGGATGACATCCTCCATCTCCTGGATGCGTTGGGCGAATACCAGCTTCATCGCATCAAGCTCATGCGCGTTCAGCGTACCTTGCTGAAGCAGATGGTCGACATAGTAGCGATAGCCTTTGTGAGAGGGAATACGTCCTGCCGATGTATGAGGCTGCTCCAAAAAGCCCATTTCCTCCAGATCCGACATTTCATTGCGGATCGTAGCCGGACTGAATCCGACGTTCCCCCGCTTGGAAATGCTCCGCGATCCGATCGGCTCTGCCGAGCGAACATAATCATCAATGATCGTACTCAAAATCATTCGTTGACGCTCAGATAACATCCAAATCCCTCCCTGCTAATCGCACTCTCGATGTCGTTAGCACTCTTGCTGAGTGAGTGCTAAATCCTAATACAAAAATAACAGACCCTAAGGTCTGTTGTCAAGTCAATCCAATCGTTTCAGCACGGCGATTTCATCGCAGCAGTACTGCTTTTTGCAATGAATGCAATCCTTCCATACCTTCTCCGGAAAAATTTCCTTTGGCACGACGGTAAAGCCGTTTTTTTGAAAAAAAGCGACCTCGTAGGTCAAAGCCATCACTTTTACGATGTGCTGGTTCCGCGCCTCTTCTACGAGAAAATCGACCAATTTGCCGCCGATGCCTTGTCCCTTGTAACCTTGCGTAATGCCGAGCGAGCGAATCTCCACCAGATCGGGGCCTAGTCTGGTCAAGGAGCCGCAGCCGATCAGCTTGCCGTCAAATTCCGCCACGACGAACGTCTCGATCTGTTCTTCAAGCATCTGCCTCGTTCTTGGGAGCATGATTCCCTGCTTCGCATACCCTTGTATAATATCGTAAAGCTTTTCTATATCCTCTATAGAAGCTTTTCTCACCGTAACTGTCGTCGTCATCCTATATCCCACCATTCACACACGAAAAATACATAAAACCCACGCCGGCGCGAGGAAGCGGCTGCACCGCGGAGCGCCCGTGGATTTATGTATAAATATACAGTAATTCGTATATTTGCACAAGAGCTAATTTTCACCCTCTAAATCTCCCTGGAAGGGAGACCCCAGGGGTTCCGCCCCCTGGACGACGGCGGTTTGCAGGAAAATGGGAGTTTTGTGCATGAAAGTTTGGATAGCGGTTGGATCGCTTTCGTACCTTTCAGGTACACGCTTTCGGCTAGAGCGAGGGGGGGAAGCGGTCTTAGCGCCTGGCGACGTGACACGCTTCCCGTCTCAAAACTGCTACTACTACGTTACCTCACGACAAGAAAGAGCCAAAAACCTCATTGCCCAGCAGGATGCCTTCCTTTGACAGGCGGTATCCGTCTGCCGTTTGTTCCAGCAGTTTGCGCTTGAGCCATTTGTCCAGCGTCGGGCCGAACTCGGATTCGATCGTCACGCCGAACTGGCGTGTGAAATCGGCGTTTGTTACGCCCTCCATCATGCGGAGTCCGACCATCATGAAGTCTTCCATCGCTTCCTGCCGCGTCACCTCGAACTGTTCCATAATCGGCAGGCCCGTTCGGGTTGCGTCGATGTAAGGCTGGATGCCTTTCACATTGACGTGCCTTTGCCCGTTCATGTATCCGTGCGCGCCTGCACCGAGACCGTAATAGCTGCGGTTGCGCCAGTACATTGAATTGTGTCTGCTTTCGTAGCCCGGCTTGGCAAAATTGCTGATCTCGTACTGTCCGTAACCGGCCTCCGTCAATGTTTGCATGATCAGCAAGTACATGTCCACTTCTTCCTCTTCGCTCGGCAGCGGAAGCTGATTTTTGTGGTACAGCGTGTGGAACAATGTATTTTCCTCAACTTTGAGGCTGTAGATCGAATAGTGCTGCAAATTTAGCGCCAGCGCCTCTTTTAGCGTTGCCTGCATGATCTCCACCGTTTGCTTCGGCAAGCCGAACATCAGGTCGATGGACAAATTGCGGAAGCCCAGCTTTTTCGCGTTGTCCAGGCTGCGGTAGACGTCGTCTGTATTATGAATCCGCCCGATTGCCGCGAGCAGATCGTTGTTGAAGGACTGCACGCCAAAGCTGATGCGGTTGACGCCGCCTTCTTTCATGACAGCCAGCTTGTCTTCGTCCGTCGTGCCGGGGTTCGCTTCCATCGTGAACTCGACCTCGCCGCTGTCTGCGGGAAAATAAGTGCGCACCATGCGCAGAAAACGTTCCATCTGATCGGGCAGCAGGACGGTCGGAGTGCCCCCGCCGACGAAAATCGTCTCTACCCTGCCGATCGGCTGCCGCTCCACCGTCTGCTCCATCTCCCGCTCCAGGGCGTCGAGATACTCCATGACCGGCTGGCCTTTCAGCACATAAGAATTGAAGTCGCAATAATGGCATTTGTTCGTGCAAAAAGGGATATGAATATAAACGGCCGCCGGGGCCGCTTGGGCTTTTTGAATGACTTGCATCGCAACCGTTCCTTTCTTTTCTTTGCGAAAAAAGCCAAGGGACAGTTCGCAGCTGTCCCCGGCTTATCATCTTTTACTCGTCGATTTTCAATACGGCCATGAACGCTTCCTGCGGCACTTCGACGCTGCCGACCTGCTTCATGCGCTTTTTCCCTTCCTTCTGCTTCTCCAGCAGCTTTCTTTTCCGGGAAATGTCGCCGCCGTAACATTTGGCGAGAACGTTTTTGCGCATCGCCTTCACGGTTTCGCGGGCGACAATTTTTTGTCCGATCGCCGCTTGAATCGGCACCTCGAACATTTGTCGCGGGATCAGCTCCTTGAGCTTGTCGCAGATGATTTTGCCGCGGTTGTAGGCGCCGTCGCGATGCACGATAAAGGATAGCGCGTCAACCTGCTCGCCGTTCAGCAAAATGTCCATCTTCACAAGACTGGACTTTTTGTAGCCGGTGAGCTCGTAGTCGAACGACGCGTAGCCTTTCGTTCTGGATTTCAGCTGGTCGAAGAAATCGTAGACGATTTCCGACAGCGGGATGTCATAGGTCAGCGTGACGCGGTTGGCATCCAAATATTCCATGTTCAGGTATTCGCCGCGCTTGCCCTGGCAAAGCTCCATAATGGTTCCGACATAATCATTGGGAACGATGACGGAAGCTTTCACGTAAGGCTCCTCGACGAAGTCGATGCGCTGCTGATCCGGGTAGTTGGACGGGTTGTCGATGTCCATCACTTCGCCGTTGGTCAGCGTGATGCGGTAAATAACGCTCGGCGCGGTCGTAATGAGCGGAATGTTGAATTCCCGCTCGATCCGCTCCTGGATAATTTCCATGTGCAGCAGGCCCAGAAAGCCGCAGCGGAAGCCGAATCCGAGCGCCGAGGATGTTTCCGGCTCGAAGCGCAGCGAGGCGTCGTTCAGCTCCAGCTTTTGCAGCGCCTCGCGCAGATCGTTGTAATCCGACGTTTCGATCGGATACAATCCGCAAAAGACCATCGGGTTGATGCGGCGGTAACCCGGCAGAGGCTCAAGCGCAGGCCGCCCCGCTTCCGTCACGGTATCCCCGACGCGCGTGTCGCCTACGTTTTTGATGCCGGCTACGATAAAGCCTACGTCGCCCACGTCGAGCGAGTCGACGATGGACATGCGCGGCTTGAACGCGCCTACCTCGATGACCTCGAACGTTTTGTTCGTCGCCATCATCTTGATTTTGGAACCGGCCCTGATCGAGCCGTCCACAACCCTCACGTACACGATTACGCCTTTGTAGGCATCGTAATGCGAGTCGAAAATCAGCGCCTTCAGCGGATTGTCCGGGTCGCCCTGCGGAGCCGGAACTTTTTGGCACACCTGTTCGAGAATTTCCTTGATGCCGATACCGGCTTTCGCGGAGGCGAGCACCGCTTCGCTGGCGTCAAGTCCGATCACGTCCTCGATCTCCTGCTTCACTTTATCCGGATCGGCGCTTGGCAAATCGATTTTATTAATAACAGGCAAAATTTCGAGATTGTTGTCGAGCGCCAGGTACACATTGGCGAGCGTTTGCGCTTCGATGCCCTGCGCGGCGTCCACGACAAGCAGCGCTCCTTCGCAGGCCGCCAAACTGCGGGACACCTCATATGTAAAATCGACGTGTCCCGGCGTATCGATCAGGTTAAGGATATATTCCTCGCCGTCATCCGCGCGGTAGCTGAGCCGCACTGCCTGCAGCTTGATCGTAATGCCGCGTTCCCGCTCCAGATCCATCTGGTCGAGCACCTGCTCCTGCATTTCCCTCGAAGAGAGCGCGCCTGTATATTCCAATATCCGGTCGGCAAGCGTCGACTTTCCATGGTCGATATGTGCAATGATCGAAAAGTTGCGAATTTTCTTTTGTCTGGCCCGAATGTCCGTCATTCTTACGACTAACCCCCAACATGCAAATAATTTTCATTATAGCAGTTGTGGGAATGTACAGCAATGTGCTGCTAGAATACTGCGGAAAAACTCCGCGTTCCGGAGCCTGCCGCTCGCGTATCGCCTACATCGTGCGTGAGCATAAACAGTTGCTTGCGTACGTATTGTCGGGAACATGAGTGTGTTTCGTCGGCATGCGTGAACATCGATGGTAGCATGCGTGCACACCGCCGGTGTCATGCGTCAGTACCTCCGGCATCGTGAGTGTGTATCCCGGCGCCATGTAGAAAACCTGCGATTGTACAGACTTTTGCCCAGGAAATAGCCCGTTTTTGAGAAGAGCCTGCGATTGTGCGGGAACTATCCGTCAGTGGGAGTCGAGAGCAGCATGTTAACTGAAAAAACTGTAGATTTGCAGGAATTTTTCCTAACAAGCATTATCTGCTAGCCAAAACCTGCATTTCCCATATTTTTGAAATAATGCACATTAGAAAGAGCGCATCTGTATAAACACGTAGATTGTTGATAAAGTGGCGAGTTAACGCTCTTCCCCAACCCACGCCTCTCTTGCACGGGTTGCGGTGCTGAAATGGGGATACGGGTGGCTTGGCAGGGAGAAAACCTGCGAAAGTGCAGTTTTTTTCTGTAAAAGTAGTTCATTTTGGTGAAAAGCCTGCAATTGTGCAGGAATTTTCAACGAAAATGAATCTGAGCCCATGTTCTTGGCGAAAAGCCTGCACTTTCGCAGGAATTTTTCGTCTCCAGCGTATCAACCGAGCAAAAACTGTACTTTTGCAGGTTTTCTTCGCGCAACCAGGCAGATTGTACAACTGGACTCTGGCGTATGGAGTTCGGGAGCAGCCTGATTTTCACAGGTTTTGCACATACCACAGGTTCGGCACACATTGCAGGTTTTGCACATACCACAGGTTCCGCACACATCGCAGGTTTTGCACATACCACAGGTTCCGCACCACATCGCAGGTTTTGTACATACCACAGGTTCGGCACACATCACAGGTTTTACACACACCACAGGCTCTGCACATTACAGGTTTTGCACATGCCACAGGTTCGGCACGCATCACAGGTTTTGCACACACCACAGGTTCGGCACACATCGCAGGTTTTTGCGGACGGCCCGGCCGCTGTATGACGGCGGAGCGGTCGGCCTCCCCGCCGTCATGCAGCGTAACACCGCGCGCTGGGAGCTAGCTGCACGCGGTGCGAAGCCTCTTCAGCTTTGTTTCCCTTCCCCTTTGCCGAGCACGCCGTCGAATAGCGAAACGAACGCCTTGATCCCGTGGTGAGCGGTAATTTGCAGCAAGTCGCCGAGCTTGTTGCCGACGCGGTTCAGCGCGTTGTCGTGGTCGGCGACGGGATCGGCCTGCTCCTTGTCCTTCACCGGGCTTTCCTTGGCGTTGGCGGCGGACGCTTTCGCTTTCGCGCCGCTATCCGCCTTGGCCGGGGCTGGACTTGGCGAAGGAACGGCCGCCTTCTCCTTCGGCTTGGCCGCGGCCTCCTGCACGTTTGCCGTGGCGAGCGTCAGCGGCCCCTGGATCTGTTCGACGCCGCTGGTGGCCAGGCTAACCCCGAACAAGATGCAGAACAGCAGCAGCAGTCCCAGCATCGCCACTTTCAGGTAAAAATGTTTCATCCTCATCGTCCCCTTCCCTCCGGCCCAAGCGGCTCATAATGGTTTCGGCGCCGAGGCGTCCACTTTTTTCGCATTCAGAATGACTTCCGATATGGCGTCCGCCAGCCAGTCGGTTGTCCGGTAGCACTCTTCAAGCGTATTGTAAGGTCCGCCGACCTCGATCAGGATACTGCTCGGCGAGAAGTTCTGGTTGTACAGGCCGTTGCCTTCGTTGGCTTCCTTCGCATGGATGCCCTTCGATACTCCCGGATGCTTCGATTCCAGCGCCTGATGGATGGCGTTTGCGAACTCCTCGTTCTTTTTCCATTCCGGGTTTTTGCCGCCGATAATAAAGTAAACCTGAGCGTAGTCTTTCCCGTCGATCGTGACCGTCGTATTTTTGCGGACGGCCGAGTCGCGGTGAATGTCGAAAAAATATTGCAGGTCCGGATGCGCGGCCGCTGCTTCCTGCAGCGTTTTCAGCGAATATTTATAAGAGTACGGGTACTTGAAACCTTTCACCGTGTTCGGATAAACGGTATCCGAGTGGACCGCGCCGATGCCGTCTTTTTCCAGGTTTTGCGCCAGCCGACTGCCGACGTTAATGACGCCGATCTTGTCGCTGTAAGCTTCGTCAGGGTCTGTAATGCCTTTGAGCTCGGGCAGGAACGATTCGTTGCTGTGCGTTTGATAAACAAAAGCGACATTTTTGCCTGCCAATTTCGGCGGCGTGGCGCCGGAAACTGCAGTCGGCATAGGGCTTGGAGCCGTTGACGCATCAGGGGCGGCGGGAAGCGACGTCTGTTCTGCCTTTGCAAAAACATCTGCAGGCGGGTTCGCATGGAACGGCTCGCTGGGGTTGGCCGCGCTACCCGCGACCAGCACCGTCGTTCTGTCCGTATCCATGCCCGGCAGCTCGCGGGCCATCAAGCTTTTCGGATCATGCGGATTAATATCGGTCACGAGGCGAAAAGCGAAATTGAATACGTTATGTTGGGAAAACGTAAATTTTTTGTTGTTTTTGTTCAGATGCGGCACTTCCATGCCCAGCATGTCGATAAAAAACTGATTGGTGACCGATGCGGCAAGTCCTTTCATGGATGAGACGGGGGAGGCGGTCATCACCCGCGTTTGCAGGTAGCTTCCGAGCCCTATGAGAACGAAAATGGCTAGGGTGGCCAGGCCGAGCAGGAAAAAAGTCCTCCCCAGCGTGTTGGCGCTCTGGTACGTTTTGCGGATGCGGCTAAGATTGAGTGTGGCGGATGTCCATTTCATCACAGCGATTCCTCCTAATCTATCTTACTTTAATCTATGAAACAGGCCTGCCCGCGTAGAACCCGAGACGATAGAAAATTTTTGATAGACAAAATAGAAAGAACCCCTGTTCAGGAGCTCCCGTAAAAAAGCATATGCCTTTAATGCGTGTAAGCCGAGACGTTCTCGGCGCTGACAGCGTCGTGCAGCGCGGCGTTAAGGCCGCTGGCGATGATGTTGGCGATGTCCTCGATGAACTCGTCGATCTCCTTCGGCGTTACGAGCAGGTCGTGACCGACCGGATTGAGCACCTCTCTGACGAGCATCAGTCTCTCTTCCTCCTGCATCCCGTCGAGCAGCCCGAGAATTTGCCCGGTGTTGCTCGTCCGCTCGCCAAAGTGTTTGCGCATCATATCGAAGGTGTTGTTCACGATCGTCGAAGCGTAGACGACGGTCGGCACGCCGATCGCGATTACGGGAACGCCCAGCACCTCTTTCGTCAGCCCTTTGCGCTTATTCCCGATGCCCGATCCCGGATGTATGCCGGTGTCGGCGATCTGGATCGTCGTATTCACCCGCTCCAGCGACCGCGAAGCGAGCGCATCGATGGCGATAATGACGTCCGGACGGGATCTGTCGACAATTCCCTGTACGATATCGCCGCTTTCAATGCCCGTAGTGCCGAGTACGCCGGGGGCCACGGCGCTCACAGCCCGGTAGCCGGGCGTTACGTCGTTCGGGTAAAGCTCAAAATAATGGCGGGTCACCATCACATTCTCCACAACGAGCGGCCCCAGCGCATCGGGCGTAACATTCCAGTTGCCGAGACCGATGATCAGCGCTTTGGCGTCCGCAGCGATCCCGATATCTTTCAGGAAGCGCTCGAATTCCTGGGCGAACTTGGTCGCAACCCGGTCCTGAAGATCGCTGTCCTTTTGCCGCAGCGCAGGCACTTCGATCGTTATGTAATGACCGGGAAGTTTGCCGAGCGCTTGCGAGCCCTGCTCGTCCATGACGTGAATCTTCGTCACTCTGATTCCGTTCTCCCGTTCGGACTCCGTTTCAATGCCCGGAATATTTTGCCCCTGTCGCGCTGCTTGCGCCATGTCTCTGGCGTCCAGAGCCAGGTCGGTATGCGATGAGTAAATGTTTAAGTCCATAGTGAATGCTCTCCCTCTTCTCTGTCGGCAAGTAAAATTATTGTGCGACGAAGACGCGACCGTTATGCAAAAAAGAAAGCTCATTGAACAATACCAGCTATTGCATTTTCAGATTTAGCATGGTAGAATACTTAAAGTTGTCAGCAAACATGAAAATGTATCGTTGAACGTGTTTTGTGAAGTAGGAGGTGAATTTCATGCCAAACATTAAATCCGCTATCAAACGAGTAAAAGTTAGCGAAAAGCGCCGTCTTCGCAACGCTTCCCAAAGGTCCGCTCTGCGCACCGCTGTGAAAGCTTTCGAAACCACTGCTGCTAGCAATAATGTAGAAACTGCCAAAGAAGCGCTGATCAATGCTTCTAAGAAATTGGACAAAGCAGCTTCTAAAGGTTTAATCCATAAAAATGCCGCTAACCGCAAGAAGTCCCGTCTGGCTAAAAAGCTGAACGCTCTTTCGGCTCAAGCGTAATCCCAGCACATACAAGCAAAAGTCCAGTTTCCCTCGCGGGAACTGGACTTTTTTGTTGTCAGCCGCTCACGCCGCCAGGCGGAGCAAAAACATTTCCAAACCGAGCACCTTGTCGATGCGGCCGCTCTTCATTTGAAAATCGAGGTCGGCGAGCTGCGATAAAATGAGACAAAGCTTGTCCGTCTCGTATTTTCTCGCCTGGCCTTCCGCGATTTTTACCGCATACGGATGCAGGCCGACTTGGGAAGCCATCTGCTGCTGGGAATATCCCTGCTTGCCAAGCTCTTTTACCTGCAGCATAATCCGGAACTGCCTGGCAATAAGCGCGGCGATTTTGATCGGCTCTTCACGCTGCTTGAGCAGCTCTTCAAGAATGACAAAGGCGCGTTCCAGCCGGAGCTGCACGATATCTTCGATCAATATAAATACGTTCTGCTCGGTGCTGCGGGCGACGAGCTGATCGATCGTCTCCCCGGTCGCTGTGCCTCCGGAGCCGATGTATAAATATATTTTCTCGATTTCGGCAGATAGCGCCTGGAGATTACCGCCGGTATACAAAATCAGCTGGTCGGCTGTGCCGGACGCGAACGAAAAGCCCAACTTCTGGGCCTGCCTTACTACCCACTGCTGCAGCTCTTCCGCGGTCAGCGACAAGAAAGGGATCGCCGCATCGCGCTCCTTCAGCGATTTGACCACTTTTTTGCGCTCATCCAGCTTGTCCGCGTCTACGGTAAACACGATGACGGAATGGTCGACCGGCGACTTTAAATATTCGATCAAACGTTCCAGGTTGTGCTCCGCCTTGCTGTTGTCTCTTGCCCCGGTGAAAAATACCGCATTGGTTGCGATAATCAGCTTCTTGGGCACCATAAACGGCAGCGTCTCGGCATCTTCCAGCACGGAAGACAAACCGGTTTCCCCGAGGTCGAATTTGCTTACGGCAAATTCCCTGTGCTCGGGCTCAATCAGCGCGTCCGACAAATATTGAATAAACTCGCGCATTCTATATTTCTCAGGTCCGTAGCATAAATAAACCGGCGCGGTGCGGCCTGCTTGAATTTCTTTCAACGCCTTTTTCGCATCCATGTGCATCCACCTCTTGACTATCTTACCAACAACAAAGGGATTGCGTCAAAATCCGAAGATGTTGACGCAATCCCTTTGCCGAGCAACAGGAAGAATTTGTACCGGAAGCAGTCTCCTTCTCCCGGAAACAGCATCTATTTAAACACCGGCGCAAAGGCTCTAGAAACCTTTGGCCGAGTGACCGAACCCGAGGTTCGCTCTCTTAAACTCTCTTTACGATAAAATACGCTGAACGTTAACGTTTGGTGCATCGTGTTAAAAAATTATTTGGATTTCTCCGATTTGGCCGAAACGTCGATGACGAACGTCTGCGTCTTCCCGTCGCCCGTGGACACCTGATACGTAAGCTTGTTGTCTTTGGACCATTCAACGAAAACAATTTCATCCGACGACGGCCATTTTTGTTTGGACGTAAAGACGGTTTCCTTGGACGCAGCGTCCCGAACGACAACCTGCTGATCTTTCACGACAGCCTCATACGTTCCCGTGACAGATTTGAAAGCTTGCGGTTCGGCCATCAGAAATCCGCGCATTCCGGCCTGATTGCTTACATTCGGATCTGCCGGCGGCTCTGAAGACGTAGGAGCAGGCGAAGATGAAGGACCCTCCGTTTTCAGCTTGTTTGCGGCCTGGGGCGTCTCCGTCGGCACCGGCGCCTGGTCAGCAGCGGCGGACTCCTGCGAAGCAGCCGGCGTCTGATTTGCGGCAGGCGGCTGCTTACTGCTTGGCGAAGAAGCGGGCGCAGCCTGATGGCCCAAAGGCTCGGGATCGGTCGCTATCGGTCCCATTTTGGAAGATGCAGCCGAAGCTTTATCGTCTTTGGAATCCGAACGCTGATCGAGCATAGCCGGCGGCTCCAGCTTGGCGGCACTGCCCGCACTCACCGCACCCGGGGTACTTGTCGGCCCGAAAGCTTTAGACTCCTGCTGTGCCGGAAATATGGAAGCGGTCGGCTCTGGAACGGACAACACGTTCCGCTTTGCTTCACCGCCGGCGCCGGCGCTGTTATCCGCCGATGCGGCTGTTTGCGCTGCTGTGGATTTCGACTCCTTCTTGGCCTGCGGCTGAAGAAGCGCGTCCGCCTGGTCATATGAAGGCTTGCCTGTCTGGAAAACAAAAAATCCGATAATTAAACCGGCAGCGACGATACCGCCAGCCAACTTCCATGAAATTTGCGATCCGAACGCGCGTCTCCGAGGTTGTCGTTGAGGGTGCCCGGAAACGGATGAATGGCTTGCCGGCTGAACGGCAACCATTGTTGTATCGGCAATGGGAGCTTCTGCCTGCAACCGTATTTCGTTCAACTGCGGCAGTATGGCATCAACCAGGCTGTAGGGCGGAAGCACCTTGGGCAGCTGGGTCAGCTCATCGGACAAACTTCGCAGCCGTTCGAACATTTCCGCGCATTCCAAACAATGCATCAGGTGGACATGCAGCTCCTCTTCCTCCTGAGCATTCAAATCTCCATCCAGATGTCTTTGCATAAGCTCCATCACCTCTTGACAATTCATCCCCGAACACCTCCTTTCTGATAATCTTGGAGTAAAGTTTGCAGTTGCTGCCTGGCTCGAAACAAATAAGACTTCACCGTATTCAGCGGCAAGTTCAACGATTCTGCAATCTCATGATACGAAAAGTCTTGCAAATAGCGAAGCACAACTACAGATCGATGGTGCTCGGGAAGCTTGTCAATCGCTTCTCGAATATCTTTTGCCAAATAACCGGTTAAAATTTCCTGTTCTACATTGTGCTCTGCTGTAAAAATCATCTCATGCTCATCAATGGATACCGTAGGCTTCGCTTTGCGGAATTTATCTATGCAGATGTTGGTCACAATCCGCTGTACCCACGTCTTGAATAACGCTTTTTCCTCGTATGAATGAATTTTGGTATAAATTCGGATCAACGCCTCCTGCGAAGCGTCGAGCGCATCCTGTTCATTGCCAAGAATATAGTAAGCGGTTCGATAGACGTGAGATTCAATTTCTCGCAATAGGGTTATGAGAGCATCACGGTCACCGGCTTGAGCGTTTCTTACCAGTTCGGGTGCTACCACTGGGATCCCTCCCTCTTGCAACCTTACAGACGTATGCTTAGCTCAGAAGGTTGCAATCTATAGAATAAAAAACATTTTACCAAAAGTCACTATCGAAATAACAAAAATAGCGCAATAAACAAAAAAATATCCTTGATCCGTATATTAGACGAGGCAAAGCGGAATTAGGTTAAAGAGAATTCATGGAAACACGCAGCTCCTCCCGATTATTATAGACTAGAATTACTTCCATTGTAAGGAATTCCTGCAGAAGGCATAGTACTATGTTTATGTAGTACCGAGAAAACGCGGTTAGAATTTTCTATAAACGGTAAAAATACGATCAACTGCCTGTGCGGCTGTTGCTGCGTATGGCAGAGATTCCAGCATGATGCTTTGGCGAGGTGACGATCGATGCAATTTACCAGTTGGTTCGGAAGCACAAAGTACCGCTCGGCCAAAAAGCAGTGCAGTCCGCTCTTGAACGAACACTTGACCGCGTCATTGTCGCAGCATATTGCGGACATACAAACCTTGTTCACGAAGACGCCGGACCTGAATATCCGCCGGCTTACGATCAGACAGACCGGTGAGGCGGCAGCGCTCGTTTATCTGAATGGGCTCGTGGACAAAAGCTCGATCAATAACAATGTGCTTCAGCCGCTTCAACATGAAACGGGCGTCGCAAACAGCGATTTTACGACCTTGGTCGGACAAGTCCAGTCCCTCTCCGTATGGTCGCATGTGCAGGCGGCCATTTTTCACGGCAAAAGCGTGCTTTTTGTCGACGGGCGGACCGAAGCCTATGCCTTGGATACGCAGGGATGGCCGCAGCGCGCGATTGTCGATCCGCAGCTTGAGGCTTCCCTGTCCGGAGCCCACCAAGGTTTTGTGGAGACAGGCATGCAAAACATCGCATTAATCCGCCGCTACATTCCGGACCGGGAATTGAAAATAAAGGAACTGACGGTAGGACAACGAGGGCAAACTTCCGCATCGATTTTATATTTGGCCGATGTCGCAAATCCGGAAGTTTTGCAAGTGCTGGAGAGCCGTATACAAAATCTGGATGTAGACACTGTGATCACCACCGGCGAGCTGGCCGAGATGATCGAAGACAATCCCCGTTCTCTGTTCCCGCAATTTATTACAACGGAAAGGCCGGATTCCGCCGCTTCGCAAATTTTGCAGGGCAGATTCGCCGTTGTGCTGGACCGTTCTCCAAGCGTGCTCATTGCGCCCGTCGTTTTTATGTCGTTCTTTCAGACCGTTGACGACTACAGCACGCGCTGGTCGATCGCCACTTTTATTCGGCTGCTGCGGATGTTCGCTTTTTTCGTTGCGATTCTTTTGCCGGCCTTTTATATTTCCGTTATTTCCTATAATTTTGAGATCATTCCAGTTAAACTGCTGCTGTCGATCGGCGAATACAGGGGCCGGGTTCCCTTTCCGCCGTTCTTTGAAGCCGTTCTGATGGAGCTCACCCTCGAAATGATCCGCGAGGCGGGAGTCCGCCTCCCTGCGCCGGTCGGGCAAACGGTCGGCATCGTCGGCGGCATCGTCATCGGGCAGGCCATCGTACAGGCAGGGCTAATCAGCAGTGTCATGGTGATTGTCGTCGCTTTCACGGCTATTGCATCGTTCATTTTGCCCAACTACGATATGGTCGCCGCCATCCGGCTTACCCGCTTCGGGATGATGATCGCCGCCTCCATGTTCGGCCTCGTCGGCATCTTGATCGGAATGCTGACAATGATCAGCCATCTGATTTCGCTGGAGTCGCTCGGCACTCCTTACACCAATCCGTTCGCGCCGGCACGTCCCGCCGATTGGAAAGATACGGCTGTCCGGCTGCCCCTTTGGCTAATGAGAAGACGCCCTTCCGGAACGAAGGCGATACAATCGCGGAGAAAAAAGCCGAGTCGTTCGGACGGTGATCCGGGATGAACAAATGCGTCCGCAACGAGATTACGCTCGTGCAATTTATTTGCATCCAAGCGAGCATGGTGATCAGCGTCGGCTTCATATCCATACCGCGGGTGTTGGCCGAGAAGGCGAGCACAGACGGCTGGATGACGCTCTTTGCCTGTTGGGTCATTACCACGGTTTCCAGCCTGGTTGTCGTCCAGGTGATGAAAAAATATCCCGACGGGACTTTGCTTGACCTGCTGACGCATTACTTTGGCAAATGGGCTGGCAGAACGGGGGCAGTTCTGCTTGCGCTTTACTTCTTCTATTTCAGCTATACATGTATTGTGTATGCGGTTTTGATTACGAAAGAGTGGCTTTTGCCGCAAACTCCCGAGTATTTGATTATGATTTTGCTGCTCATTCCCACGTATAATGTCGTGCGCGGCGGTCTTCGCATAACAGGCAGATTCGCCGAAACCGTGCTGCTTCTCACCTTATGGATACCGCTCGTTTACCTGCTTCCGCTGAAAAACGCCCATTGGCTCCATTTGTTTCCCTTGTTCAAGAAAGGATGGCAGCCCGTTATTGCTGCGGTACCGGATACGATATATTATTTCTTGGGTTTTGCGGCTACCTTTATTTTCTATCCGTATTTGCAAAACAAAAGGAGGGCTGCACTCGGCTTGACGATCGCCAATTCGTTAGCTACGCTCGCCTACCTGCTGGTCACGATCGTCTGCTTCGTCTATTTCAGCCCGAATGACATAGCAAAATACAGCGAACCTGGGATCTTCGCCCTGAAGACTATAGAATTCAAGTTTGTTGAACGAATCGAAATGATCTTTATCGTCTTCTATTTGATCATTTTTACGATGGCATGGATACCTCCGATGTTCATTATCGTCTACTGCACAAGCTGGCTGCTCGGAAAATCGGATCACACCAACCACCTGCGGGCGCTGTGGCTGCTGCTTGCCGTGGGCACGTATTTCTTCATGCCGACCTTTCCGCAGAGCACGAAGTTGAATGCCCTGCTTGGCCAGCTCGGCTTGGGCGTAGAATATGTGTTTCCCGTGTGCATGCTTCTTTACTTGTGGCTGTATGATCGCTTTCGCCGGAGGAGGAACAATGATTAGACATCTTCTGCGTGCCGGGCTTATCGCCGCACTCCTTGCCGCCACCGGTTGCAGCGATCGCGTGGATTTGGAAAATGTTACGAATAACTTCTCGCTTGGCATCGATCTGACTCCGGATAAACATGTGATTTTCTATATGAGTTCGCCCGTATACAGTAAAAGCGCAAAAAAGAAAACGCAGGAGAGAAGCGTCGAAGTGGATACGATTCGCGAGGCGAGAAGCAAAATGGAGGAGAAATCGGCGGGATCTATCGTCGGCAAAAAGGTGTTGACGATACTGATCGGCAAGCGCATCCTCGAGCGTGAAGACTGGTTCCCGCTCCTTGATGTGTTTTTCCGCGATACGAAAAATCAGCTGACACCTAGAATGATCGCTGTGGACGGGCCGGTCTCCAAAATTATTTATTTGAATCCGAAAGACCAGCCGTACACGCCAATGCTGCTTCGCGGAATGGTCGATACCAAGAGCGCCAGATCGGAGACCGTATCCACGACTCTTATGGAGCTGCGCCGGCAAATAAGCGATACCGGGCTTACCCCCAGCATGTCCGAAGTTGCACTGGACAAAAGAAAAGAAATCCGGTTAAAAGGCACGGCACTGCTGGACAACAAAGGAAAATATGTACTCACGTTGAATGCCGTGGAAACGAAATTGTTGCGAATACTGCAAAAAGAAGCGAAAGCCCCGGTCAACATGACGGTGACCATTCCCGGCGCTCCCCTGCAGGACCCGTTTTCTACGAATAAATTAGGTTTCGAGGCCAGCCGGATCAAAACGAGCATTCGAACATCGTACAGCGGGAACAAGTTTCACTACGATATTAAAGTTCGTATGTTCATTGGTATCAGGGAACGAATGTTCCCTTTTGATGTGCAAAAAAATGAAAAAAAACTGGAGGCACTCATTACAAAGCAGTTGGAAAAGCGGTTTGAACGGTTGATTAAAAAAATTCAAGCCCACAAGATCGATCCGATCGGTCTAGGGCTGTATGCACGGGCGAATTCATTTGCCGAATTTGAGAAGGTGGCGCAAAACTGGGGCGCAGAGCTGGCCAAGGCTGACATTCGCGTAGCTGTTAAGGCAACGATCAAAGATACCGGACCTATGAAATGATTTTAGTCCAGCCAGCCGTTTTTTTCGGCGATGCTGATCGCATCGATGCGGTTTTTGGCATCCAGCTTTTGCATAATTTCCGAAACGTAATTGCGGATCGTGCCCCCTGACAAAAACAGCCGCTTTGCCATTTCGCCCGCCGACAAGCCCTGCGCAATCAGCTTTAATATTTCCCGTTCCCTTTCGGACAGCGGATTGGCGGCTTCCCAAACCGACAACGCCAGCTCGGGACTGACGGCGCGCCCGCCCGCATGCACCTTGCGCAGCGCCTCGCCCAGTTCGCCGATAGGGGCGTCTTTGAGCAAAAAGCCGTGTACGCCGGCCCTCATCGCCCGCCTGAAATATCCGGAGCGGGAAAACGTCGTCAAGATGACGACGCGGCAAGGATGCCGAAGTTCCTTTAATTTTTCCGCAACATCCAACCCGGTCATCTTTGGCATCTCGATATCCATAATGCAAATATCCGGTTCGACCGTTTGAATCAGCTGCAGCGCCTGCTCCCCGTTTTCCGCCTGCCCGACCACTTCGATGTCGGCTTCCAGATCGAGCAGTGCGCTCAGCGCACCGCGAAGCATGCCCTGGTCTTCGGCAACGATAACTCTCATCTGTTTCTGCTCCCTTCGGATCATTGATGCTTAATAATGCGCGGAACTTTGGCGGTCAATTGCGTCCCTTTGTCCGCATCCATTTGGAACGACATCGTCCCTTCGATTAATTCCAGCCGCTCCTTAATCCCCAGCAGTCCCCGGCCGGAAGAAGGAGGCCGATCTCCGTGACGGCTCTCGCTGCAGCCGTCATCGGCGACGGTCATTTCCCAATATCCGGGGGCGGCCTGAAAAGCGATGCGGCACCGCCGCGCGCCGCTGTGCTTGACTACGTTAGTGATCGCTTCTTTCAAACACATCGCCAATATGTTTTGAACCAGAGGAGGAGCGTCCCATTGCTTCACGTCTCCGATAATGTCGAGCTGCACGGATGCGGCGGATAACATTTGTCTTGCCTGCCGAAGCTCTTCGTCGATCGACAAGGCGTTCATTCCCGATACAAGCTCACGGACCTGCTTGAGCGCCGCGCGCGAAGTCAATTGTATGTCCCTGACCTCTTGAACGGCACGTTCAGGCTGGGTCGGAATTAATTTCTCCGCCAGCTCGCTTTTTAATGTAATGAGCGAAAGCGTATGCCCCAGCGTATCGTGAAGATCGCGGGATATGCGCTGCCTTTCCTCGACCATCGCCAGGCGCGTGATTTCCTCATGGGCCAGATTCAGCTTTGCCTTGAGCTCATTCGACTTCATTCTGGAGCGGATGCCGAACGGAAGCACAAGCAGCACAAGCAGCGAAGGAAGCAAATACATAAGTTCGTCTTCGTGCTGCTTGCCGAAAGCCAGCAGGCAAGTCACTCCGATTGCCGCTATCATCAACGCGAACATGGTCATAAATTGCTTCCGCGTAGGCAGCATGCCGATCAACGGCGCGGTATAAAAAAACATATAGACGAGATAAGGACTGTAGTTTAATGAAAATATAACGAGGATCGTAAAAACCGGCGGCAAATAAAAGATTCTGTGCGCGGCGTTTCTCACGGACATGATCAGCAGACCGACAAAACAGGCCAGCAAAGCGAAGCCGATCCACATTTGCGGAACCGGCTTGTTCAGTAAAGTCATAGTCGGAAAGATCAAATACAAAGACCATAACAGCCAAAAGCTTTCAAACGTTTTTTTGCGGGAAAAACCGGTAGAATTCATGCTCAGACCGCTTTCTGCTTTTTGATTATATATGAAGATAATATCACAAACAGGATCAGGTACGCCGCAAGAATGAGCATGCCGTTCAGACTGGGAGCGATTCCCGCAATAATGTTCCACGCCCCTTGGCCGAACCGGTAAGTCGGCGAAGCGAGAGCAATATTTTGCAGTATCGCAGGCATGCTTTGCGTCGGCATCCATAAGCCGCCCAGCAGCGAAGTGCCCATAAAGACGATTTGCGCGACTACTTGGGTAACCTCTACGCTTTTCAGCGTGCCGATCAGCGTTCCCAGAGCCATGAAAGGCAGCGCGCCAAGCCAGATCCAGAGCCCGCAGCCGATCCACTGCGCCAGCGTCAGATCGACCCCTTTCAACGCGGCGCCCAAAATAAACATGAAAACGATCGTGGACAGATTAATGATCGATTGGGACACAATTTTGGATAGCACGTAAGCGCTCGACGGCAGCGGCGTAATCTCGATCATTTTGACCCAACCCTGCGTTCTTTCCTGGGCGAATTTAATGCTCAGCGTGTTGACGCACGCCCCGACAACGCCGAACACGGTCATCGACATCAAATAGTAAGCTTTCCACGCGACTCCGCCTACATTAACATTGTCCCCTATCGTTGAAGAGAAAATGAAATAAAACACGGCCGGCATAATCATCGAAAATACGAAAAACCGCTTGTTGCGAACCGTCCTTAACAGTTCGGCCTTGCATTGGGCAATCATCGCTCTCATCATTATGTTTTGCATCTCCTTTTGTATACTCGTTTTCCGCTTAGGCTTGAACCAAAAACTGGAAGGCATCTTCCAAGCCGCCCGTATGAATTTCGATATCTTTGATGTCCAACTGACGCTGAATGAGCGCAATAATGACCTGATCCGTGTCAGGGCTCGTAATTTTCACCTTTCGTCCGCTCCACGTCACCTTCGAAATCATCGGAATGGATTGCAGCGACTCCGGATCGAGCTTTGGACCGGCGGTAAAAAAGATCGTCTTTTGATTCGTCGAAGCCTTGATTTCAGCCGGAGTTCCGTCGGCAACCAGCTTGCCGCCATTGATGACGACGATCCGGTCGGCGATGCTGTCGGCTTCTTCCAGGTAATGGGTCGTCAATATGATCGTCTTTCCTCTGGCTGCCATCTCGCGGACGGTTTCCCAAAATTGCTGCCGCGAAGTAATGTCCATCCCGACGGTCGGCTCATCCAAAAAGAGCACGGCCGGATCGCCGGCCAGCGCCAGCGCAAAGCCGAGCCGCCGCTTTTGCCCGCCGGACAACGACGAGGCCCGCTTGTTCCGCTCGGATTCCAGACCCGAGACGCTCAGCAGCTTTTCCAGCGACAGCGGCCTGGAATAATAATGCCGGAACAGCTCGATCGTCTCGGCGACGGTCAGCCCTTCGATGACATTCACTTCCTGCAGCATCGCACCCATCCGATCCCGAACCGCCCGGTCCCGCGGATTTCCGTTCAGCAGGCGAATCGTGCCCTGCGTCGGCTGCAAAAGCCCGAGAATCATCGAAACCGTCGTCGTCTTGCCAGCGCCGTTCGGTCCGAGCAGCGCCACTACGCTGCCTTCCTCGACAGTAAGGGACAAGTTGTCGACAGCCCGCTTTCCTTTGAACTCTTTACAGACATGTTCCAATTCAATGATCGATTTCATTATGTTCACCTCGTAATTGTTGTTGTCATGTATGTATCATACCGCGCATGACTCCGATGCGTAATTCACGAATATCATCAATCTGATATGACAAATGTCATTTTCGTAACCACAACGATGTCCAAAGCAAAAAGCCACTTCGGCAAGTGGCTGAATGTGCAATCTTTTATTTGCCCCTCGAATCCCGGGGTCAGTGTCGGCTGCCGCCGACTGCGCTCAGGGCAATGCCTTCCGCCGCCAACAGCTCGCGGATTTGTCGGACGAACAGCAAAGCCTGTTCGCCGTCCCCATGAACGCACACCGTCTCGGCAGCAATGGGCACGCCGGCGCCTTCCCTGGAAGTCACTTTCCCTGCTTTGACCATTTGCAGCAATTGCTTCATGGCCTGAGCAGGGTCTTCAATGACGGCTTCCGGCTCATTGCGCGGTGTAAGCGATCCATCCTGCCGGTAAGTCCTGTCGGCAAAAACCTCGCTGGCGGTACGCAAGCCGATTTTGTTCCCCGCCTCGATAAGCCGGCTGCCCGAGAGACCGAACAAAATCAGCTCGGGATTGACCCGATAGACGGCTTCGGCAATAGCCTCGGCCAGCTTCATGTCGCGCGCGGCCATATTGTACAAGGCCCCATGCGGCTTTACATGCTGCATGGTACCGCCTTCCGCTCTCACAAAAGCGTCCAGGGCGCCGATCTGATAAACCGTCATATCGCAAGCTTCCCGCGTAGATATGTTCATTTCCCGGCGGCCGAAACCGACCAGATCCGGCAAGCCCGGATGAGCCCCTATCGCTACGCCCCGTTCAAGAGCAAGTTTCACTGTAGTTCTCATCGTGCCGGGATCGCCTGCATGAAACCCGCACGCAATATTGGCCGAAGTAACAAGCGACAGCAGCTCTCCATCCCGGCCCAGCGTATAAGCTCCGAAGCTTTCTCCTAGGTCGCAGTTCAAATCGACCGCAGTCCTCATCTTTTTATCACATCTCCCTCAGCCTGATTTCAATAGCTCTGGACAATTTCCGGATTTGCAGCTCCTGCCCGATATAAAGCTCCTCGGACTCCTGCCGGGATATTTCGCAAAATCGAATGGCCGAGCCAGGCTGCACTTGCGCAAGAAGCGGCAGATCGACCTCGGCAATTTGCGCTATTTTCGGATAACCGCCGATCGTTTGACGGTCGGCCATAAGAATAATCGGATTTCCGCCGGGCGGCACCTGAATCGTCCCCGCCGTGACGGCTTCGGAAATCGGCTCCAAAGCTTCCTGCAAGCCCAACTTTATTCCCTCCAGCCGATAACCCATCCGATCCGATTGCGGGGACACTTGAAACTGGCCCGAGACCAGAAGGTGCCGGCTTTCCTCGGTGAAATGCCCGTAATCGCTCCCCCGGACGAAACGAACAACCGGGTTTTTCGCGTAAGCGGGCCGCACGTCATGGCCTATGCACCAATCCGCCGCCCGGTAAGGCTGCGAAGAACCTTCTTTTGATAATCGCTTTATCAAAAGAAGAGACGAATCGGTTGGCCGATCCGGATGCAGCACATCGCCGTCTTTTAACGCCCGGCCCTCGCAGCCCCCAAGTCCGGCCCGAAGATACGTGCTGCGGCTGCGCATCACCAAAGGCACGTCGAATCCGCCCGCTGCGGCTATGTACGCGCGGACGCCCGACTTGCAGGCCCCGAATTCAAGTATGCCGCCGGCTTGTATAAAAACGGGGCGCCACTGGGGGACAGGCACCCCGTTCATTGCGGGAGACAAATCTGCGCCGCATATAGCGATGACCGATTCCCGGTCAAACCTGAGCTTCGGCCCCAGCAAAGTAACTTCCAATGCCGCGGCCCCTTCCTCGTTGCCCACCGCCAGATTCGCAGCCCGCAGTGCAAAGCCGTCCATCGCCCCGCCGACAATAACGCCCTGCTGTTGAAAACCGAATCTCCCTTTATCCTGAATCGTAGTAAGCAGACCCGGGAGCAGAATATGGATACTCATCGCAATCCCTCCTTCCACTCGACAAAATCCGCGTAGCTGATCGGCTGAAAGCGAACCCGGTCTCCCGCTCGCAGCAGGCTGGGATTCTCGTCGTTCGGGCGAAACAGCGCTACCGGCGTCCGGCCGATTAATTGCCAGCCCCCCGGAGTCGGTACGGGATAAATGCCCGTCTGCTTTCCCCCGATACCGACCGTTCCCGCTTCAATCATGAATCTCGGCGTGCTTCGCCTCGGCGCAGCAATGCGTTCGGACATGCCTCCCAAATAAGGGAATCCAGGAGCAAACCCGATCATGTGCACCAAATATTCCTGTGCGGAATGAATCTCTATCACTTCCTCCACGGCGAGTCCGTTATGCCCGGCGACATCCGCCAGATCGGGACCCAGCTCCCCTCCGTAGCATACGGGGATATGAATCACTCTTGGCGATTCCGCAGCTTGTCCGTCCAGATTCGCAGCCATCCGCCTCAACACGCCGCACACCAATTCATACGGCGAACGTGCGCCGCCGCGCCCGGGCCGCGAGCTCTCTCCCGTATGCGGATCGCACACCTTCATAGGTTCATAGAATACGGCTACCGTCGCAAAAGCAGGCACGATCTCGACCAAGCCTGGAAATGGCTGCCGATTCAGGAGCAAGCTCAAGGCTTGAACTTTATCGTGCGTTTGCCGGTCAATGCTGTCGCCCAACCGGACAAGAACCGCCTTATCTCCGAGCGGCGACAACTCCACATCCGCCCCGTCATTCAATCGCATTTCGGACATGCTGATCACCTCTTATGACGTTTGTCCCATCCGCACTAAAATTTACCCTTTCATTATATGAATTGGGCCAAAAAGATACAAGTTGTACCCTCCCTTTGCCCTGTTGAAGCGCCGTTTACTGCTGAAATCTCGTTCTGGCGAATATTGCCCCATCTCTCACTTCCAGTTGAACCTCCCCCATCGTGTCTGTTCGCAGCACCCTGGCCCCGTGCTGCAGCAGCCGCTCCGTAACGGCGGGCGACGGGTGGCCGTAGCTGTTTTGCGCGCCGACGGAAATGACCGCTGTGCCCGGCCGCCAATAAGCTAGCCACTCTTCCATAGTCGAGGTTTTGCTGCCGTGATGCGCCACTTTCAGCACATCGACAGGCTGTTCTTTCGCCGCCGATGCCCCCGCCGCCGCAGCTCCGCCCGCCACACGTGCGAGAATGGCGCGCTCCGTCTCTTTTTCCATATCGCCTGTGAACAGCCAGCGGGTACCCTGCATGTCCAGCAAAAAAACAATAGAATGGCCGTTCTGCTCCGCTGCCGTCTGCACCTCTTGCCCGGTTCCCGAAAAAGGATGCAAAATGTGCAGGCTCGTATCCGGATCAATCTGCATCCAGGAACTCTGCTCTGCCGTCAGCAGCGGAATGCGGCGATCCATAGCCGTTGCAAAAAGCTTTGTTATCCCGGCATTAGGCTTCACCGTACCGTTAAACAAAAAATTGCGCACCGGAACCTGCTCGATGACCGCCTGCAAACCTCCGCTATGATCCGCGTCCTCATGTGTCAGAACAAGCAGGTCAAGCTTGTGTACGCCGCGTTTTTTGAGCAGCGGAACGAGCAGCTTTTTGCCGACCTCATACGGATCTTTCCGCTCCTTCCACTCCTCCCCGGGTTTGCGGAAACTCAACGTGCCGCCTCCGTCAATCAGCAGATGACGGCCGTAAGGAGTGCGGATCAAAATGCTATCCCCCTGCCCCACATCGATAAATTGCACAAGTCCTGACCGGTTGAACCGCTCGGGCGTATAGCCCATATAGAGCAGCAACACAAGGCCGGCTGTACTTAGAGCAAGACACAGAGTTAACCGGATCTTCTTTCCGTCTGAGGCGGCCGCCGGGTTCAATGAGAAGCCGGGATCTTCGCCGCTCAGCTTTCTTCGTTCGTGAAGAAGCAAATACGTCACGATAAGCAACCCGTAAAATGCCGCAATCCAAGCCATGCTCGGAGTCGGCCAAATCATTTTGAACTGGCGAAACTGCTGCAGCTCATCCGTAATCCAAAACACGCCTTTATTCAGCCACGAAAGCAGCCAACCGATTCCTTGGCCTGCCGGCAAGTATACGAGCCCGGACGCAAGGGCCACGATTCCTGCCGGAAAAACCACCATGCTGATGACGGGAACAAGGAAAGCATTTGCGACCCAGGACAGCAGCGAGAACTGGTTGAAATAATAAATCGAGATCGGAAAAGAAATAAGCTGCGACACGATCGTAATAGACATCGTATTTCTGAGAGCGCCGGATGTAATGAACTTTTCCAGCAAAAGGTTGACTCTTTGAACGCCGACAATAAGTCCGATCGTCACCAGAAAGGAGAGCTGAAAGCTGACATCAAGCAAATAGTAAGGATTGACAAGCAGCATGAACCAGGCAACGATCGCCGTAATATGCAGCGCATCCTTTACGATTCCGCGCCTGACCGCATACAAAGCGACAATCGCCATCAGGCCTGCCCGTACAATCGAAGGCGAAGCACCCGTAACTAGAATATAGAAAGGCATGAGCAGCATTGCGATCAGCAAATACGTTTCTTTTGTCAAACGCATTTTTTTCATGATCCAGATGCAGACGCCGAGAAAAATAGCGACATTTAGCCCCGAAATCGCCAAAATATGCGTCAGACCGAGCTCCGAAAACTGCTGGAAGCGGTCAGGATCAAGATCGTCCAGCATGCCGATCAGCATGCTTTTCATAAACCCTGCCTCAGCCGCAGGGAAAATAAGATCCATACGCCTGCCCAGGGCGTCGCGCAAATCGTCGTTGAGGCGCAGCAGCTGGACGACGCTAAAGCGCAGCTTGGCAGGCTCGACCTGCGCCTGATCCGCTCCTTTGGCTGTAAGCAGCCAATGGATGCGGTGAAGGCGCAAATACCGGCGGTAGTCGAAGCCGCCGAAGTTGCGTTCCACGGACGGGCTGCGCAGCGTCCCGTGCAGCGCCAAGGCGTCGCCGCGCCGCCAGCTCGCCGCCTGTGCCTGCTGCTCCTGCCGGAGCAGGCGCAGCGAAACCTGCACGCTTTCCCCGCCCAGCGGGAAAGCGTCCGTGCCCTGGAAGCGGATATCCTCCGCTTCCACGGTAAAGCTGGCCCTGTCGCCGTCGACGGAGACAGGGCTGGCGATGCGGCCGCGCAGCGTGACCTCGCTGCCGTCGATTTGCTCCTGCTTCAGCCCTTGCTGAAGCAGGGCGGACACATTGCGCTGGTCGGTCCAATGGAAGTAGCCCATGGCTGCTCCGACCAGCAAAAACGCACACACCGGCAGCCGTCCAGGCAGCCGGAGCGCAAACACCCCTGCTGCCGCACACAACAGCAGCAGGCAGGCGGTCAAGGATAACCACGGCAGCTTCGCGTACATCGCGAGCACATAGCCGGTTATCCACAGACAGCATCCTAGAACAACCGGGCGATTCATGCGGACATCACTCCTATTTTTCAAATGATTTATGGCCGCTATCCCTGCGGCTCAGGGGGTACATGACGCTTCATCGACAAATGTACGCAGCTTCAGCCGCCTAATCGATCGCTTCGTAAATCCGTTGTGCTCATATTCCGTAGAACAGGACTTTCCGCCAATGAAACGTCCAGTTAGCTTGATCTGCCGCGTAACGCGACCCGATCGCGGCCTGGTCGTGGCCGCCTGGCGCAATCGTGACGGCGGCCGACTACAAAGTATCAATGCGCTTCGTCTTATGATCGCTATCCCCTTCGCTCATAGTTGTGATCCGGGCAGCTATCGGCATTTCCTAACCCGCCCCTCCCCGCCATGAGTACCGCAATGCCCCACGCTGGGTGCTGCACAGCGGGTTGTCGAAACCATGGTACTCCGCTTTTGTCTCATTCCAGCAGAATAGCACTCTTGCAGTACCTCAATGCCCCACGCTAGGCGTGCACGACAGGTGGTCGAATCCACGGGTATCAGCTTTTACCTCGTTTCAGCGGAACAGCACTTTGCTGCCCGCACGCGAGCTCCCAACGCAACATAGCCGTCGCACTTAATCATATCTACCGAGCCTCGAGCCTCTTCTGAGTAAAAGGGATATAAGAAGTGCTGGGCAAGTATGGCTCGGTTGATTCGCCTTTACCCCACTCCAATGGACATCATCACGTCTGACTGGGAAAGCAGACGGTTCCGTATTGCCGCCTACATTGGGAAGTAAAGACAGGCGGTTCAGACCGTAATGCTGCACTCATTCCTTTAGCACCTTCAATCGCCTGAGCGAAGTTCTCCCAAGCGCGGTATAGCATTGCATAACGGGGGCCATACGCAATCGGCAGCTCCCTGGGCTCCTTCCTGAGCCAAAGGGAGAGTGCGCATAGGAGGCGCAGGCCGGAACGGTTCCAACAAAAAAAGCACCTCCTTCCGCGCGACGTAACGTCGGCTGCGAAAAGAGATGCTTTCTCTTTTTTGCCATTTCAAATCTTTAATTCACAACTTCGGACAGCGTGCCCTGCGGAGGCTCGTAGCTCTCCATTCTCCGAAAAGCGATGCCTCTGGCCTGCATCAGGCCGCTTACTTTCTCGCTGTCTTTCGGGTAACCGCGATGAAACACGATTTCCGTCACTCCGCTGTTGGCGAGCATGTTCGCGCAAGTCCAGCACGGCTGATCGGTTACGTATACGGTCGAGCCCTCACGGTCTTCCCTGTCGGTAAAGAGGAGCAAGTTCTGCTCGGCATGAATCGTGCGAATGCAGCGCTGCTTGCGGACCATTTCCTCCTTCTCGCCGACCACTTTCAGTTCGATTTCCTCAACGAGCATGCAGCCGGCTTCGCTGCAATCGGGTACCCCCATCGGAGCCCCGTTATAGGCTGTTCCGAGCAGCTTTTTGCCCTGAACCAGCACAGCGCCTACATGCCTGCGGCTGCATTGGGAACGGGTCGATGCCATATACGCGATATCCATAAAATAAGTGTCCCAATCCTTGCGGGTGCTCATTGGCCTTGTCTCGTCTCCTTTTTACGCTTGGCTCGCTTTGATCGCTTGATCCAAATCGTAGAGTATATCGTCGATGGCTTCCGTACCGATGGAAAGCCGGATCATGCCCGGCGAGACGCCGGCCGAAATTTGCTCTTCCTCACCGAGCTGCTGATGCGTCGTGCTGGCCGGATGAATGATCAGCGACTTGGAATCGCCGACATTCGCCAAATGCGAAAACAGCTTCACGGCATTAATGACCTTCCGCCCGGCTTCCAGGCCGCCCTTAATGCCGAACGTGAGAATCGCTCCCTGGCCTTTAGGCAAATATTTTTGCGCCAGTTCGTAAGATGGATGGCTCTTGAGGCCGGCATAGCTAACCCACTCGACAGCATCGTTATTCTCCAAAAACTCCGCGACCTTCAAAGCATTGGAGCTGTGGCGCTCCATGCGCAGATGCAGCGTTTCAAGACCTTGCAGCAGCATGAAAGAGTTAAACGGCGAAATCGCGGCTCCCATATCCCGCAGCAATTGCACGCGCGCCTTGATAATATAAGCGATAGGGCCGACTGCCGCCGTATAGACGACACCATGATAACTTGGGTCGGGTTCCGTCAATCCCGGGAATTTGCCGCTTGACTGCCAGTCGAATTTGCCTCCGTCCACGATAACGCCGCCGATCGATGTGCCGTGGCCGCCGATGAACTTCGTAGCCGAGTGAACGACGATGTCTGCACCGTGCTCGATCGGGCGAAGCAAATAAGGGCTTGGGAACGTATTGTCCACAATCAGAGGAATTCCGTGCTCATGCGCGATTGCGGCTACCGCTTCGATATCCAGTACGTCGCCTTTCGGATTACCGATCGTTTCCGCGTAAAGAGCCTTTGTCCGGTCTGTAATCGCCGCCCGGAAATTTTCGGGATTGCCGGGATCTACAAAATTGACCTTGATGCCCAGTTTCGACAATGTCGTGGAAAATAAATTATAAGTGCCTCCGTACAAGCTCGATGCGGAAACGATTTCATCTCCGGCACCGGCAATATTCAGGATGGAGTATGTAATAGCTGCCTGACCCGAGGCAGTCGCAAGCGCCGCAGGCGCGCCTTCCAGCGCAGCGACCCGCTTTTCGAATACATCGGTGGTCGGATTCATCAAACGCGTATAAATGTTGCCAAATTCTTTAAGCGCAAACAAATTCGCGGCATGCTCCGTATCGCGGAAACCATAGGATGTAGTTTGGTACAGCGGGACTGCGCGCGACATCGTTGTCGGGTCCAGTTCTTGTCCTGCATGCACGGCAAGCGTTTCGATACTTAATTTGCGTTCGTTAGACATTGAGTCATCCCCTTTTAGGTAATCTTTCCCTTATTATTTTCGCACACTATTCGACAAATGAAAAGATTGCTATAGTTTTCCCGCATAGACGTAGGGTTTCAATTTTTCAAGCATCTTTTTGCCGATGCCTTTAACTTCAGCCAGTTCCTCGACTTTTTGAAACCGCCCCTTTTTCTCCCTGTATTCCAGAATCGCTTTCGCTTTGCTGGCTCCGATGCCCGGCAGTTCGTCCAATTGCTCCAGCGTAGCCGAATTCAGGTCTAACAAGCCGTTTTTTGCAGCAGCGGGAGCCGCGGAAGGCGAAGGATATGCAGCATCGGGCTTCGGCTCCAAGGTCGGGCCGGCAGCCGGGGAAGATAAGGCAGGTGACGATGGAACAGGCGTTGGCGCAGGTGAAGATGGCGGCGTGCTGCTGCGCGGTGCGGGGCTTGGCGCCGTTTGGGCAAGCAGTTCCTTCATTTGATCGTTGACAGGAACAAAATTCGTTTGAATCGCGGAACGGCCCCCAATCGCAAACTGCCATATCGTATATGCCAGTAAAACTATAGAAATGGAAGATAGAGTGATTATAACGCCCTTTTTGCCAAATAAACCCACGAATTCTCCCCTTTCCGGTATCATTGGTTGTTTGCAAGCATATACATGAAAAAACATCATAACGCCTTAATTGGCATGTGCCCAGCTCTATCCAACTTTGTGACAAGCAACATGGATACCAGGGTGACTGAACTTTTTCCGGGAGGGATTTCTAGATGAAGGCAGGATTCATCGGTACTGGGAGTATGGGAAGCATATTGATAGAAGCATTTATTCATTCCGGCGCATTTAATCCGGAACAAATCATTGCGGCGAACCGCACGGCAAGCAAAGCGGATCGGCTGGCGGAGACGTATCCGGGGCTTCAGATCGCCCGTTCTAATAAAGAAGTCGTACAGCAAAGCGAAGTCATTTTTTTGTGCATTAAGCCTGGAGAGTACAAAAAGGTTATCGATGAAATCAAAGAGGACGTGCTTCCGTCCCATTTTGTCGTTTCTATTACGAGCCCGGTTCTCTTGCGGCATCTGGAAAGCAATCTGCCGGCAAAAATCAGCAAAATTATCCCAAGCATTACGAATTACGTGCTCAGCGGGGTGACCTTGTGCATTCACGGCAACCGGATGCAGCCCGAGGATAAGGAATGGCTTGAAAATGTGCTGGCGCACATCAGTTCCCCTATACGGGTGTCTGAAGACTATACGCGGATCTCTTCGGATATATCCAGCTGCGGTCCCGCATTTCTATCGTATTTCATCCAAGCTTTCATTGATGCCGCCGTAGAGGAAACCGGAATTTCCAAAGAAGAAGCAACGCTCCTTGCCAGCGAAATGGCGCTGGGCACCGGAAA
This sequence comes from Paenibacillus sp. sgz302191, assembly GCF_057749925.1. Classification (NCBI taxonomy): domain Bacteria; kingdom Bacillati; phylum Bacillota; class Bacilli; order Caryophanales; family Paenibacillaceae; genus Paenibacillus; species Paenibacillus sp. sgz302191. The sequence continues at coordinate 317,938 of NZ_JBYLHY010000006.1, forward strand.
GCTGCTGACGACGGGAGGTTTTGACCCTGCAGGCTTGCAAAAACGCGTATCCGTACCTGGGGGCATCACCGAGGAAGGTTTGCGTATTATGGACGCCACGGATTTGTCCGGCATGTTCACTCAGATGATTCGCGCGACCCACGCCAAATATAAAGAAGACCTCGAGAAGGCCGAGCTGCTGTTTGCAATTGAGCCGTAACCTTCCCGAGGGCCGCTTCTAATGAGGAATCATTCCTCCGTTAACCTGCAACGATATTGACGAGTTTTCCTTTAACGACGATGACTTTGCGAACGGTTTTGCCGGCGGTCGTTTCTTTGACTTTGTCAAGATCCATCGCCAATTGCTGCATAGCCGCTTCTTCCGTATCCTTGGATATCAGCACGCGGTCGACAATTTTGCCGTTGACCTGAACAACGATTTCAACTTCGTTGTCAACTGTCCAAGCTTCGTCGTAGGAAGGCCATGGCACATAGGTGATGGACTCGCTGCCGCCAAGCTTCTCCCAAAGCTCTTCCGCCAAGTGCGGCGCGATCGGGGACAGCATTTGAACAAAGTTTTGCATCGCTTCGAGCGGCAGACGCTCGGTCTTATAAGCCTCGTTGACGAAAATCATCAACTGGCTGATCGCCGTATTGAACCGCAGGGCTTCGTAGTCCTCAGTTATTTTTTTGATCGTGCGGTGCCATGTGCGCTTGAACGTATCGCTGCCAAGCGCTTCCCCGGCGCTGATTTTCGGATGAACGCTGCCGTTCTCGTCCACGAACAATCTCCAAACGCGGTTCAGGAAGCGGTAAATTCCTTCGACGCCCGTCGTGTTCCACGGCTTCGTCGCTTCGAGCGGCCCCATGAACATTTCGTACATGCGCAGCGTATCCGCGCCGAATTCGCCGACGATATCGTCCGGATTGACGACATTGCCGCGGGATTTACTCATTTTCTCCATATTTTCGCCGAGAATCATGCCTTGGTTGACGAGCTTGTGGAACGGCTCCTTCGTATGGACAACCCCGAGGTCGCACAGCACTTTATGCCAGAAACGGGCATACAGAAGGTGAAGAACCGCGTGCTCGGCGCCGCCGATGTACAAGTCGACCGGCAGCCATTGCTGCTGCTTGTCGTGGGAGCACAGCTCCTTGTCATTGCGCGGATCGATGAAGCGCAGGTAGTACCAGCAGCTGCCGGCCCACTGCGGCATCGTATTCGTCTCGCGGCGGGCTTTCATGCCTGTCTCGGGATCGATCGTGTTGACCCACTCCGCGACGTTCGCCAGCGGCGATTCGCCCGTTCCGGACGGTTTGATTTCGTCCACTTCCGGAAGCAGCAGCGGAAGCTGATCCTCCGGCACCGGCTTCATCGTGCCGTCTTCAAGATGGAGAATCGGGATCGGCTCTCCCCAATATCTTTGACGGCTGAACAGCCAGTCTCTCAGCCTGTAAGTAACTTTGCCGCGGCCTTTGCCGTTTTGCTCCAGCCATTCGATCATCCGGCCGATCGCCTGCTCGTTGTTCAAGCCGTTCAGCAGCTCGGAATTGACGTGCGCGCCGTCACCGGCATACGCTTCCTTCTGCACATCGCCGCCCTGCACGACTTCAATGATCGGCAGTTCGAATTGCTTCGCGAATTCCCAGTCGCGCTGGTCATGGCCCGGAACGGCCATAATCGCGCCTGTGCCGTAGCCGCCGAGCACGTAGTCGGCAATCCAGATCGGCACCTTCGCGCCGTTAACCGGATTGATCGCATAAGCGCCCGTGAATACGCCGGTTTTGTCCTTGGCCAAGTCCGTGCGCTCCAGATCGCTTTTGCGCGCCGCCTTGTCCTGATATTCTTTGATTGCGGCTTCTTGCTCCGCAGTCGTAATCGCCGCCACAAGCTCATGCTCAGGCGCAAGTACGCAGTAAGTGGCGCCGAACAGCGTATCGGGACGCGTCGTAAAAACGGTCAGGCTGCGGTTGTCATGCCCATCGATCGCGAACTGCACTTCGGCGCCCTTGGATTTGCCGATCCAGTTGCGCTGCATGTCCTTGATGCTTTCCGACCAGTCAAGCTCCTCCAGGTCTTCGAGCAGGCGCTCCGCATACTCGGTAATTTTCAAAATCCACTGGCGCATCGGCTTGCGGATAACCGGATGGCTGCCGCGTTCGCTGAGCCCGTCGATCACTTCTTCGTTCGCCAGCACCGTACCGAGCGCCGGACACCAGTTGACCGGAACTTCGTCGACGTAGGCGAGCCCTTTTTTGTACAGCTGGATAAAAATCCACTGTGTCCATTTGTAATACTCCGGATCGGTCGTGCTGATCTCGCGGTCCCAATCGTAAGAAAAGCCGAGCGACTTGATTTGACGGCGGAACGTGTCGATGTTCTTGTTCGTGAACTCGCGCGGGTCGTTCCCCGTGTCCAAAGCGTACTGCTCGGCCGGCAGGCCGAACGCGTCCCAGCCCATCGGATGCAGGACGTTGTAGCCTCTCATCCGCTTGAAGCGGGAGACGATATCCGTCGCCGTATAGCCTTCCGGATGCCCGACGTGCAGCCCCGCTCCCGACGGATACGGGAACATGTCAAGGGCGTAAAATTTCGGTCGGTCCGAATTTTCAAGCACTTTGAACGTCTTCTTCTCATCCCAGTACTGCTGCCATTTGGGCTCGATAGCGAGCGGGTTGTAGCCTTGCTGTTCTCTAGTTTCTCTGATCTCCTGCGACATGTCCAAATCCTCCCAGCCTGCATGCTTTGCAGGCATGATTAAAGTGCGCGTCGGGGACTTCCCGCAAGCGCCAAAAAACCTCCCGTCGCTAGCGCAATCGCTAGGGACGGGAGGTTTGATTCCCGTGGTACCACCCTAGTTAACATCAGGCGTGCTTCGCCCATGTTCACTCTGCCCCTTAACGCGGGTGAGACGATCCGGCTAGCACCGCCGGTCTCCTAAAGACCTCATGCGATGGTTCACCTTCCAGCTCGGAGGCGAGTTCGCTTGGCTAGCATCTGCCGGCTTTCACCTGATACCGGCTCTCTGGTAGATGCTGCGGGAAGCTACTATTCCTCGTCAAAGCTTTTAACCAATCCAATTAGCTATGATTATATGCAAAAAAATGCAGCTCTGTCAAGTAGGCCGGCCGATATTAGGCCGATGCCCCGGCGATGTCCGCCTGCCGCCTATTTGCGCGCCGCGAAAAAAGCCCGCTCCGTTCCGCGCCACGGCGGCTCCCACGCAAAATCGGCTGCTTCCTGAACGTCGCTGAATCCTGCCGCCAGCAGCTGCTCCTTGATCCAGGACAACGGATAGGCACGCTGAGCATGCACTTCATCGATGCGGCGGAAGACGCCGGGGACTTGTCCGTCCCGAACAAAAATGGTCAGGTCATGCTCGATTTGCATCCGGCTTTCGTCCAGCTCGCTCGTCCAGATGTAGGAAACATCGTCCTCGTTCAGAAAAAAAGGCTGCGTATCGGCATAAGCGATCAGCTGCTCGGGGGTGTGTACATCAAACAGGAACAGCCCGCCCGGCTTCAACCCTTGGTACGTTTGCCGGAAAGCTTGAATGATATCCTCTTCCTCCAGCAAATAGTTCAAGCAGTCGCAGAACGAAATGGCGGCATCCGCCTGCTCGGCCAGCTCCCATTCGCGCAGGTCCTGCTGCACCCAGGTCAGCGCGCCGTTTCTCGCCAGCGCTCCGTGCCGCTCAGCCTTCTGCTGAGCAACGGCAAGCATGTCGTCCGACAGATCGACGCCCGTCACCCGGTATCCTTCCAATGCGAGCGGAATCGCCAGGTTGCCCGTGCCGCAGCCCAGGTCAACGACCGTGACCGGATGCAGACCGTACCGCTTCCAACCCTCTCTCGCAAAACGAAGCCAATCCCCGTACGGCATGTCCTCCATCAAACGATCGTACGTATAAGCAAACCCTTCGTAACTCATCCTGCTCTTACGTCTCCTCTTGTTTCAGATGGGTCCAGTTTTCCTGCTGATAGATGAGCCCTTCCTTCATCAGCTTGCCAAGCGCCCGTTTGAAAGCCGATTTGCTCATGCCGAAGCGGGCGGCTATCGTATCCGCCGCCGTCTGGTCGGAATACGGCATCGCGCCGCCCGGCCGTTCGCGTAAAAAGGCGAGGATGCGCTCCGCGTCTTCGTCGCGCCCTTTTTCCTTCGGCAGACGCATCGACAAATTGACGCGGCCGTCCTCCTCGCGGACGAATACGACCCGCACATTGACCTGCTCGCCTACGCGCAGCAAATGCGTCCGCTCCGGCGCGGCGATCATGCCGATGATGCCGAAGCCCAGCACTCCCGCATCGCAGATGACGAACGTCCCCATCTGCAGCGGCTTATACACTCTGGCGTCGACATAGCGGTTCTTCCAGGCGGAAGGAGCGCGCACGCACAGTGGCGCCAAGTCTTCCTCGGCGGCGAGCTTGGCGATCAGACGCCCCTGACGGTCGTGGGCTAAAGTGGCGTACACCTTGTCCCCGACCAAAGGGCGGAGCGTCTCCAGCTCAGGCACATGTTTGTAGGGCAGAAGCAAGTTCCGCCCAAGCCCCATTTCGAGAAAATAGCCGAAACGGGGATGGATATCGACGACTTCCAGCAGAGCGACCTCGCCCAGCAGCAGAAGCGGGCGTTTCATCGTCGCCATCAGGCGGTCCTGCGTATCGTGGAACAAAAACACTTCTACGCGTTCCCCGGGCTTCACCGGGCCTGCCGTCTCTCCGTAAGGGAGCAGCACATCCTGATTGCCGTCGGTCAAAAAATATCCGTTGGGCGGAATTTCTCTCGCAACCTCAAGGCTGACTAGCGTTCCCGCATTCATGCTCATACGCGTTCCACAACCTTGGCGTCGGACCATAATCTCTCGATGTTGTAATATTCGCGGTCATCGCGGTGGAATACGTGAAGAACAACATCACCCAGATCCAGCAGCACCCATCTTGCGGTATCGACTCCTTCATAGCCTCTGATCCGCACGCCGTGCTCCTGCGCTTTTTTTCTGGCTTCGGTGGCAATCGCCTGCACTTGGGTCTCCGAATTGCCGTGGCAAATGACGAAGTAATCGGCGACGAGCGAAATGCCCTGCAAATTCAGCGCCACTACGTTCATCGCCTTTTTATCCTCCGCAGCTTCCACCACTAAAGCCATAATTGCTTCTGGGGTCATGCTCATTCCATCATCCTCCTATAATTGATTGTTTGCTTGCGTCAGCAAATCGTTGCGGGTTAATATCGTTAACGGATAAATCCGTTTGCCTTTTGTCAAAAGAAAACCGATCGTCGAATCGAAGCCGGCGACCAGCGCCTTTTCAAGACTATGTTCAGCGATTTCGCGAATATTATGCACGCCTGGAAAATCGCGCCCCGGCTCGATATAGTCGGCCAGGCAAACCACTTTGTCCAGCAGCGTCATCCGCTCCCGGCCGGACGTATGATAACGGATCGCGTCCAGCACTTCCTCATCGTCCACGCCGAACTCCGTTTGCGCGATAAAAGCGCCTGCGTGAGAATGCCAAAGTTCCTTGTCATAATCGAGCAGGTCTTGTGGAAGCCCGTTTTCCCGGATAATGTTCGCCTGCTCCTGAATCGGCCAATATTTGCAATAATCGTGCAAAATCGCCGCCAAATCCGCTTTCACCGGATCGGCGCCGAACCGCTCGGCCAATCGAACCGCGGTTTCCATGACGCCCAGCGTATGCAGCCAGCGCTTCTCGGGCATCTGTTCTTTGACCGCCTCGATAAGCTGCTCACGACTCCGATTCATATAAACCGTTCACCTCCATGTAAGCATGCACGGCATCCGGAACGAGGTAGCGCACGGAGCCTCCCGCCCGTATTTCTTCCCGGATGGCCGACGATGAAATTTCCACCAGCGGCATCGGCGCGATCGTAACCCTCTCCCGGATGTGCGGCGGAAGAACTTCCATATCCAGCTCGTAGCCCGGTCTTGCCAGACCAATGAAGCGGATGCGGCTTACGATATCGTCAATGCGGTGCCACCTCGGCAAATATTCGACCATATCCGCTCCGACAATGTAGGCGAACTCCGCTTCGGGATGCCGCTCGCACAGCAGTTCGATCGTATCGATACTATAGGATACGCCGCCTTTCGTAATTTCAACATCAATCGCACGAAAAAAAGGATTGCCCTCCGCCGCCAGGCATACCATGCTCCAGCGCTGCTCCGCCGTCGCCGCCGGCGCATTCGGCTTATGCGGCGGCACGTTCGCCGGCATCAGCCACACTTCGTCCAGTCCTGCTCCAACCCTCGCCCGCTCCGCCGCGATCAAATGACCCGTATGAATCGGATCGAAGGTGCCTCCCATGATTCCGACCAGCATGCTCCCACCTCTTTAAACGGGCAGCTCGATCTTTTTGTGATCCCGCGATTCCTTGTACAGCACGATAATTTTTCCGATAACCTGCACGAGCTCGGCGCCTGATTTCTCCGACAGTTCGGTGCCTACCTCGCCCCGGTCCTCCCCGCTGTTGTTGAGCACGGTCACTTTGATCAGCTCCCTGACTTCAAGCGCTTCCTGAATATGGCGGATCAAATGATCGTTAACCCCGCCTTTGCCGACTTGAAAAATCGGGTCCAGGTGGTGCGCCAAAGACCGCAAATAACGTTTTTGTTTACCAGTTAACATGCTAAAAGCCCCTCTATTCTTTTTCGGCTAACGATTGCTCGACGACCTGCCTCATCGCTGCGACGGGAGCAGGCGTGCCGGTCCAGTATTCAAATGCGTAAGCCCCTTGATATATAAACATGCCGAGCCCGCCGTGAATGCGGGCTCCTCGCGCTTCCGCTTCGCGAAGGAAGCGGGTAATGCGCGGATTGTAGATCAGGTCGCTGGCCAGATGCCGCTCCGCAATGAGCTCCGCGGGCATCGGCAGCTCCTCGACGTTCGGATGCATCCCCGCCGAGGTCGTATTGACGATCAGATCCGCTTCGCCGGCGATCCCAGCGAGCTCGTCAAGCCCTAGCCCGACGGCATGCGTGAACGCGCCGAGCGTCGCCGCCAGGCTAACCGCCCGCTCTTTGGTCCGGTTCGCGATTAAAATACGGGCCGCGCCTTCCTTGGCGAGCGCGTATCCGACGCCTCTGGCCGCTCCGCCCGCGCCGAGCAAAATAACGGTCTTGCCCCGAAGATCGACGCCCGTCTCCTCTTTCAAGGAACGGACGTAGCCGATGCCGTCGGTATTGTAGCCGACCAGCCGGCCTCCGTCGTTAACAATCGTATTGACAGCGCCGATCACCCTAGCGCCTTCATCGATCTCGTCCAAGTACTGCATCACTTCGACCTTGTGCGGTATCGTTACGTTCACGCCGCGAAAGCCGAGCGCCCGGATGCCGTACACGGCCTCTTTCAGTTCCTCCGGACGAACGTGAAAAGCAGCGTAAGCCGCGTTGAGCCCAGCCTCACGAAAAGCTCTGTTCAGCATAATCGGCGAACGCGAATGCCGAATCGGATCCCCAAAAACGCCATACAGCACGGTATGGCTGTCCAATGTCCGGTTATTCTCCATCATATCCCCCTCATCAAGCATAAGCTATATCAGCGACTCGCGCGCAATAACTTTCGTCCCCTTGGGCGCATGAACCGCCAATTCCGCTCCGGCGTCGCTGTTCACTTTGATCCAGCCGAGCCCGGAAATGAGCACATCCATGCGCGTGCCCCGCGGTATGCGGATCGGATGCTTGACCAGCTTCGGAAGTTCGTCCAAATCCTCCTTGACCGGCGGAACCAGCATTTCTCCCCTATGGTTCGCATACAGCTCGTCGGCGCGCTCCAGCTTCGTCCGGTGAATCTGGATCGCATTGGACATATAGCAGGTAAACGATTGGTGATCTCCGCGAATAAAATCAAACCGGGCCAGAGCGCCGAAAAACAGCGTCTGTCCGTCGTTCAGCTGAAACACCGTCGGCTTCACCGGCTTGCCCGGCATCACTTTGGACAAGTCCCGTTTTGTAATAACCTCGGTCAGCCTGTGCGTGTATACGATTCCCGGCGTATCTATGATGGATTTGCCGTCGTCCAGCGGAATTTTGACCAAATCCAGCGTCGTCCCCGGATATTGCGAAGTCGTAAGCTCCGCTTCCAAATCGCTGTAATCGGCGATCAGGCGGTTAATCAACGTCGATTTCCCGACATTCGTCGCGCCGACGACATAGATGTTCCGGTTGCCGCGATGCTGCTGGACCGCTGCGATCACCCTGTCAAAGCCCATATTTTTTTTAGCGCTGCAGAGCACGATTTCCACAACTTTCAGACTGTGCTCCTTGGCCCGCCGCTGCACCCAGTTAATAATTTTGTTCGGGTTCGTCACTTTGGGCAAAAGGTCTATTTTATTCACGACCAGCACGATCGGATTATTGCCGACAAAACGCGACAAGCCGCTGATCATGCTGCCTTCAAAATCGAATATATCGACGATATTGACGACCAGCGCGTTCTTTTGCCCGATCGAGCCAAGCAGCTTCAAAAAATCGTCCTGCTGCAAAGTCATGCTCGACGCTTCATTATAATGCTTGATCCGGTAACAGCGCTGGCAAATAATCGGCTCTTTCTGAAAAGCCTCCACCGGCACGTATCCGAGCTTCGCCGGCTCTTCGATCTGCAGCTCGACGCCGCAGCCTGCGCAATGTATAATTTCTTCCTGACTCATGAATCCTCCCTAAGACTGTTTGTTCATTAGCGATAACGCCAACTTCTCGATGCGGCGGTTAATTTTCGTGAAAAAGCCTTCATCCCCGATTGAAATCGGCTTTACGAGAATCGTATAGAGCCCCATCCGGTTGCCGCCGAGCACGTCGGTCAGCATTTGATCGCCGATCACGGCGGTTTGCCTGACGTTCGTTCCGAGCAGCTTCATCGCTTTGAGAAACGAGACGTTCGTCGGTTTTTTGGCCTGGTAAATAAAAGGAATTCCGATAGGGTCGGCAAAAGCCGAAACGCGGCTGCGGCGATTGTTCGAGACAATGACCACTTTAAAACCGAGCTGCTGCACCCGCTTCAGCCATTCAATCAGCTCCGGAGTTGCGTGCGGATCCCGCGCCCCTACGAGCGTATTATCAAGATCCGTAATAATTCCGCGGACTCCGAACCCCCAAAGATGCTCGAAATCTATATCGTAAATCGAATTCACGGACTGTCTGGGCACGAGCTTTTTCAGCAAACGATTTCCCTCCAAATAGTTCCTCTACATATACGTGAAACTATACCATAGTGCCCGATTTGTTGCAAAAAAATAGTAGAGCGTTTCCCCGCTCACGGCACATGAAGGCCACCCGCCAGGTTGGCGAGTGGCCCGCTAGGAGTCTCCCAGATTATTTCATCTGTTCTTTGATTCTGGCGATCGTTTGAGCGGCAGTCAAATAATCGCTCTCCGTGGAAGCGGCCTGGCTGTATTTCGCCTGCTCGAACAAATGCAGCAGCGCGTCCAGATCCGCCTTCAGCCATGTGCTTTGCGCCGTCCAGCGGAGAATCGCCTCGCGGATCGTCTCATGCTCCTGGCGCCGGTAGCCTTTGCGCCTGCTGAAACGCTGCAGCTTTTCGAAGTCCGCAACAATTTTTTCATTGAAATTGACGGCCTGCTGCTTCCTTTCGTCGGATGTCCCTATTTTCAAGACGCCCTTTTTCACAAGCAAATACACAGCCGCTGCGAGCACAACCAGCAGAATGGCTCCCGCTACGGCCAGTTTCACCCATGGAAAGCTTGCTTTGCTTTCGGCTACGGGCGTTTCGCTGATAGTGGTATCGATGGCCGGAGTAGCCGTCGGCACAGGCTGCGCCTCGGGATACACGTTTGGAAGCCTGAACCCGGACGTCGGCTCGAACGAAATCCAGCCGTAGCCCTCGAAATAAATTTCGACCCAGGAATGGGCGTCGGAATTTCTCACCGTGTATGTGCCTGCGCCGTCCACATCGACGTTTTGCATATACTGGCTGATCGCTCCGAAGTCGCGCAGCTCGTCAGGCATTTGAGCCGTGCCGGAGGTGTACCCTTTTACCCAGCGCGTAGGCAGGCCGATCGAACGGGCGAGCACGGCCATCGCGGTCGAGTAGTAATCGCAGTATCCCTGCTTAATTTCGAACAAGAAGCGGTCTGTGAAATCTTTGCTTTTGCCTTTGCTTTCGTCCGGCGTATTCGTATACGGATACGTTTCGTTCAAATATTTTTCAAGCAGCCGGGCTTTGTCGTAGGCATTGTTTCCCGTTTTCGTTATATCGGCGGCCAACTGCTTGACGCGGGCGGGAAGGTCGGCGGGAAGCTGCAAATATTCGCTCCAGTCCGCCCTCTGCAAATAGTCGACATTCACCTTGCGCAGGCCTTCCTCGTCGAGGATCGCTTGCTGGCTGACGATTGTATACTCCTTCGGATAAGCGCCCTCGCCGTTAAAGCGCAGCTCGGACTGCCTGGGCGACCAGAGAAGAAGGTGAAACGGATTTTCGCCTTTGTTGATTTCCGCGACTTTTTGAATCGGAAAGCCGCCGAACAGCACCGGGTACGCTTCCTCTTTTTCCATGACGATGTCCTGCGTCACTTCCTTGGTCTGCAGCAGCGACGTATTGAACCGCGGATCCTGCCGCAAATTGCCGGCATTGACGTAGCTGACCGGGAGCTTTTTCTCCGCATCGCTCATTTCCCAGCCCGATCCGTTGTACAACGCTCTGGTTTCCCCGCGGAAATAGGTCCGTTTGGAAGCGACGACGGTCATGACCGGCGAATAATCGTACCGGAAGCCGCCGCCCAATTTCGAATCGTCCCGGCTGTAGCCGGATGAGGCGTCCGCCGTCGACGCCGTTACGCTAACCCCTTTGCCGAGCAGCGGAACAGCCTCGCCGCGGCTTTTTTTCCAGGCCGTATACGGATCCGTCAGCAGCGGATCGATGGAAGGCGCAAGCGCTCCGACGAACACCGTTACGGCAACGATCAGCACGATGGGCAGGCCGATGGAGGAAGGATACTCGCTGATCGCTTCCCAAATGACCGGTGCGCGGTGCTTTAATCCGTTGAAATGCTGAATGACCAGCAAGGACAGCCCGCAGAACAGCACCATCGCGACTTGCGGCCACAAATAAAACACGCTGAAAGAATCCCGCACGGCGAAAAACAGCACGCTGACTACGATTAGCACAAAGATGCGGAACCTGGACTGGAAGAAATGCATCGCCGCCAAATAAGCCAGCCATGCCGCCAAACCGAACCAGATAAAGGGCTCGATCTGGCTTGTATTTTGAGCCGCAAATTGCCATAACGTTTCCAAAGACTTGATTTTTACAGGGACAAAGTGATAATTCAGGTACAAGCCATGCCAAACGATAATAAGCAGCAATTGGATGACGCCGCGCCAAACTTTGTGCAAGCCGGGAACAAAGTACGCCAGCCCGGTCACAGCCAAAGTTCCGCTGACGAGCGCGACTGTTTCTTTCAGCCAGATGACCTGCTCCAGTTGAATCCACAATACGTATTGATACAAGAAAAGCCCGGTCAAAAGCGCCGTCATCCGCTGCGGCCAATCGGTCAGCAATATTCGTCTCCAACGGGAATTACGCATACCGCTTCGCTCCCCCCAGCAGGTTAGGCAGATCGGCCAGTTGGCCGATCTCGTAACCCGTATATCCTTGGGACCGGACCTGTTTGAGCCAATCGGCCGCCTCTCCTTCGCCCGGCGCCTGCTTGGCGGGCGCGGCCGGAGGAGCCGTATGAATCCACATATGGCAAGGGTTCATTTGCAAATGATGGACTTGATGCAGCAGCTGTATCATCGGCGCGTCGTGCTGCGGCGAAACGATGACAAAAAAGCAGCCTGGCGGAAGCTGGCGCGAACGGTCTTTCACGATGTTCCCAAGCGAATAAAAGCCGTCTGGTTCGATGCCGACAAGATGATTCATAATTTGCTTGTGATGATTCTGGCTTTGTCTCGGTTCGAAGTAAGCGGCTTCCTTCCCTGTCGACAGCAAGCCCAGCGCCAGATCGCGGCTGGAAGCGTAGCGGAACAGAGAAGCGGTCACCGATACCGCCAGCTCGAATTCGGCGGCATTCCGGTACGCACGGCTGGAACGGTCGAGCAGAACGATCGTCTTCGGCAGCGATTCCCGTTCGAACTCTTTGGATTTCCACGTTCCGGTCTTCGCCGTCGCTCCCCAATGAATCCGCGACAGGCGGTCCCCGTAAATGTACTCGCGCACGCCGTTGATCTGCGTCGTTTCGCGGTGAGCGCGGGTAGTCGTGGAATGGTGCTGCAGCCCTTTGAGCATTTGATGAAACTGCACCCATTCACGGATCGGCACGGTTTGCGGATAAACGATAACCTGCTGCTGAAGTTCCAGACGTCCTTTATGCTCGAAAAAGCCGAAAATATCTTCCGTAAGGCACTCCGTAAGCCCGAAGCGGTACAGCCCGCGCCGCAAAGGAGGCGTGCTGTACACAAGCTCCCCTCTGCGTCTCCAGTCCGGAACGAGCGTTCCCTCGAAAACCGTTTCTTCCCCGTTCTGCCGGATGAGTTGATCGCGGATCATCACATAAGGAATCGGCCAAAAGCCGGGAATTTGCACATGAATGCCAACCTGCAGCGTTTGTCCGGCATCGAGCTCGGCGAGCTGCTCGGAGCCCGCCAGCTTGCGGGACCCCTGCGTTCTTTTCACGCCGCTCCAATTGCCCATCAGCAAATATACGGATAAAATCAAGACGGTTAAAAAAAGCATGGCGGCCAGCTTGCCGCCTTGAAAAAGCAAAAAAAGCAAACTGCCGGCCAAGCAAAAAGTCACGATCCACAAGCCTGTCGGAAAACGGGGCCGTTCCCCCGTCCGCCCTATGAACAGTCGGTTCATGCGGCTCACTTCTCCAATCGTACCGGCACGCGAACCTGCTCGAAAATCGATTGCAGAACAGAGGTGACGGTCGCTCCGTCCATGCGGGCTTCGGATTGAAGTATCATTCTGTGCCCGAGAACGTAAGGAGCCAAATATTTAATATCGTCAGGGATTACATATTCTCTTCCGTTCATGAACGCATAAGCTTTGCAGGCGAGCAAAAGCGATAAAGTGGCGCGCGGACTCGCTCCCAAAAATACGGATTTATGCTCCCTCGTTTTCCTCGCGATCGCAACGAGATAGTCGGCTACCGCTTCATCCATGTGCACGTTCCGCACTTTGTCCTGCATATCGAGCACCTGCGCGGTATCCGCGACGGGTTCCAGCGATTCCATCGGATTCGCCTTGCTCTGCGTGGCGATCATCCGCTTCTCCGCAGCTTCATTCGGATAGCCGAGGCTGAGCTTAATCATGAAACGGTCGAGCTGCGCTTCCGGCAGCATGTAGGTGCCTTCAAAATCGATCGGATTTTGCGTAGCCAGCAGCAGGAATGGCGACGGAAGCTCATGCAGGTCCCCGTCCACCGTAATGTGCCGTTCTTCCATAGCTTCCAGCAGCGCCGATTGCGTCTTGGTCGTCGCCCGGTTGATTTCATCGACCAGCAAAATATGGGTCATAACCGGGCCCGGCCGGAACAAAAACTTCTCCTCTTTGGGATGATATATGGAAACGCCTGTAATATCGGATGGCAATAAATCCGGATTGCATTGAATTCGGCGGAACTGGCCTTCGATCGAGCGGGCCAAAGCTTTGATGAGCACGGTTTTGCCGGTGCCCGGAACATCCTCGAGAAGCACATGCCCGCCGGCCAGCAGGGCAGTCAGCAGCAGGTCGATCTCTTCCGTTTTCCCCAGAATGCAGGCTTCCAAATTCGCTTTCAAGCGGGCTAATATTTCTGCGTGTCGTGGCGTGACAGTTTCCATGTGTGATCCTCCCTAGAGTTTTACGTCAGTAAAGCTAGCTTCGTAAGCATAGCTGAATTCTGCGGTAGAAAAACTAAATTTGTAAGCATTACTGAGTCCTGCGTCAGTAAAACTAACATCGTAAGCATGCTTCTGTAAAATAGAACGAACAAGTTTTATGAAAAGCTTATTTTTCAGACTGCTGTAAGACTCACACGCCAGGAGATGGTCCGGCCCAGTTGCTTGGCAGCACGCGTGAAGAAAACCTGCAAAAATGCAGTTTTTTGCTCGTTGATACGCTAACCAACAAATATTCCTGCAAATGTGCAGTTTTTTCGCGAGCACTTGAGCTTCAGGCCCATTTTGACCGGGAATTCCTGCACAATTGCAGGCTTTTCCTCAAAAATGGACCACATGCGTAGAAAAGCCTGTACTTTTGCAGGTTTTCGGTTTGCGAGGCCGCTTTACGGGTGGGTGGTTTGCGCCAACGATTAGATCTATGCTTGGGCTGCGCCAACAATCAGGGATTCGCCTGGGCTGTGCCATCGATTAGGGCTTCCCTTCGGACGCGCAACGGTCAAGGCTTTGCCTGCGTTGCGCCAACGACCAGGCTTTGCCTCGGCTGCGCCATCGATCAAGGATTCCCTTCGGTTGCGCCAACGACCGGGGATTCGCCCGGGTTGTGCCATCATTCAAGGATTCCATTCAGCTGCCCCAATCAGAGCGTCGTGGTTTTCCCTGGCAGTCTGATTTTTGCTGCTTGTTCCAGCGGAATTAGTCGTAATTACTTGAAAATCTAGGTAAAAGGGCTTAATTCCAGTTTACAAGATTCTTTTTCTTGCGTATACTTGTAAATTCTCTAAATTTGTTTGTAAACAATAACCATTTTGCACCGGCGGCCGGAGCAGTTATGCGTTTCTCGGGCGGAGCAGTTATGCGTTTGGCGGGGGAGCAGTTATTCGTCCGGTGGGTGGAGTTACTTTTGTGCATATCCCCCGCTAAGCTCCCCTGCCAGACTCCTATTGTAATTAGACGCCAAACAAGCCTCAACGGTTTCATCCGTGAGGCTTTTCTCGGTCAAAACTTTTTATCCTTTGGGCTTGACCAGCACCGCGGCCAAAAATGAAAAAATAATCGCCGCCGAAATGCCGGCGCTCGTCACTTCAAAAATGCCGGTGATGATGCCGATGGCTCCGTCTTTCTGCATCTCCTCCAGTGCTCCGTGCACAAGCGCATTGCCGAAGCTCGTAATCGGCACCGTGGCGCCGGCGCCGGCGAATTTGATCAAAGGCTCATAAATCCCGCAGCCGTCCGCGATAGCGCCCAGAACGACAAGTATGCTCATCGTATGAGCGGGACTCAGCTTGCCGACATCGATCAGCAGCTGTCCGATTACGCAGATGGCGCCGCCTACAATAAAGGCCCATACAAAGGTCATCTCTATCTCCCTCCTGACTCGATAGAAACCGCATGCGCGATACAGGGGATGCTCTCTCCCTGCTGAAAAGACAGCGGCGACAACAGCGCGCCCGTCGCCACGACAAGCACCCGCTTCAGCTCGCCTTTCATGATGCGCTTGAGCAAATGTCCGTACGTGACGGTCGCCGAGCAGCCGCAGCCGCTCCCGCCGGCTTGCACCGACTGCTTTTCCCGATCGTAAATGATGAGCCCGCAATCGTCGAACTGGGTCTGCTCGATCGGAAATTGGTGCTTTTCAAACAGCTCCCTGGCGATGTTCAGTCCGACCGATGCCAGATCGCCGGTAACGATCAGGTCGTAGTACCCGGGCTCCCGGCCCAAATCGCGGCAGTGAGCCTGGATCGTATCCACCGCGGCGGGGGCCATGGCCGCTCCCATATTGAACGGATCTTTGATCCCCATATCGACGATCCGGCCGATTGTAGCCGAGGTGACGACGGGACCGTCGCCTCTGGGAGCGAGAACGGCGACCCCCGCGCCGGTCACCGTGTACTGCGCCGTCGGCGGCTTCTGTGAGCCGTACTCCGTCGGATAGCGGAACTGCTTCTCCGCCGTGCAGTTATGGCTGCAGGTGCCCGCCATGACACGGTTCGCGGCGCCGGAGTCGATCAGTTGGGCGGCCAGCGCCAGCCCCTCCATCGAAGTCGAGCACGCACCGAAAATGCCCAGATACGGGATAGCGAGTGTGCGCGCGGCAAACGTGTTGGAGATGATCTGATTCATCAGATCGCCTCCGACATAGAACTGCACCTGGCCGCCGGTAATTCCGGCATAGTCGAGAGCCCGCTGCGCGGCTTCTTCCAGCAAAGCCCGCTCCGCCTTTTCCCACGTTTTTTGCCCGAGGGTCAAATCGCCGTGAACGATGTCGAAATCTTCGCTGATCGGGCCTTGCCCCTCTTCAGGTCCGACAACGGTCGCCGTCGCGATGATAACGGGCCGTTTTTCAAAAATCCAGCTCTGATGTCCTTTCAGCATACGTCATCCCCCTATGCCCAAAATCAGATGCACGAGACCGACGAAAAAAGCGGCGACCGTTCCGAACACGATCACCGAGCCCGCCAGCTTGAACATGCTGCTGCCTACGCCGAGCACCAGTCCTTCGGACTTATGCTCAATCGCCGCGGAGCACATCGAGTTGGCAAACCCTGTTACAGGCACGGCCGTACCCGCTCCCGCCCATTGCGCCATTTTGTCGTAAACGCCAAAACTGGTCAAGATAACGGAGATAATGATAAGGACAGCCGATGTCGGGTTGCCCGCCGTTTTCTCCGTAAAGCCGCAGCGGATAAATATTTGCATCAGGCATTCACCGATAAGACAGATCGCGCCGCCTACCAGGAAAGCGCGGATGCAGTTTTGCAGCACCGGTCTGGGGGGCTCCTTTTCCTTGGCCAGCCTTTGGTATTCCTGCTGCGTCATGGTCATATTTTTTTTCTTGTTGTCTGCCATGCGTTTCCTCCTTCTGCAGGTCAGCGATTAGTTTTTTAGCAGCGGTCCCAGTTCCTTCAATACACGGTTAAGCTCCTCCGAGCAATGTCCATACATCTCTTTTGCCGCCTGTTGGTTCGTGGTCAAAGAAAAGAGCTCCAAATCGGCTTCGCACTTTTTCAGCGTGGCAAGCAGCATCGGCTTTTGGCTCGGCGAAGGCACCTTTAGCTTGTCATCGTAAAGATCGACCGTCAAAATGCCGTCCGTATCCACCTGGGCGATAAATACGTTTTCTTTCGTTACCCCCAATTTATCCAGCTCTTCATGGAGCCATCCTCTGCTTTTACCTGCTATCGCCAGAGGCTCGTCCATGATGACGCCGTCCGAAATCACATCCTGCGAGGGCTTGGTGACCGGCAGCTTCATGCCGAGATGCGCAGGCGTTAGCGGCTGATTTTCGCTTTTCAGCAGTACACTCAAATCTCCGCTCGCTTCCAGCATCGCAAATTCGACGTCCGCTACCCGGAACACGCTTTTCGTGCGAAGCTGCTCCAGAAGCTCATCGGAGGTGTACCGTTCCTTTTTCAAATTGTCCTCCAAAATTTTGCCGTCTTTCACGAGCACCGTCCCCTTTCCCTCGAACCATGTCCGCAATATTTTGCTTTTCAATGTGAGGAGTTCGAGCCCCAGCGGGACAATGGACCATACCGCCATGGCGATAATGCCGTGCGAGAAGTGAGCTTCAATATCCGTGGAAGTGACCCCGGCCAAATCGCCGATCGCAATTCCCGTCACATATTCGAAAAATGTAAGCTGGGATATTTGTTTTTTGCCGAGAATCCTCGTGAAAATGAACAGCGTGAACAAAGACGTTAACGATCTGACAACGATATGTAACCAGTCAGGCACATGTCGTACCTCCCTTTTGCGATTGTTACGATCAAAAGTCATTATATGCGATTTTGAAAAGTTCTATTAGAATTCAAAAATGGATTTTATTTCCATGTTAATCCCGGCGGTTTTGGGTATCTTATCGTCTTAGGGAGGTGATCAATTTGACAGTAGCAGCTCAAGTTAAAACTTGCCTGGCTTCGTTAAAAAGCGCGCAGGCAAGCCTGGAAACATTTGCACTCAGCACGCAAAACCAAGAGGCTAAGCAGCTTTTTCAAACTGCCGCACAATCGACCCAGCAGATCGTCGACCAAGTTTCGTCGCGCGTTCAACAGCTGGAGAATGAAGAGCCTCAGTACAAAGGCTTTTAGCATATAGTGCCGCGACAAATAAGAAACAGCCGACTGCGCATTTGCGTCCGCAGCCGGCTGTTTCTGCGTTTATATCCATAACAGCACAATCAAGCTCAGCAGCACAAACAAAACCAGGACCATCAGCACAATCGCCGTTTTTGACATCAAACCCGCCTCACATTCCGATAAAATGGCACGTTTTCAATCGCTGTAGTCCATTGTATGCGTGATCGAAGGAGGACGTGCAAGCGCCTATCCGCGGTAGCGCAAAAAACCGTCCCCCTCTCTGTTCCGAGAGTGCGGACGGCTGTATGTTAAGCTTACTGCGCTTATAGCTTATAGATGAGACTTCATTTTCAAAATCAACTCGGACAAAGCCGCTTGCTCCTCGACGGTCAGCGCTTGCGTGATGCGCTGCACGAAGCAATTGCAATGCTGCGGAAAATTGTCCAGCAGTTGTTGCGCCTTCTCCGTCGGAGAAATGATAAAGCTCCTGCGGTCGCAATGAGCGAGCTTGCGCTCGATATAGCCTTTTTGCTCCAGACTGTCCAGCAGACGGGTCAACGTGCTCAGGCTGACGGCAGGTATTTGCTGGGCGATTTCCTTCACGACGATCGGACCTTTCATGCCTAGGACGTACAGTACGTTGAATTCATGGCGGGAAAGATCGGCGCTGCAGGCGAAGCTGTATTGGTATTGTTGAAGGGATTGCCCCATGCTGATCAGAAAATCGCTGATGATTTCGTTGTGCTGTCGTTCCGTTCTCAGCGTCATAAGGACGTACCTGCCTTTCCCACAGGATGCATTCAACTTACAAAAAGTTATCGCGAAAGTCAATACGGCAATGAAGGCGATATATGGTAGAATACTAGAATAACATGAAACGCCGATATTGAAAAATGTTGAGCTCATAGAGGGAGAGATTGGATCGCAATGACCGCACAAATCATCCATGCTTTAAAACAGCGCCGCGCTGTCCGCAACTACGAAGCCCGCGAGGTGGAAGACTCCAAAATCGAAACGCTGCTCGAAGCCGCCGTTCTGGCGCCTAACGACCGCTTGCGGGAGCCGTGGCATTTTTATGTCATTCGCGGGGAAGCGAAGTCCCGGTACGAGACGATAGCCAAACAGTTTCTCGAGGAGCGGTTCCCGACCAAACCTCATTTGGTCAAAGAATCGCTGCTCGTTCTCGAAAACACGCCGCTCGTCATCGTCGTAACGGCCGACTTGATCCCCGGAGACGAAGCGTCCTCCGAAGATAATGAATATGCGGCGGCATGCGCCATTCATTCCATGTGGCTGACGGCTCAGGAACTCGGGCTCGGACTCGTCTGGCGGACGCGGGGCATCGGGCTCGTGCGGGACGAGCGCATGCATCAACTTATCGGCTCGCCCGACAACAAAAAAATCGTCGGCACTTTGTTCATCGGCTATCCGGCCGCAGAGACGCCGCCGACAGCGCGCACTTCGTTCCGCGACAAGACAACGTACTTGTGAAACAAAGTAACGGGCGATAAAAACCGTTGAAGCGCCGTTAGCTGCTCGCTAATCGCGGGAATCGGCGTTGCACGTCTCCCCCTCCCATACACAAACATGAAAAATCAGCTCAACCGGTTCGGACAAGCTTAAAGTAGAGTATGCGGAGCCCGTTTGGCAAAGTGCCGGGCAGCGCCGTAAAACAACGGCTTGCCAGCCGAAAAAGCCTGCGAAAGTGCAGGTTTTTCCCAAGATAGCGGCTCGTTTGGCGGAAAAACCTGCAATTGTGCAGGAATTCCCGCTCCCGACGGGCCAAAACTTGAATTTGAGCGAAAAAGCCTGCACATTTGCAGGAATAATACAAATCCGGAGCAGTAAGGAGCAAAAAGATGTACTTTTGCAGGCATTCTGCGGCGGGGGTTCGTCCTCAGACGCCCGGGCCGTGCCTGGAGCTTGATGCACATCGGCTCAGGCGGACCTGGGTGCGGATTCTCTGCTCGAACGATGTTTTGCATCGTTGCGAGGTGCTCGGTCGAACGGGTAGCACCTGAAGCTCGATGCATCCGATGGTTTACGGCGGGCTCGCACATATACAGCCTGGTGACGGTTTCGCTTGACAGCGCCTGACTGCGGTGATACCATCTTTTATATCCAAGTTTTACAATTGGAATTCGCATCTATACCCCATCGATGGCCTGCCACCGGTTCACCGGAGACACAATGATCGCCCGCCTTGTCCGAGCGATCGTGTGTCTTTTCTTTTTTCATCATTTGACCAATGAAGGGGGCTTACAGGACGATGGTTGAAACATTGCTTATTTCCGAGGCGTTTGAGATTGAGCTTGGTGACGGCCTGCGTATACAGGGGAATGTACAGCTGCTGGACGACGGATTGGCCAAACCGGTTCTTATCGCTAGCCACGGATTTCAAGGATTCAAAGAGTGGGGCTTTTGGCCCCGTGTCACTTCAGAAATTTCGCTGCGCGGCTACTACACGGTAAGCTTTGATTTCTCCCGCGTGTATGCCGGGAAATCCGGCGCCGATGAAAAGCTTTTGGCGGCCGTATCCACGATATCCGCGGAACTTGCCGACCTCGGCATCGTTTTGGCCGAGCTTGTATCCGGCAGGCTGCCTCATGCCAGGCAGGCGGATCTGAACCGAATCGCGCTGTGGGGACACAGCCGCGCCGGCATCAGCAATCTCGCACTTGCCTCCGAGCATCCGGAAATCCGCGCCGTGGCCGTGTGGAACGGCGGAGCGAGCCCCCAGCTTCCCGAGGGAGAGACGACTGGTTGGAGCGCCCGGCAGCTCGCCGTTTTTGACGACCTGGCGAACAACGAAGACCGGTTTGATATTCGCAGCGTGCTGGCCGAACTGGCTATCCCCGTTTTATTCGTACAAGGCGGTGACGATTCGGACCGGCTGCTGAGCGCTTTCCGGACGAATCGCACCATAGCTCCGCACCAATCTTTCGTGCAAATTCAGGGAGCGGATCATACCTTCGGCGTGACGCACCCGTTAAACGGGACTACGCCTTATTTGGAGGAAGCGTTTGAAGCTACTGCAGCGTTTTTGTCCAATTCATATTGACATATACGCACTTGCTTCCCTTTTTTATTATGGAACAAAAAAAAGACCTCCGCCTGTTCTCTCGAACAAAAGTGGAGATCTCCGGATTCGCACGCGGATGATTACCGCAAAAACAGAACGAGCGGCTGGATGTTTTGCTCTCTGATGCATTCGACTACGAGCTTGGCGATTTCGATCGCGCCGAGTTCCTGGAAATGCGTATTGTCTTCCGCGCCGCGCCGGAAATTCGGGAATTCGCCGGGAAACGCCCACAGGAACAGCGATTTCGATGGCTCGGGGCCAAGCTTTTCATATAAAGCTTTTGTTTTGGCCCCAAGATCGATGAGCAGGACGTTCTCTTCTTCGGCGAGCTGCTTCATGGCCGTAATGTAATCGCCGTGCGTATCGATCAAGGTGTCGTCGGCGGCAAAAAAGCGCCGGTGTACCGGAGTGACCAGAACCGGGATCGCCCCCCGCTGCCGCGCACCGTCGATGTACGCCTGCAAATGCTGCTTATACGTCGTAAACGGGGACGTATACCGCTCTTCGTCCTGCTTTTGATCGTTGTGGCCGAATTGAATGAACAAGTAGTCGCCCTGTGCGATACGCCGCCAAATCGCATCGAGGCGCCCTTCGTCGATAAAGCTTTTCGAGCTTCGGCCGGAGTACGCGTAGTTCGCAACGGCGGCGTCCGCTTTAAAGAAAAGCGGCAGCATCTGCCCCCAGCCCGCGTAAGGATAGCCTTCAGGCGGCTGATCCGTGACGGTGGAATCCCCCGCCAGGAACAGCGTTGCCGCCTGCTTCGCGGGCGCAATCTCCATGGCGTTGACCCGCGGGGCCGCGCCGGAAAAAGCCAGCTTCAGGCAGCCGTCCTGAACATGCACAGTAAAAGAAACGACGGCAAACTCGCCCGCCGCCGTCTCCAGATTCGCCAGCATCAGCCGGCCCATGCCCGCTTTAATTCCCGTGCAGGTGGGCGTGATCAAGTCGCCCATCGTTACGGTGACCCGGTAGTTGCCGTCGGGAACATCGACTGCAAACACGGCGCCGACAGGAATGCAAAAGTCGCCGCGCAGCGCATCCGGCTTCCCTCTGTCGCGCGAGTATACGCGGGTCGCATCCAGAAAGCCGTAGCCCCGTTCCTGCTTATAAAGCGTGCTGTCCAGAACTTGGGTATACCCTTCTTCGACGGTTCCCGGCCCGAAATCAAATTTATATAGAGCGGTCATGGTTCACACTACCAATCTTTGTGGTTGATTAAAGACGAGAGGAACACAAGTCCGAGCCCTTGGCCCCAGCCCTGAATCCGCTTGTACGGAACCCCTCTGTAGCCGTCGATATCGCGCATAACGGCCGTTCCCGCAGAAACGCCGGTCACCGTGCCGTCCTCCGAAATTTTCGACAGTATTCCGCGAATCGACTTGTTGATGTATTTGTTGTACAGCCCTCCGCTTCCGAGCAATGCCGCTGCGATGCCCGCCGAGCCGGACGTTTCCAGGTAGGAGGTCGGGTCTGTCAGCACGGTGTGCCACAAGCCGCTTTCATCCTGCAATCGGACGAGAGCGCTTAATTGGTCGCGCAGCGAGCCTTCGATAATCATGAATGACGGATGCGTCACGTGGACGATACCGAGCGCTCGGGCCATCGTAATCGCCGCCCAGGAATTGCCACGGGCCCAAAAAATGCCCGACATATGATTTTGCGCGATGTGGTCCCAGCCGTGGTAGTACAAGTTCGTCGACATATCCTGCAAGTAATTTTCGTGGCCGTGATACTGCTTGAGACCGTCTTCCAAATAATCTTCCCGGTTCAGCAGCGCGCCGATCCGCAGCAAAAAGTAACCGGCCATAAACATCGTATCCACCCATGCCTGCTGCGGGAAGTTATACGACTCCGAGTTAACGGTATGCTGGAACACGCCTTCCGCGAACCGCTCCGCGTCATGCTTCAAAAACTCCGCCATCTGCGTGGCGATCTCGATGTAGCGGTCCTCGCCGGTCGCCTTGTACAGCGTCAGCAGCGAGTGGCCGATGGAAATGCCGTTGACCGACAGCTTCGGCAGCCCATCCTCCAATTTTTCGTCGACCCATTCCTTGAGCATGTGCAAATACTCTTCATTTCCCGTCGCTTCATAAGCTTCGGTAACTCCGTAAAAGGCCACGCCACCCGGCCAATCCCAATTGAAGTCCATGCGGAACGTGCGCCGGACGACGCGGTCAATCACTTCCCGAATTTGTTGCGGATCAAAATC
This sequence comes from Paenibacillus sp. sgz302191, assembly GCF_057749925.1. Taxonomy (NCBI): domain Bacteria; kingdom Bacillati; phylum Bacillota; class Bacilli; order Caryophanales; family Paenibacillaceae; genus Paenibacillus; species Paenibacillus sp. sgz302191. The sequence continues at coordinate 341,142 of NZ_JBYLHY010000006.1, forward strand.
TAGTGCTGGCATCTCTGTCATTTCTCCTCTCATTTTCGGTTATCCTTTGAGCCCGCTTGTGCTGATGCCTTCGACGATATATTTTTGGAACACGACAAACACGATGAAAATCGGCACAAGCGACAGCGTCGACATCGCGAACATACCGCCCCAGTTGTTCAATGCATCATTGTCCAAAAATAATTTAAGCGCAAGCGAAACCGGATACAGTTTGGGGTCATTCAAATAGAGCAGCGGCGTATAGAAATCATCCCATCTCCAGTAGAACGAAAAGATGGCGCATGTCACTAAAGCCGGAACGATCAATGGAACGATAATTTTGTAAAAGATCGCATATTTGCTGCAGCCGTCCATTTTAGCGGCCTCGTCGAGCTCCGGCGGTATCGTGCGGATAAACTGGATGATCAGGAAAATAAAAAACGGAATTCCGAAAAACTGCGGAACGATCAACGGTTTAAACGTGGACAGCCAGCCGATTTTGGCGAACAGCACGTATTGCGAAATGATCGTGACGTCCTGCGGCAAAAGCAGCGTCAGCATGACCGCGCCGAACCACAGCTTGCTGCCGAAAAAGCGGATGCGGGCAAAGCCGTAGCCGACCAATGCCGAGGAAATGACGGCGCCGACGGTCGAAATGATGACGATAATAAACGAGTTTTTCATAAACGTGGTGAAGGTCGTGCCCGCAAAGCCTTGCCAGCCCTTAGCATAGTTGCTCCATTCAAGGCGGCTCGGAATCAGGCTTCCCGCTGTCGTATAAATTTCATCGTTAGGCTTGAGCGAGCTGGCAACGAGCCAAAGTATCGGATACAAGGCAACCAGGGCGATTGCGCACACGAAAACGTGATACAAGACCGATCTCAAGCTTTGGGATTGAATCCGCATGTCAAACGCCTCCTAGTTTTCATAATGAACCCAATACTTGGATGTTTTGAAAATAACGAGTGTAATGATTCCGATAATGAGCAGCATGACCCACGCCATCGCGGACGCATAGCCCATCTCGAAAAAGACGAACGCGCGGTGGAATAAGTAAAGCGAATACAGCAGCGTATGCCCGAGCGGGCCGCCCTCGCCGTTGGAAATGATGTAGGCGGGCGTAAAGGTCAGGAAGCCGGAAATCGTCTGCAAAATCAGGTTGAACAAAATAATCGGACTCAGCAGCGGGAGCGTAACGTTGAAAAACTTGCGGAACGGCCCTGCGCCGTCCACACTCGCCGCCTCGTAGTACGTTGCCGGAATGTTTTTCAGGCCGGCCAGGAAGATCAGCATGGACGAACCGAACTGCCAGACGGAGAGCAAAATCAGTGTGCCGAGCGCCGTGGCCGGGTACCCGATCCAAGCAATGTTCGTTTCGATCCCGACCATGCCGAGCAGTGCGTTCACAAGACCTTTGTCCCCGAAAATTTGCCGCCACATGATCGAAACGGCCACGCTGCCGCCGATCAGGGAAGGCAGATAGTACGTCGCCCGGTAAATGGCGATGCCCCGCGCCGCCACATTCAGCAGCATCGCTACGAGCAGCGCGATAATCAAGCGGGCCGGGACCGAAGTCAGCACGTAGGTCAGCGTAACTTCGAGCGATTGGATAATTTTGTCGTCTTCGGTAAACATCTTCTGGTAATTCGCGAAGCCGACCCATCTGGGCGTTGAAAGCAGGTCATACTCCGTAAATGAGAAATAAAGAGACGAGAGTATGGGATACACCGTAAAAATCAGGAAGCCCAGTATGAACGGTAAAATAAATACGTATCCGACCACATGATCGTTTTCTTTCAGCAGCGATTTCATCGAACCACTCCTCTCCTCCGCTATGTTTATGCCGGAAGGGCGGCCCATCGGCCGCCCCCCCGTTCACGTCTACCGATCCATGAATGTCAGCTTATTTCTTGTTTTTGGCGAGAATGGCGTTCGCTTCTTTTTGGAACTTGGCGGCGCCTTCTTCGACCGTAATTTTTTTGAACAGCATTTGATCCTGAACGTCTTTGAGCAGTTTGCTTACTTCGGCCGCGCCCGCAGGGTCCGGCGGATCCATCGGGCTGCTGTTTTTCTCGGCCCAGGCTACATAGTCGTAAACCTGCACTTCTTCAGGCTTCAAAGTAGGCTTCATCGCCTCTTTCACCTTGCTGGAGAGCGGAATGCCGCGGTCGCCTTTAATGATTTTGTTCGCTTCCGGATCGTTCAGGAACCAGTTGATGAATTTCGCCGCCTCTTCTTTTTGCTTGGAGCTTTTGGCGACGGACAGCAGCATGCTCGGCTTCATGTACAGCCCTTCCTTGCTGTTCGGCCCCGGCAATCCGCCGATCATCAAAGGCCGTTTCGCCGCTCCCTGCAAAGGAATGAACTGATTCGACCAAGCCATCGTCATAAAGCCTGTGCCGAGCGCAACCGGATTTTCCTCAGGCGTTCCTTTGGAAAGCGCTATTTTGTCCAGCGTATCCATGTAGCCTGCGTCATACCATTTTTTGTACTGCGTCCAATAATCGATGAAATATTTGTTATCCGTATACCCGAGTCCGGTACCGTCGTTGTTAAAGTAGTGCTGGCCTTGCGTACGCAAATAATAAGGGAAAAATACGTCGTACCGCATATGGTCGAGCAGCTTGCCCTGTTCCTTCATTTTCTTGGCGAGCTGATCCAGATCGGACCAGGACCAGTTGTTCGGATCGAAGGTCACGCCCGCTTTTTTGATCATATCGGCGTCGTAGATCGCGCCCATCGCATTAACGCCGGTCGGGATGCCGTACAACTTGTCTTTCACTTTCCCCGTACCGACGGCCGACTCCGACATCGCGCTGGTGTCGATCACTCCGCTTTTGGTCAAAGCGGTCAAATCTTCCAGCTGGTCTTTTCCGCCGTATTGGCTCAAGTAGGAAATGTCCATCTGGATAATATCGGGAAGCTGGTTAGCCGCCGCTTGCGGAGCGAGCTTTTTCCAATAATCGTCAAACCCGGAGTACTCGGCGTCGATTTTTACATTCGGATTTTTTTGCTGGTACATTTCGATCAGCTTCAGCGTATAATCGTGCCGCGCCTGACCTCCCCACCAGGCAAATCTCAGCTTGACATCCCCTTTGGCGGCTGTCGTCGCTGCGGGAGCCTGCGTTGCTGCAGCACCGGGACTTCCGCCCGCATTGCCTGCATTGCCGCCATTGCTGCAGCCGATTGCCGAGATCAGCATAGCCGCGGATACGATGGTTGTAAACGCTTTACGTTTCATCTTGATTCATCCCCCTCAAACTTAAGTACCTGTTCTGCATCTTTATTATCAACAAAATAAGACACAAGATGAATGCAATAATCCGCCATGTTTGTTTAAAAAACAGTGATCATTCGTTAATACCCTCTTTTATACTCGGTAGGCGCGCAGCCGGCTATTTTTTTGAAAACCTGGCTGAAATACTGGGGATTGTCTCCGAATCCAAGCTGCTCGGCAAGCTCAAAAATTTTTACGTCGTCCTGATTTTTAATCATATCCATCGCCTTGGCGACGCGCAATTTAACGACATAATTCGAGAATTTTTCCCCTGTTTCTTTTTTGAACAATTTGCCGAGGTAGTCCGGGTTCATGTACAGCATCTGGTGCGCCACCCAATTCAAAGACAATTCCGGGTTGCCGAGCCGCTCGTTCAAGATCGCGATCACTTTTTGAATAATGACCGAATATTTCGTCCGGTTGCGCTCGTAATTGAGCTGCGTAATTTCTTTGGCGATCGATTTGAGAAAAGCGATGCTCTGCTGAAGCGTTTCCATTTGCGCGAACCGGACCGTATGGTTCATGTACTCGACCATTTGTTCCTCCGAGCACAAGCGCGCCATCGAAATATACAGCTGCAGGACGTACGATTTCGTCGTTTGGATATCCATGCGGGAGCTCAGCAAATTGTCGAAAAAACGGTCGATTTCCGCGCCCGCCTCCTCCCAGTTCCCCGTACGGACCGGAAACAAAATGCGGTCCTCGTCATGGACGAAACCGCCGCCCCGCAGCATCGCGGAATCCGGGATATCCCGCATCGTAATGAGCCCGCCTTCGCCCAAATAAAACCGGTGCCCCAAACATTCCAGCGCCTGCAGATACAACCGTCTCGCATCTGCCATATCGCCGGCCTCGCTCAAAGCCACCGTCGTTTCCAGCTTGTAGTACATCTTGAAAATACGGCTGACTTCGCCGATTTGCTTGTGCAAAAGCCCGATATCCTCCCGGTCTTTGACGACGATCAGCACCTGTTCTCCGACCGTCGAGCTGAGCAGCGAATCTTCCAGCAAATCTTCGGCGATATTTTTCACCGCAAACAGATGCTCGTACTCGAATTTGCCCTCCAGCCGAAAAACGATGAATCGCACCTTGCCGCCGATCTGCAGCCCGAAGAGCTCGCTGTAATATTCCCATTCGCGGCTGCCATACGATTTGTTCATGACAAACTCCTTCAAAAACTGCTCTTTCACGTGCGGCAGCACTTTGCGCATATTGTCCTTCATCGAGCGGATAAAATCTTCCTTGCTCTCCTCCTGCCTGAACTCGCCGGCGATTTCTTTTAGCGAAGCAATGATCGCGTTCTCGTTGCAGGGCTTGAGCAAATAATGCTTGACCCCATACTGCATCGCAGCCTGGGCGTATTCAAACTCGTCAAAGCCGGACAGCATAATAAAGCGGATGCGCGGATGCGTTTCTTTCACCTTCGCGACCAGTTCCAGCCCGTCCATGCCCGGCATGCGGATGTCGCTGATAATGATGTCGGGCGCATGCTCGCTTACGAACGAATACGCCTCAATCCCGTTGCGCGCCGTTCCCGCCAATTGCGTCTCCGCAGATCTCCAATCGACAATCGAAGAAATTCCTTCCAAAATCATGCGTTCATCGTCAACAAGCAAAACTTTATACATAAACGGCTACCCCCTCTTCATACATGGTATTCGAACAGTGACACAAGCTCCGCCTTCTTCTCTGTTGCCGATCCGGATCCCGTATTGCTCCCCGAAAGCGATTTTGATCCGCTCGTCGATGTTTTTCAGGCCGACTCCGGTTCCTTTCGACTTCTTTTCACCGTTCATAATTTGTTGCAAATAATGCTCATCGATCCCCGGCCCGTTGTCCTCGACCGTTATTTCCAGCGCTTCGCCGACTTCTTTGGCAGCAATTCGGATCACGCACGGCTCCAGCTTCACTTCGAGCGCATACTTTACCGCGTTCTCCATCAGCGGCTGCAGCGTCAGCTTCGGTATGCCGCAGCTTTTCAGCTCATCCGGAACCGACATGCCGAAGTCGAGCCGTTCCTCGAATCTGACTTTCTGAATCGTCACATAGTGCTGGACAAGCTCCAGCTCGGCTCCGACCGTAATCATGTCCTGCTTCATGTTGATCGAAGAACGCAGCAAAAAGCCCAGCGCTTCCACCATTTGCGACACCTGCGTCTGCCCGTTCATCTTGGATATCCAGTTGATCGACTCCAGCGTATTGTACAAAAAATGCGGATTGATTTGCGCCTGCAAAGAGCGAAACTCCGTCTCTCGGATCATGAGCTGCTTCGTGTAGTTTTCTTTAATCAGCTCCTGAATGCGCAAAATCATCATCCGGTACGTGCGATACAGCAGCCCGACCTCGTCCATCTGCATATCCGGAGGCGCTTTCAGCGGAAAGTCCGAATTTTCCAGGTCGCCGATTTGCAGGCCGCGCATGCTCGCAATGAGACTTTCGATCGGCCGCGTAATGCTTCTCGCCATGGCGATTCCGAAGCCGGCCACGAGCAGGAAGCTGACGATGAACGCGGCGATCATCACATTTTTCATCATAATGATGCGGTGGAAAATTTTTTGAAAAGGAATCGTATTGTAATACGTCCAGCCCATATAATCCGAGTGAATATGCGAGACAAAATATTTCTCTCCCCCGTCGTCGATAATCCGGAAGCCTTTTAAAGCAGCGGGGCTCGAATCGCCGATCAGGGAGCTCATGCCGGACGTGCGCGGATAAACTAATTTATTGCCCGAGACGATCAGCATCTCGCCTTCTCTCGTCACCGCCTCGCCGGCATGCCTGTCGACGATTTTTTCCAGGTTCACTCTGACGACGAGCACCCCCAGCTTTTTCATCTCCAGGTTATTAAACGAGCGGATCTGCCTCGAAGCGATCAGGCTGTAATCCTCATCATCGGGAAAAACCCACCCCAGGCTGCCGACATGAAGGTTCGCCGCATCCAGCACCTGTTTCTGCCGCTCGCTTGAAAACGTTATCAAATTCCCGCTGGAAAAGCTGCCGCTGCCCGTATCCAAAATATCGGCCGACACGATATACGTCTCCGTATTGATATACTGCACGAGCCGGTCGACAAGCCTTGTGCGCGCCTGAATCCGGTCGTACTCGGAAGGGTTGCCGTTCATAACCGCCAAATCCTGCTGGATCTGCACGTCCGACATGACGTTAAAAGTAAGCCGCTCGATTTTGCTCAGCTCATTCTCAATGAGCGTGGAAGAAAGATTGAGCACCTGCGAGGACTTCTGGTAAATTTGCTCGTCGTAAGTCGAATAGGCAACCTGCAGACCTGCAAAGGAAATGCCCGAACTGAGCAGCATGCTGACCGTGATCAAAAGAAACAGCTTTGTCGTAATGCGCCAAGCCCGAATTTCCAGCAGCCGGTTCTGAATCCAGAATTTCATCCCTAACCACCACGTTTCTGTCGTAAGTGTGTCGAATCATAGAAGATTGGTTCGCGATGCATGGAGATTTCTCCTTTAAAACGAAAAAAAATGCCGCCCCTTCGTCATTATAATGACTTAAGGGACAGCTTCTCGATACGCTAACAGCGAATATTTCTGCGATTGTGCGGACTGTTGAAAAACCCCCGCGTCAGCAGCGATACCCACAATCTGCCTGGCTTCACGGAGAATTCCTGCAAAAATACATGAATTTGCGTCCTTGAAAGCTATCTACGAAGAATTCCTGCAAAAGTGCAGGCTTTTCAGCGGGGACATGGGCTCGTGCTCACTTTCAGCGAAAATTCCTGCATTTTTGCAGGATTTTCGCCAAAATGAGCCAATTTCAGAGAAAAAACCTGCACTTTCGCAGGCTTTCTCTCTAACAAGCTGCTTTCTGCCCAGTTGCGTAGTTCCATGACCTGCACCAGGAGAAGCGCACACCCACACTCGTTCCCCTAGCCCTCACAGAGTGCCGCGACTTGCTCGGGCAGCGCGAATTGTGCAGGCTTTCACCGCGAACTTGGCCTTAGGCTCATTTTAGCCAAAAATTCCCTGCACAATCTGCACAATCTGCACAATCACAGGCTTTTCGCCAAAGCAAGCCACTTTCAGAGAAAAAACCTGCACTTTTGCAGGCTTTCTCTGCACCGCCGGGCGATAGCAGTTCTAGCGGGCGTGTTCTCCTAGCCGGGCCGAGCCGAACAGACCGGGCCAAGCGGAAACGCAGCGTCGCAGCGCGTGTAACCAGCCGCCCTCCTTATGGGCGGGCTCTTTTTAAAACACGGACGCCGTACGGTGGCAGCGTCAAGCTGTTTTGAACTTCTCCGGCTGACAGCAGGTCGGTGTATACCGCCGTCGCCGCATCCAGTTCGACTGCCTGCTCGGTTTTGCCGAAGTTCATGACGAAGACGTACTCATGCTCCCCGTCGGTGCGAACCTGCGCGGTTACTTGTTCCGGCAAATCCGTCTCCAACGCGCGTTTCACCCCGGTTTCGTGGAATACGTGCCCGTAAAAAGCGCGGTTGAACGACGCTTCCGCGCGGGCAGCGATATAGTACGCCCTGCCGCTGTCAAGCCGGTTGACGGTTACAGCCGGACGCCCCGCATAAAAGTCGTCTCCGTACACCGCCAGCGCTTCCGCACCTTCCGTATGAATGAGCTCGCACAATTCACGCACTTCAAATGTGCCTGTCAGCCGCAGCGGATTGCCTTCCTGAAACACGATGCTGTTCGTATCATGATCGTGCAGACCGTCCATTTCCTCCGCCCAAATGCCCAAAGTTTGGCGAAGCGGGCCCGGAAATCCGCCAAGGAAGCACAAATCGTTCTCATCCACGACGCCCGACCAGTAAGTGGCGACGAACGTTCCGCCGTTCCGAACGAACTGCTCGATCCGTTCTCCCACGCCCGGGCGCACCAGATAAAGCATCGGCGCAACAACCAGCTTGTATTTTGCCAGATCACAGTCCATATCGATGATGTCTACAGGAACGCCCTGATCCCAGAACGCCCGGTAATGGCTGAGAACCGTTTCCTCGTACTTCACTCCCTTGTTGCGCGGACCTTGCGAGTCTTTGACCGCCCAGCGGTTCTCCCAGTCGAAAATAATCGCCGCTTCCGCAGGGACGGCGGTTCCGATAACTTCCGCCAGCTTCTCAAGCGCACCGCCGACTTCCGCCACGTCCCGGAACACGCGCGTATGCTCGTGACCGGCATGATCGATTACGGCGCCGTGCAGCTTTTCGCTCGCTCCGCGGCTTTTGCGCCATTGAAAATACTGGACCGAGTCCGAGCCGTGGGCTACCGCCTGCAGCGAAGCGAGCAAATGCATGCCCGGACGCTTCAGCTTGCTGACCGGCTGCCAGTTCGTCAAGCTAGGCGTGCTTTCCATCAGCAGGAAGGGCCGGCCGCCTTTGATCGAACGGAACATGTCGTGATTGAGCGCGAACCAGGCCGCCAGATCGCTTTGATCCGCAGCGTCGTGCCAGGTCGGATAAGCGTCCCAGGAAATAACATCGAGCACATCTTTGAATTTCCAGTAATTAAGGCCTTCGTAAGCGTCCATAAGGTTGGTCGTGACGGGCAGATCGGCATTTTTCGCCTTGAGCGGCGCAATCTCCCGGCGGCAAAAGTCGACCGTCTGATCGGTGACGAACCGCTTCCAGTCCAGATTCATCGCATGGACCAGATTTTCCCCATGCGGAGCCGGCGATTCGATCTGCGACCAGCTCGTATAGGTGTGGCTCCAAAAAGCCGTCCACCAAGCCGCATTCAAAGCTTCCAGCGTGCCGTATTTGCGCTGCAGCCACTGGCGGAACGCGTCCTGGCAGTAATTGCAGTGACAGTCTCCGCCGTACTCATTGGATATATGCCAGCCGACAACCGCCGGATGAAACGCATACCGATCGGCCAGCTTGGTGTTCATCAAGTCGACCTTTTCCCGGTAAACCGGTGAAGTGTAGCAATGATTGTGGCGGGCGCCGAACAAATTTCGCACCCGGTTGCTGCCGACGCGCAGCACCTCCGGGTATTTTTCCGCCATCCAGGCCGGTCTGGCCCCGCTCGGCGTTGCCAGCCAGGCATAAATACCGTTCGCGGCAAACGTATTCAGAACGCGGTCAAGCCACTCGAAGGTGAACACGCCTTCTTCCGGCTCAAGGGCCGACCAGGCGAATATGCCGATCGCCATAACGTTGCATTTGGCTAATTTCATCATGCGGATATCTTCTTCCAAAACTTTCGGATCGTGCTGCCATTGATCGGGATTATAGTCCGCTCCATGCATAAAAACAGGCAGTTTGGAGCTGACGGGCGGGAATTTTTGCGGCATGCTATCACCTCTATTAGGGAATAAATGGCTTAGAAAGACAAACTATCTCCATAATAAACGTAATTCCCGCCTGAGCCTACCCGATAAAGCTATGATAATCAGTAAAATTCTACGCTAAAAGAATCTTTTGGGGCGCGTCCGATATGCTTGATGTTTTTTTTCATGCGGATGGAGTTTTCGCAGCGCCGGCACTAAGGGCTAAAATCATCGGCATGCGCAAAAAACCTGCAAAAGTACATCTTTTTGCTCCTTGATACGCTAGTTTCGGAACATTCCTGCAAATGTGCAGTTTTTTTCGCCAAAATGTAAGGCTCAGGCCTTCATGGCGGGAAATTCCTGCACAATCGCAGGCTTTTTCCAAAAACGGGCCGCTTCCGGCACAAAAGCCTGCACTTTCGCAGGCTTTTGCTGGCGGCGGATGGTTGGCAGGCCGATTACGCGGGCTTTGCAGGACGCCTGTGGCTGGCAAGGCGCTTTCGCCAGCCCTGCAGGCCTCGGATGCCGGTGCAACCGGACGTATTCTTCCTTGACCGTCCACGTCTAGGCGATTTTGCCGCTGCCGCTTACGGTCAATACACCTTTTTCCACTCGGCGATATTTTTCGCGTCGAATTTGAACGGATCGCCCAACATGATTTGCGTGCCTTCACCGTCTTTGATCACTTGTTTGTCTCCGAGTCTGCCGGCCACAAACTTCTCACCGACTTTGCCCGTAAGCGTTCCCTTCACAAGCCCGTCAGCCGCATATCCGGCCAAATAGCCGACGTCGACCGGATTCCACAAATACATCCACGGACAGACGCCGCTATCGATGTATTCGGCCATTTCACTGGGCAGTCCGAGCCCGGTCAGGAACACTTTACCTTTCAGCCCTTTGTCGGTTAACACCTTGCCCGCGGCTGCGATACCTACGGTCGTAGGAGCGATAATGCCTTTTAAATTCGGAAAAGATTTGAGCAGCGCCTCGGTTTCCGAAACGCTTTTATCCCGCAAGTCGTCGCCATAGGCTACTTTCACCAGCTTGATATCTTTGTATTTCGGATCTTCCAGCTCTTTTTTCATCCACTCGATCCAGGCATTCTGATTCGTCGCTTGCGAGGTAGCGCTCAGCACGGCGATTTCGCCTTTGCCGCCGATCATTTCGGAAATCGCCTGCACCTGCACGCGGCCGATCCGCTCGGGGTCCGCCTGGTTGACGTGCACGAGCCGGCTTTGCGCATTGACCGCGGAATCGAGGGAAAGCACTTTGATGCCCGCGTTCATCGCTTTTTTCAAAGCGGGCTGGAGCGCATCCGGATCGTTCGCCGCTATGGCGATAGAATCGACTTTTTGCGAAATGAGCTCCTCGATCATTTTGATCTGGGCTTCGGCGGTCGGCTGATCCGGCGCTTTCAGAATCGGTTCCCCACCAAGCTCCGTTATCGCGTTTTTGAAGCCCTCCATCTGCTTCTCTCCGAAAGGGTTCCCCGTATTTTTGAAAACGATGGCGAATTTCTTTTTACCGCCGCTTGCGCCTGCTCCTTTACTTCCGTCGGCAGGCTGTGCCGCACCCCCGCATCCTGCAATAAGCGATAAAGCCAAAACCGAGGTCAAACAGGTGAAAACCAGCTTTTTCATTTTTTGTCCTCCCTTTAATTGGATATATGCAAATCGGTTCAGGCCGCCGAAGTCACCGCAAGCTTAATATACTATACCTATGTACTGTATATTTGCATCGTCGGCAATGAAGCCCGCCGCTTAACCGGCAGGCCGCAATAGCCTTCCGCTCCGCCTGAACCGTTTGATATCGGCAGTACGTTACGCCGCTTTTCGCAGCCGGCCTTTTGCCGGTTTAAGCTTGGGGACCATCACGGCAACAATCAGCAGCAGACCGATAATGATGAGCAGCGCCTGGGCGGGCACGTTCACCAAACCGAGGCCGTAGCTGAGCATGCCAATCAAAAATACGGCGAGAATCGCGCCGATCATCCTCCCTTTGCCGCCTGCCGTGCTGATGCCTCCGAGCACAACCATGGCGATAACGTCCAGCTCGTAGCCGTTTGCGACGTTGGGCCGCGTGCTGCCCATTCTCGATGTGAGGAAAATAGCGGTAATCGCAGCCATCAGGCCGGCGAGCGCAAACACAATGATTTTGATTTTATCGACCTGAACGCCGGAAAAACGGCTTGCGGTCATATTGTTGCCCATCGCGTAAATTCTGCGGCCGAACGTCGTTTTATGCAGCAGCAGACCGTACAGCACGGCAAAGAAGGCGAAGGCGATCAAAATAAACGGAATGCCGGCGATATATTCCCAGCCGAAAAAGCTGAACCAGTCGGGGAACTGCCCCTTCGCCTGATCTTCCAAAATAATGTAAGCGATACCGCGATAAATAATCATCGTCGACAGCGTCACGATCACGGACGAAAGCTCCTTGAATTTGACGATCAGCAGGCCGTTGACCAAACCGCAGAGCGTCCCGACCAGCAGGCAAATGACGATGGCCAGTTCCATCGGAACTCCCCGGTGGTACAAGTCCGCCATAACGACGGATGACAGCGCAACCGTCGAAGCGACGGAAATGTCGATATCGCCGAGAATCATAATCAGCACCATCGGCAGCACGATAAAAGCTTTGTCAAGAAAGCTCATCGTCGCATCGCGCAAATTTTCGATATTCATATAATACGGGGACAAATAAGCGTTCATCACGTTGACCAGAATAAAAATGAGGACGAGCAGCCATTCCCATTGAAAAAAGAAGCTTTTGATTTGCAGCGGTTTGCGGCCGCCCAGCAAGCGGGTTTGTGCCATGTTAAATTTTCCTCCTCATGAGATGGTTGCGGTCCACGCCTCTTTTTACGACTGCGTTAATGAGCACGGCGATGAGAATGATCGTCCCCTGAATCGCCATCTGCCAAAAAGGAGAAACGTTGATCAATGGCAGCGCGTTATTGAGAATGCCCAGGAGAATCGCGCCCAGCAAAAGTCCGCCGATTTTGCCCGAGCCCCCGGCAATGCTGACGCCCCCGAGCACGCAAGCGGCGATGACGCTTAATTCGTATCCCATCGCGGTATCGCCCTGGGCCGATGCGAACTTGGCGACCCACAGGACGCCCGCAAGCCCGGACAAAGCGCCCATAACGGTATAGACCAGCCACAAAATTTTCGTATTGTTGATGCCGCTGATTTTGGCCGATTCCGGGTTGCTCCCCACAGCGTAAATTTGCCGTCCGGTTCTCGTGTGGTTAATGAAATAATAGAACACGATGTAGATCAAAACGGCGATCACGATGAGCGTATTCACGCCCAAAACCGAAGTCGTGGCGATCGCTTTAAAGCTTTCCGGCATCTGGTGGGCGCTGACCCATTTGCCTCCGCTGACCGTATACGTCAATCCTCGGAACACGTTCATCATGCCTAGCGTCGCGATAATCGGCAGCACACCCACTTTGGCTACGAGAAAACCTAACATGAAACCGCATACAACTCCGATGGACGTACCGAGCAAAATCGCGAATACCGGATGAAGCCCGGGATAAAACGTTACCGTCAGCGCAGCAACCATCCCCGAGAGGGCGAGCGTTGCGCCGATGGAAAGATCGATTCCTCTCGTCACGATCACGAGCATCATGCCGACGGCGAGGATGCTTAAAATCGCGGTATTTTTGACCAGATCATTGACGTTCTCCAACGTTAAAAAGCTCGGATTGCGCAGTTGGACGGCAATGGACAGCAAAATAATAAAACCAAGCAGCCCAAGCTCTCTGAATTTAGCTATGCCGGCGCTTATCGACGCTTTTTTTCCCGGACTCGCGTTTAGCGTTGTTTTAGCTGTCGTACTTTCAGCCATAATGCCCCCACCTCTTGTTCGTTATCCGACTGTCGCGCGCATCGATGCATTTGCAGGATTGCCGGTCATCGCTGCTTCAAGAATCGCTTCCTGCGTCGCATCCTTGCGGTCCATCGTGGCCGTCACCCGGCCTTCCCGCATCACGACGATGCGGTCGCACATGCCGAGCACTTCCGGCATTTCCGAAGACACGAGCAGCACCCCGTAGCCTTGCGCCGCCAGCTCGCCGATGATTTCGTATATCGCCGATTTGGCTCCCACATCGACGCCCTTGGTCGGCTCGTCGAGAATGATGACGTCCAGATCCGCCGTCAGCAGCTTGGCGAAGACGACCTTTTGCTGGTTGCCGCCGGACAGGGAGCTGACCAGATCGAAGATGCTGCCCGCTTTGACGCTTACTTTTTCCGCCAGCGCCTTCGCGGTTTCCGCTTCCTTGTTCACATTCAGCCAACCCTGCTTCGAAAATTTGCCGATAAACGGAAGCGTGATGTTTTTCCCGATTTCCCATTCCAGCACAAGCCCCTGCTGCTGCCGGTCCTCCGGCAAATAGCCGATTCCCGATTTCATCGCTTCCAATGGACTTTTGATCCGCATTTCTTTTCCCTTTAGATATATACGGCCGCTGTCCAAAGCATGAATGCCGAATATCGCCTGGCACACCTCGCTTCGCCCCGATCCGACCAGCCCGGTCAACCCGACAATCTCGCCCCTCCGAACCGCAAAAGAGATATCGGCGAAAAATCCGGTCCGACCCGCGCCCTCGACGCGCAGTACTTCGTCGCCGGGCCTCGTTTCCTTTTTCGGAAACAGCTGCGTAATTTCCCGGCCTACCATAGCTACGATCAGCTCTTCGTTCGTAATATCGTGAATGCCCCAGCAGCCGATATACTGCGCGTCCCGAAACACGGTCACCCTGCTCGCCAGCCGGTACATGTCTTCAAACCTGTGGGAGATAAAAATAATCGCCGTCCCCCGGTCCCGCAGCCTTTCGGCAATTTTGTACAGCTCCTCGCTCTCCCGTTTGGTCAACGCCGCCGTCGGTTCGTCCATAATGATAATCTTCGCATTCGTAGAAAGCGCTTTCGCAATTTCGACAATTTGCTGCTGCGCAATGCTGAGCGCCCCCATCTGCGTTTTCGGGTCGAAGCTTGCGCCCAGCTCTTTGAGCAGCCTGCCCGCTTCCTCGTGCATCTCGCTCCACAGGATGCGTTTGGTGCTTTTTTGAATTTTTTCGTGTCCCATAAAAATATTTTCCGTGACGCTCAAATCCGGATAACAGGTAACGTGCTGATAAATCGCGGCAATTCCCAGCTTGCGTGCATCGTTCGGATTGTTAAAATGCACCTTCTCGCCGTTCACGTACATCTCGCCCGCATCCGGGGCATGCACCCCTGTGATGATTTTGATAAACGTCGACTTGCCGGCGCCGTTCTCCCCCATCAAAGCGTGGATCTCGCCCGGCCTCAGCTGGAACTGCACCTGATCGAGCGCTGTAACCCCCGGAAACGTCTTTGTAATCGCTCTCAATTCCAAAATAAACTCAGACATAAGCGGCCTGCTCCTATCCTTCTTATTCAGCGCATCATCTGTATTCGCAAACACAGTATAACACGATAAAATTGAAATGAATAGAACTTTTTTGAATTTTTGATTTCATTTTTGATCATTTATGTTCGTTTCAACCCTAAAAGAACATTGTCCACCCCGCTCGCCGGAACCGGCGAATCACCGGTCATGCGCAGAAAACCTGCAAAACTCTCATAACGTCTGCCGTAGACGATACCCTCAGAATGAAAAGAATCAGGTCTACTGCGTGCAGGCTGTTAACACCCCCACACTAGGAGACAACACATCTGCTTGGCAATGCGGAGAGTGCCTGCAAAAGCGCAAGTTTTTGCTCGTTGATACGCCTAAAGTGAAAAATCCCTGCAGATGTCAGATAGTTGATAAGGGGCATAGCCGTTCTTCCCCAACCCACGCTACTCCTACATAATTGTGGCGCTGAAGTGGGGCACAAAACGGCTTGTCAGGAAGAAAGCCTGCAAAAGTGCAGGCTTTTTCCTTATAAATGGTCCATTTTGGCGAAAAGCCTGCGATTGTGCAGGAATATCCCGTGAAAATGAACCTGAGCCCATGTTCGCGGCGAAAAGCCTGCACAATTGCAGGAATTTTTCGCAGCGGACGTATCCATCGAGCAAAAACTGTACTTTTGCAGGTTTTCTTCGTGCAACCAGGCAGATTGTGCGACCAACTCTGGCGTGTGGGCTTCCGGGCAGCCTGTAAAACTGAGGCTTTTCCGCTCATCCTAGGCATTCAGCCCCTCACGACTGAAAGTCCAATGGATTTCCCCTCAGATTAAATTTTATGTGGGGGACGATTTAAAACAATCTGAGAAGGGCATTTAGGTCATACTTTTGGTGGATTCTCAACAGCCTGACTTGCGCAAATTTTCTGATCGCGGCAGTAAGCACCCCGTCAACGGACGGTGCTGCGCTGCATGCCGGTGGGCGGTGAATCGTTCGACCGCCTGCGGTCGCGCGAACGCAGAGCTTGCGGGCTGGCAAGCCGCGCCCGAAACAACAAAAAACACGCCGCAGCCCGCCCGCTCCGCCGTGTTTCCCGCTCATCGCTTTATTTGCCGCCCGAGGCATAGTACAAAATATGCTCCTGCGTCGCTTCGTTGCGGTTAAAGATTTTGCGGATTTGCCCGTTGTACATGACCATAATCCGGTCGGACATCCCCATAATTTCCGGCAGGTCCGACGAAATCATAATGATCGACGCCCCCGCAAGCACAAGCTCGTTCATGATGTTGTAAATGTCCATCTTCGAGCCGATATCGATGCCGGCCGTCGGCTCTTCGATGATCAGCACTTTCGCGTTGGCGAACAGCCACTTGGCCAAAATGACCTTTTTTTGCTTGCCGCCGCTTAAATTATCGACGTTTTCCAGCTCGCTGACCGATATTTCCAGCCGTTCCACCAAATCTTTGGCAGCTTCGGCTTCCTTCTCGCGATTCAAAAACCCGGCTTGGGACACCCGCTTCAAGTTCGTCAGCGTGATGTTCTCGGATATCGGCGAATTGGAGATAAGCCCTTCCTCCGAATTCAGCCCGGTCACGTAACAAAGACCGTGCTTTTTGGCCAGGTGGGGAGTCATGGAAGTGAACGTTTTGCCGTTCAGCACGATCGCGCCCTCGAAAGGCCCGTATATGCCGAACAGCACTTTCGCCAGCGTTCTGCGACCCGAGCCGCTCAGTCCGGTCAGCCCGATAATTTCGCCTCGCCGCACGGCAAAATGAATATGCTCGATCCGCCCGTTGTAACCGACGTTCTCTACGCGCAATATTTCATCCCCGTGCTTCACCTTCAGCTTCGGATAGCGGTCCGCCACGTCCTTGCCGGCCATCACTTTGACGATTCCGTTCAGATCGACTTCGCCGATGCCGTACGTCTGGACGACTTCACCGTCCCGGATTACCGTAACCCGGTCGGCGATCCGCTGCAGCTCCTCGATCCGGTGCGAAATATATATGATCGTAATGCCGTGCTTTTTCATCTCGCGAATAATGTTGAACAGCAGTTCGATTTCCTGCTCCGTCAGCGCTGCGGTCGGCTCGTCCATAATCATAATTTTGGCGTGCTGCGAGTAGGCCTTGATGATTTCGACGAGCTTTTGCTGCCCGATGCTGAGCGTGCTGACAAGCGTTCGCGCATGGAAATTCAGCTCGAACTTTTTGAGATATTCACCGGTTTCTTTGTAAGCGCTGTCCCAATCGATCAGCCGGGTCCATTTTTTCACCGGTTCCCTGCGTATGAAAACGTTCTCAGCAATGTTCAAATCTTGGAACAGCCGGATTTCCTGGTGGATCATGGCGATTCCGAGCTCTTGCGCCTGTTTGGGGCTTTGGATCGACACCTGCCGGCCATTGATATAAATGTCGCCGGAATCCGGCTGGAACAGCCCGGCCAATATTTTCATCAAAGTCGATTTGCCTGCCCCGTTTTCGCCGATCAGCGCATGCACTTGGCCTTCACCCGCGCTCAACGCGACATTGTTCAAAACGACGTTGTCGTGGAAGCGTTTCGTAATGCCCTTCATTTCCAAAAAATTGTTCACCCTGCGTGCCTCATTTCTTCAAAAGGTTCAAGTGCAGTACGGTTTATTCCAGCTCAAAGGTTGTATACAAAGCGACGGCGTGCTCGAAAAAAAACGTTTTGAACTCGGACGGCACCTGCTTGTTCGTAATGACCTTTTTGGCCATCGTCAAGTCGCCGAGCTTGGCAAACCCGGTCCGGTTGAATTTCGTGTAATCGGCTGCGACGATAATTTCGCTGGAAATTTTTTTCACTTCCTGTAAAATCATCGCTTCCTCGTAGCTGCCAACCGTATACCCGGCATCTCGATGCACACCCTTGACACCGACAAACGCCTTGTTGATGTAAATGCCGCTGAGCGCCTGCAGCGTAAAACCCCCGACCAGCGTCGAACCGGCCTGCACGAGATCCCCGCCGGTGACGATCACTTTGACGCCTGCGGCGTCTTTCAAGGCGAGGCCGATCACCATGTCGTTCGTGACGACGGTCACCTTCTTATCGTTCAGGCTGCGGGCGATTTCCAGACAAGTCGTGCCTGGACTGAGATAGATCGCGTCGCCGTTCTCGATCATTTGTGCGGCAATTTTGCCGATCATCCGCTTTTCTTCAATCGTTTTATCATCCGCCTCGAGAACAGCCGCCTCCCGGGCTGCGCCGAGCTTGTCGTTGATCACCGCTCCGCCGTATGTTTTCACCAAAAAACCGCTCTGCTCCAGCTTGTCCAAATCTCTGCGGATCGTCACTTCCGTCACGGAAAAAAGCTCGCTAAGCTCGACCACATCGACCCGTTTGTGCTGGTAAAGCAGTTCTTTGATTTTATTTAACCGTTCGATAGCAAACATGGTGCAGCTCCTTGTACGTTTCGTTCATGTTATGTTCTATTATATCACATTTCGGATCGATTGCGTTCGTTCAATAAAAGCGGTCGTTCACACTGCAGGTTCGCCGCGATGAGATAAACCTCTATCGAGGTCTTTCGAAGATGAGCGACCGCGTTTAGAGGTAGGTTTATTCGCCAATAAGAATGCTGTTCTTCACGCTTTAGCGCTGGAAAGAACTTTAAACATTCTTATGTGGTAAAAAAGCGCCACTCCAACTCACACAATGTTGTTCGCCCAAAAAAGCGAATGCGGCAACCGGCGGTTAAACCGGTTTTTTCATTGTATGATTTGCGGGTGGCGCAAAAATTCGGATCAACTCTCCGGGCGTGCCCTCTCACGGCGTACGTTGCAGTACTGCACGGCGGTGGTCAAGTCCCATACTTAAACGGTTCGGTTCGATCCGGCATTTAACCGCGTTTTACAAGATCTTCGCGGACAGGGGTGAACACATCCAGCAGCGCGGACGATTCCAGTGCCGTCACTCCATGCTTGGCCCCGCTTGGTATGTAAATGGACTGCCCCTGCCCGATCACCGTCGCCGTGCCGTCGATTCTGAACTCGATCCGACCTTTCAGGCAGTAGGACATTTGCTCGTGCACATGGCTGTGCTCGTACCCTTCCGCCCCCGGCTCAAAATGCACTTCCATCATCATGAGGCCGCCTTCGGCCTTCAAAATACAGCGCTTCACTCCCGGCTCGGCCGGTTCCCATACTCCGATGTTCGACATTTCCGTCGCTCCTCTCATGTGCAGAAAACGATACTTTCCTTTGTACCCGACATACGAAAAAACTGCCGAAAAACCCGCTCACTGGCGGCGCGTGCAGAAAACCCGCAGAAAACCTGTAAAATCTCCCATGACGCCGTGGACGTCAGCCTACTGATAAGCTCTCGCGCGCAGAGTCCGCTTAGTTCCACCACACGTACCTCCCGGCGCACGGTGTTTCGCTGCACGACAGCGGCCGGCCGACCACGCTATTGGCATTGAGCAAAAAGCCTATAAAAACCAGACTATTGAAAAAACTGATGCACCAGAAGATAGCACGCCCACCCGCCACAGCGCGTGCAAAAATTGCTGCAAAAATGCAGTTTTGGGCTCGTTGATGCTCACGCAGCAAAATATTCCTGCAAACGTACAGGTTTTTGCTCATCAACGCGTTGGCAACGAAATATTCCTGCAAATGTGCAGGTTTTTTTGCGAATACTTGAGCTCAGGCCCATTTTCGGCGGAAATTCCTGCACAATCGCAGGCTTTTCCTCAAAATGCCCCCTAATCGCTGAAAAAGCCTGCACTTTTGCAGGTTTTCGGGCTGGCTAGCCTAGCCTAGCCAGTCCTGGCCTGGAAGCTGCGCTCCCAACCAGGACTACCCTCCGGCTGCCCTAATAGAAAGTCGCGGCTTTCTCAGGCAGCCTGAAAACTGCACGTTTCCGCGCCCAAACACCGGGCCCGGCCTTCGCACCGCACGCAGCTCCCAGCGCGCAGTGTTTCGCAGCCTGACAGCTTTCGGTCGACTTTCGGCAGCGTAAAAAAAGGACCGCAAGGTCCTTTTTCAGTTTCATCCATTATAACCGATGCCCGCTTTAAAATACAGACTCCGGGCAGCAGCGCTCCGGCGGCAGCGCAGCGCGGCTCAGCTTACCGCAACGCGCTGCAGCACAGCGCAGCTCAACGCCGCGCTAGCCGCTCAAATCGGCCGCAGGCGAGTGCGCCCCGAGCCGAACGGATCAGTGCGCCGCCGCTGCGCGGTCCTTGCCTTTGTCCGATTCGCCGGCGTTTTTGTTGGCGGCTTCGCGGTCCTGCTTCATCTCCTCGACGGATTTCACCTTCAGGCGCGCCGCGCCCTCGTAGTCTCTCGTCGGGATCAGATCGCCCGAAGCGAGGCGCCGCTTCGCTTCGGCAATCGCGCTGCCGTACTGCGGCAGCCACTGCTCCTGCGCGACGAGCATTTCGTCGACAAGCTGCCAAATCTCCTTCGGATTGCACACTGCGCCGACGAGCGGGTCCATCATGAACGCCTGGCGCAGCAGTTTGTCGTCGCCGTGCACGGCGGCTTCTACGGCAAGCCGCTGTACGGAGATGCTCGCATTGCATACGGCCGCAGGCCCCAGCGGCAGATCACCGATGCGCGGCATCGAAATTCCGTTGCGGTCCGCGTAGCCCGGAGCTTCGATCACCGCATCGGCCGGCAGGTTGGCGATAACGCCGTCGTTCACCACGTTGAAATGCCCGCGGTACACACGGCCGGTCTCCAGGCCTTCAATGATGTACGAGCCGTGCTCGTGGCTGCGCTTTTCCGGCTTGTACTCCAGGGCCGGATCTTTCATCCAGTTCGGGAAATCGGTCTCGAACCAGTTGCGGCCTTCCGTGCATACGCGCAAATAGCCGCCGGTTTCCCCGTTGATCCAGCTGCCGAGATCGATCCATTCGGCGATTTCCTGCGGCCGCTTGCGGTACCAGGGCACGTATTCGCTCAGGTGCCCGTTGGACTCCGTGCTGTAGTAGCCGAAACGGCGCAGCATATCGATGCGCACTTTTTCGGTGCGGCTGAAATCCGGATGCTTCTCGAAAGCTTCGAGCAGCCTTCCGGTCAAATCTTCGCCGTTATGGCGGATTTGGATGTACCACGTCTGATGGTTAATGCCGGCGCAGATGATATCGACTTCCTCCTGCTTCAGGCCGAACGCCTCGGCAATCTGCCAGTGCCCGCCCTGCACGCCGTGACACAAGCCGATCGTGCGCACGCCGCCGTATTTGTTGCACGCCCAAGTCAGCATCGCCATCGGGTTCGCATAGTTGAGCAGCAGCACGTCCGGCGCAGCCGTCTCGCGAATATCTTTGCAAATGTTCAGCATCTCGGCGATGCCGCGCTGTCCGTACATAATGCCGCCCGCGCACAGCGTATCGCCGACGCATTGGTCGATGCCGTATTTCAGCGGAATGTCCACGTCCGTAGCAAAAGCTTCAAGCCCGCCTACACGAATCGTACATAATACATATTTCGCATCTTTCAAAGCTTCCCTGCGGTCCGTCGTCGCCTGGATTTGAATCGCCAAACCGTTCTCGCGAATATCCCGCTGGCAGAGCTCCGTCACCATCTCCAGGTTGTGCGCATTGATGTCCGTAAAAGCGACTTCCATATTGTGAAATTCAGGCACCGCGAGCAAATCCCGCAGCAAACCACGGGTAAATCCGATACTTCCCGCCCCGATAAAAGCAACTTTAAACGACATCAGACTTCATCCTCTCTTTGTCACATTCGGTTTCTTACACAAAACCAATTGTAGCAAAGCGTCCGCCGGAAGCGTTATCAAATTCCTCACTTTTTACCCCTGCGTCTGTCAAAAATCCTCACTTTGTTCCGGATAATTCATGATGTGCGTATCCATCGACTGCCTGAACTCCAAAGGCGTCCGATTCGTGTACGCTTTGAACAGCATATGAAAATATTGCCGGCTGCCGACCCCGACATAATCGCAAATCTCCGCAATCTGCACGTCGGTTTCGAGCAGCAGCATCTTTGCTTTTTCCATGCGGATCGAGGTCAAATATTCCATCAGCGTCACGCCGGTATTGGTTTTGAAAATGCGCTGCAAATAGCCGGGATGCAGGCTGACGGCCGCAGCGATATCTTTGACCTGAATGTCCCGGTCGTAGTTTTGATGAAGATACTCCATGCTCTGCTTCACATAGACGTCGCTTTGCTGCTGGCCGCTGCGGTACGTTTCCCGCCACAGTCTGGCGATCCGGATCAATAGCTGCGACATAAGCAGGTGCACCATCGTTTCGCTTTTGGCCCCGGGCCTGTCAAGCTCCAGTACGAGGCTTTTGAGCACGTGGTACACGTCGTCGGGATCGCGGAGCACCAGATAAGGCGACTGTACGGTCAAAAATGAAGCCAATACGCCGTCTTCAAGCGCCATTTGCCGAACCGACGGGAATGCGCCCTTACGGTCGGCGAAGCGGAATTCGGCGTTCAGCATCCGGCAGGGCGCGCCTTCGCCCACCAGCAGCCTGTGCGGCACATTGGCATCCAAAATGATGAACTCGCCCTTTTTCAGCCTGACGCTATCGTGCGCCTCCCGTTTCGTTTGAATTTCCACATCGCAGGCGCCGTGGATCGCATACATGATTTCAATCGCATCGTGCCGGTGAAACTGCATATGGAATCCGTTCCATTGTTTAAAATAGTAAGCCATAACCTGCGGATGGCAATCCCGCTCCAGCATCGTGCTCTGAAAAAGGCCGCCGCTCATGGCCGGCTCCGCGCCTGCCGCCACTGCTCCTCGGCGATCCGCTTCAGGAGCAGCGCTTGCTGCCAGCGGTCGGAGATTTCCACTTCCCGTCCCTCAGCGTCGATCCGGGTTATCGCATAATTGCGCGGAGGTCCGAGCTCCGTGACAAAAGGGAGCACATCGCCGGGCATCGCCCGCTTCAGCCACTGCTCCATGCCCTTCCTCCACCAGCGAGCAAAATGGCCGGCCATAGGATGATCGCCATCCGGGCCGATATCGATCTGCACCTGCTCGCCGTTCGACACGCGTGCATGAATGGCCGCCGTTCGCGCCAGCAGCCGGTCAAAAAGCCGCTCCGCCCGCTCGCTGCCGCCGCCGGTCATTTCCCCGGCCACGACGTAATGCGACAGGTCGATCGTCAGCTGCAGCTGCGGAAGTTGTTCCACATACTGAGCCGTGCGGATCAAATCCTGCGTAACCGTGCCGCGGTGCGTCTCGATAAAACCCGGGATGCCGGCGCGCTCGCAGGCTTCCAGCACGCCTTCCAGCAAGCGCTGCGCCTCTTCGCCGACAACGAACGCATCCATCAGCTGGATGTTCATGTACCGCACCCGGCCAAACGCTTTGGCGGCCTGAAGCGGCCCCTCCATATCTTGCGCCTTGAGCGGATAAGCCAGGCCGCTGAAGCTCAGCTTGTACCGGTCGAGGAGCCGGTGCCACTTCTCCGCCTCGGCCTGCGCCGGCACAAAACCGGAAATGCCCGTGAAGCCCGCTTCAGCGATCCGCTCCACCTTTTCTTCCGCCGACCACTCCTTGCCGTCTTGACCCAAACCGGACATCGCCCACCAAGATTGCTCGATGGCCAGCTTCGGCGGTTCATTCGTTCCGTCATTGACCCGATTCCAACCCGTCATGCGCCGCTCCTTTCCATGTTGAAGCCATTTTTTACAACATAAGAATGTTTAAGTTCTTTACAGCGCTAAAGCGCGCAGAACACATTCTTATTGGCGAATAAACCTACCTCTAAACGCGGTCGCTCATCTTCGAAAGACCTCGATAGAGGTTTATCTCATTCATGCTTCTTCATGAATAGCATACTACGCAGCGGGGCTGCGGACAACGCGAGGATAATCGCGCGTTGCGGAGCTGTCACTCCCGTAAACGATCCAATTCGCGGTCCAAAACAGCCAGCATCTCGTCAATGTCCTCCCGGCTCACGATTAACGGCGGCATAAGACGAATCGTCGCAGGCTGCGGCGAATTGACGAGCAGGCCGGCCTGCAAGCAATTTGCGACCAGCTCGGCGCCTTTTGGCTCGGGCAGGTCAAAAGCCGCCAGCAGCCCTTTGCCGCGAATGTTGCGCAGGCCGTGCTTCGCTGCGATTTCGTGCAGCCGCTGTTGCAAATAGCCCCCTTGCTCCTTCGCTTTTCGCGGCAAATTCAGGCGGATCACCTCGCTGAAGACGGCGAGGCCCGCAGCCATCGCCAGCGGCTGTCCGGTGTAAGTGCCGCCCTGATCGCCGGGCTCGAACAAGTTGTAAGCCTCCTTCGTCAGCATCGCCGAAAGCGGGAAGCCGCCCCCGATCCCTTTGCCGAGCGTCATGATGTCGGCTTCGATCCCGTAATGTTCGTACGCGAACATGGTGCCGGTTCGGCCGACTCCCGTTTGAACTTCGTCGAAAATGAGCAAAATCGAGCGTTCGTCGCAAATTTGGCGCAGCTGCCGCACATAGTCGGGATGGGCGGCGTGAACGCCAATGTTGTCAGGTTAAGCGGTTATAGCCCCCGCCGCTTGGTCTTCGTGAATTTGTTAGCTTTTGTCTGTTTGTTCCGTTTGAAAGAGCGATCCTTCACTATGGGGACGATGTTGCGCTGAAGCTC